>NZ_CAXYJR010000008.1:0-54462 GCF_964277885.1 uncultured Exiguobacterium sp. | reverse complement strand
GTTCCCATGCCGAACACGGAAGTTAAGCACTTGAACGCCGAAAGTAGTTGGGGGCTTCCCCCTGTGAGGATAGGACGTTGCCAGGCACTTGACCGATCTGCAGATTGCAGGTCGGTCTTTTTGTGTTTTCTAAAAAGCCTTATCAGTTGCATTTCTTTTTTTAGATGATTACTATTAAATCAAACAATAGTCAAAGATGGTCAGAGAGGTGGTGCCAATGCAAAACATCACAGATATCATCGAAGCCTATTTAAAGCAAATTTTACACGACGAAAAGACGATTGAAATCAAACGTCAAGAAATTGCACAACGTTTTGACTGTGTTCCATCACAAATCAACTACGTCATTAATACTCGTTTTACGGTCGAGAAGGGCTATTTTGTTGAAAGTAAACGGGGTGGCGGTGGATACATTCGGATTCAAAAAATCGTTGTGCTCGATAGTCACGATCTATTAGACGAAGTCAGTTCATGGATCGGTGATCATTTGACGGAACAAGCTGCAGAAGATTATTTGATTCGTTTGATGAACGAACAATTACTGACGCGGCGGGAAGCTATTTTGATTCAATCGCTGTTGCAAAAAGAGAGTTTGCCAATGGCGGTCGAAGATCAACACCGGATGCGTGCCCACTTGATGCGGACGCTTCTTCAAACCATGAAGCGACTCTAGTCGTCGGACATTGGAGGAATGCATGATGCGTTGTCAACGATGTGGCGAACGAGAAGCAATCGTCCGTGTCAAACTTCCACAAGAATCGGAAACCGATGAGAAGTTCTTATGCTCGGTTTGTGTGCGGGAGTTAGCACGTGAATATCAAGGGACGGCGTGTCCGTCTTGCGGTATGACCCGTCAACAATTGCTTCATCTTCGCAAAGTCGGTTGCCCGACTTGTTATTCATTTTTTAAAGACGAAGTCGACGGTATGGTTCGTCAGTTCCAACACGGTCATACGCAGCACTATGGCTCACGACCCGATGAAGAATCCGTGGAAAAACGATTGAACCAGCAGCTCAGTCGACTTAAAGAACAACTCAACCGCAAAATCTTAGCAGAAGATTATGAAGAAGCAGAAGTCATAAAACAACAGATTGAGAGTGTCGAGGAGGATTTGCGTCATGTTTGAAGAGTTGCTCCAACACCCTTTAAGCGAATCGATGAATCAATCTTCTCCTTTTGACGACATCGTCGTTTCGACACGGATTCGATTGGCGCGTAATACGACACGTTATCCGTTCTCAACGATGTTGTCCGAAGCACAAGCGAATGCACTCATTGAAGAGACGGAACGCCAATTAAACGGGATGAAAGGGTTCCGATTTGGTCGCGTCGATCAGGCGGATGTCCTGACTCGAACCGCTTTAGTAGAAAAGCATCTGATCAGTCCAGCGTTAGCCAGTCATCCACGGACAGGACTCTTCATTAGTGAGGATGAGCAGATCAGTGTCATGGTAAACGAAGAGGATCATTTTCGAATTCAGACGTTATTACCTGGGCTACAGCTTGAAGAAGCGTTTCGGATCGCAAAACAAGTCGATCGCTTGATCAGTGAACGATTTAAAATTGCTTTTGATGACACGCTTGGTTATTTAACGACTTGTCCGAGTAACGTCGGAACAGGTCTTCGTGCTTCCGTGATGTTGCACTTACCGGGACTGGTCCTGACGAATCAGATTCAAGGCTATATCAAACACTTACGACAGCTCGGATTCGCGATTCGTGGGCGTTACGGCGAGGGAAGCGATGCTTCTGGTCGTATGTTCCAACTTTCGAACCAGCGGACGCTTGGGGCAAGTGAGGATATGCTGATCACGGACTATCAATTTGCCGTCGAAGCATTAATTGAAGCAGAACAGGCAGCACGAAAAGGATTATTGGAGATGTATCAAGAAGAACTAGAGGACAGACTATATCGTTCCTACGGTATCCTGACATCAGCTCGACTGATTACAGCGCGGGAAGCAACGGAACGACTATCGGATGTTCGCTTAGCAGACAGTCTGGGACTAGAGGTCAATCTTCCTCCAAATCTTTTTCATCAACTGCTCGTTTCATTACAAACAGGTTTTCTACAAAAGCATTTCGGGAAACAATTAACATCTAGAGAACGGGACATCGAACGGGCGAAACGGATCCGGACGATGTTAACCGAACAGACAAACAGGGATCACACACAAGGAGGTTTTGCATAATGATGTTTGGACGATTCACAGAACGTGCACAACGTGTATTGGCACTTGCTCAAGAAGAGGCAGTACGGTTAGGGCACCACAATATCGGAACAGAACACATTTTACTCGGACTTGTACGTGAAGGAGACGGAATCGCTGCGAAAGCCTTAACAGCACTCGGTCTCAGTTCAGATAAAATTCAGATGGAAGTCGAAGCATTGATCGGTCGCGGACAAGATGGTGCAACGACGATTCACTATACACCACGCGCGAAAAAGGTCATCGAGTTATCAATGGATGAGGCACGTAAACTAGGTCACTCTTACGTTGGAACAGAACACCTCTTACTCGGATTGATCCGAGAAGGAGAGGGCGTTGCTGCTCGTGTCTTGAATAACTTAGGCATCAGTCTTTCAAAAGCCCGTCAGCAAGTACTCCAGTTGCTCGGGAACAGCGAAACGACAGCAAACGCGTCGCAAGCAGGTTCAGGTGTCGCAACACCTACACTTGATGGTCTTGCTCGTGATTTGACACAACAAGCACGCGAAACACGTCTTGATCCAGTTATCGGTCGTGCGAAAGAAATTCAACGCGTCATCGAAGTCTTGAGCCGCCGGACGAAAAATAACCCGGTCTTGATCGGGGAACCAGGGGTCGGTAAAACGGCTGTCGTCGAAGGTCTCGCTCAACAAATCATCAACAATGAAGTACCGGAGACGTTACGCAATAAACGCGTCATGGTACTCGATATGGGGACACTCGTCGCCGGTACGAAATACCGTGGTGAATTCGAGGATCGTTTGAAAAAGGTCATGGATGAGATTCGTCAAGCGGGGAACATCATTCTTTTCATCGATGAATTGCATACATTGATCGGAGCGGGTGGAGCAGAAGGTGCGATCGATGCATCGAACATCCTTAAACCATCGCTCGCACGAGGCGAACTCCAGTGTATTGGAGCAACGACTCTTGATGAGTACCGGAAATACATCGAAAAAGATGCGGCACTCGAACGTCGTTTCCAACCGATCCAAGTCGCAGAGCCAACAACGGATGAAGCAACACAAATCTTATTTGGTCTTCGCGATCGTTATGAAGCACACCACCGTGTAACGATCACAGACGAAGCGATTCAAGAAGCCGTCACATTGTCGGATCGATACATTTCGGATCGTTTCCTTCCGGATAAAGCGATCGATTTGATCGATGAAGCGGCATCGAAAGTTCGGTTGCGTTCATACACAGCACCACCGAACTTAAAAGAAGTCGAAGCAAAACTCGAGGGTATCCGTAAGGACAAGGATGAAGCGGTCCAAAGCCAAGAGTTCGAAAAAGCAGCAAGCCTCCGCGACACGGAACAAAAATTACGCGATGAGCTTGAGCGTTTGAAAGAGGAGTGGCAGAATAAACAAGGCAACGAAAAACTTGAAGTCACAAAAGATGACATCGCACAAGTTGTTGCCAACTGGACAGGTGTACCGGTTACGAAGATCGCGGAAGAAGAGACGGATCGTCTCCTTCGCCTCGAAGAAATCCTTCACGATCGTGTCATCGGTCAAAATGAAGCCGTTAAATCGATTTCAAAAGCCATCCGTCGCGCACGTGCTGGACTGAAAGATCCAAAACGTCCGATCGGTTCATTCATCTTCCTCGGTCCTACTGGGGTTGGTAAGACAGAACTCGCTCGTGCGGTTGCCGAAGCGATGTTCGGAGATGAGGATGCGATCATCCGGATCGACATGTCAGAGTACATGGAGAAACATGCAACGAGCCGTCTCGTCGGTTCACCTCCAGGATATGTCGGTTACGAAGAAGGCGGTCAATTAACGGAAAAAGTTCGCCGGAAACCATACTCAGTCATCTTACTTGATGAAATCGAGAAGGCGCACCCGGAAGTCTTCAACATTCTCTTGCAAGTACTTGATGATGGACGCTTAACAGACTCGAAAGGTCGGACGGTTGATTTCCGTAACACGATCATCGTCATGACATCGAACGTCGGTGCAAGTGCCCTTAAACGGAATAAATATGTCGGATTCGCTGTTTCTGAAGATACGGATCGCGAATACAAAGACATGAAAGATAAAGTCATGGAAGAACTCAAACGGGCGTTCCGTCCAGAGTTCTTGAACCGGATTGATGAAACGATCGTCTTCCACTCACTCGAGAAACAACACATCGAAGAGATTGTGAAGTTGATGGCGAAAACCCTTGAAAAACGTTTGGCTGAACAGGAAATTCATTTTGAATTGACACCAGCTGCCCTCTCGAAGATTGCCGATATCGGATACGATCCAGAGTACGGCGCACGTCCAATCCGTCGTGCCCTTCAACGGGAAGCGGAAGACCGGTTGTCAGAAGCATTGCTCGCAGGCGATATCCAAAAAGGAGAACGTGTTGCGCTTGATGTCGAAGAGAACGAATTCATCGTTCGCCGGAATCACGTGAGTTCTGCCGCAACGGAATAAGCACTGAGCACAGGGCCAGCTTTCGCACTTTCTGAGCGAAGCTGGTTCTTTTTTTGAAACAGAAAGGATGAATCGATTGGCTAAGTTAAAAACAAAATTCGTTTGTCAAAGCTGTGGGACCGAATCACCGAAATGGATGGGACGTTGTTCTGGATGCGGAGAATGGAACACGATGGTCGAAGAAGTCGTCGAAGAGAAAAAAGGACGGCGCGGTGCCGCTTTCGTTCATACGACAACAAAACAATTGAAGCCAGAGCGCCTCGCGAACATCGTCTCACAAGAAGAGAGTCGCGTCTTTACCGGAAGTGGTGAATTCGACCGTGTTCTCGGAGGTGGTATCGTTCCAGGTTCGATGGTGCTAGTTGGAGGAGATCCGGGGATTGGGAAGTCGACGATCTTACTGCAGACGAGCGCACGTCTTGCCCAACGTGGCGAAAAAGTGCTCTACATCTCAGGAGAAGAATCGCTCAAACAAACCAAATTGCGCGCGGAACGGCTTGGCTTACCGACTCAGGATTTGTTCGTCCTTAGTGAGACGGATATGAACATGATTGAACGTGTCGTCGATGAAGAACAGCCACGTTTTTTAATCATCGACTCGATTCAAACCGTCTACATTGATGAAATTCAGTCTGCACCCGGCAGCGTGACACAGGTACGGGAATGTACGGCGATGCTGATGAAAATTGCGAAGAGTCGCGGGATCGCGATCTTCATCGTCGGTCACGTCACGAAACAAGGTTCGATTGCTGGACCACGTTTACTAGAGCACATGGTGGATGCCGTCTTGTATTTCGAAGGCGAACGTCACCATACGTTCCGGATTCTGCGTGCTGTCAAAAACCGATTTGGTTCAACGAATGAGATCGGAATTTTTGAGATGCGGGAGTCTGGTCTTGAAGAGGTCTTGAATCCGTCAGAAATTTTCCTCGAGGAGCGGACGTCCGGTGTATCCGGTTCGACGATCGTTGCTTCCATGGAAGGGACACGGACGGTCCTTGTCGAACTGCAAGCGTTGATTTCACCGACGTCATTCGGCAATCCAAGACGGATGGCGACCGGAATCGATCAAAATAAGGTGGCTTTATTGATGGCTGTGCTTGAGAAACGATCGGGTCTTCTCTTACAGACACAAGATGCGTACCTCAAGGCAGCCGGGGGGGTGAAGCTTGATGAACCCGCGATTGACTTGGCGGTTTGTGTCGCGATTGCTTCTAGTTTCCGTGACAAGCCGACGCGTCCGACGGATGTCGTGATTGGTGAAGTCGGATTGACAGGTGAGGTTCGCCGTGTATCGCGGATTGAACAACGTGTAGCAGAAGCAGCCAAACTCGGTTTCACGCGAGCGATCATTCCGAAAAATAACTTAGGCGGTTGGACGTATCCGGACGGGATTACGGTCGTCGGTGTCGAGAGTGTGGACGAAGCATTACGTGAAACCATTCCGTTTTAAGCTGGAATGACGCAAAAAATGGGGGGACTGTAATGGATATGTAAACAGTTTCCCCTCCTTCCGGCGTAGGTAGTTCAATTCAGTACATGTTACAATGAACTTAAAATAAGCAAAGGAGGTGAGAAGATTGAAAATCGTCATTCGGGTATTTTTTGCATTACTCGGACTTGCCCTCGGAATTTTGTTGCTACCTCAGTTCTTCCAATTGATTGAAACGGCAACAAATACGACATTCCCTGCATGGTTGATGAGCGAATACGTAACTGGAACGATTGGTGCACTCATATTCTTATTAATTGGATTATTCATTACGGATTCGGTAATTCGACTTCTCCGATTTTTAGAAGAACGACTCGTCAAAGCCCCAGTGGCAGATCTCTTTTTTGGAACATTAGGTCTCTTAATCGGATTGATATTGGCATTTCTTGTCAGTACGTTAATCGACTTGGTTGGGATTCCTTTCTTAAGTAACGTCCTCACGATTATCGTGACGGCATTATTCGGATACCTCGGCTTTACGGTCGGGTATCGTAAACGTCATGAATTGACGAAAATCTTCTTACGTAGTAACCAAAGTGAGAAAAAGGCGACGTCAGAAGTCGTCGTCCCAGTTAAGTCAAACAGCAAGGTACTTGATACGAGTGTCATCATCGACGGACGAATTACGGATATCACAAAAACCGGCTTCGTCGAAGGAAAACTGATCGTCCCGCAATTCGTCATCGGTGAGTTGCAATACATCGCCGATTCTTCCGATACGTTGAAACGAAACCGTGGACGTCGTGGACTCGATGTCTTAAAAGAGTTACAAGAGATTCCTGGAGTCGAGGTCGAAATTTATGATGGCGACTTCGAGGATGTACCGGAAGTCGATATTAAACTGATTAAACTCGCGGAACTCGTCAAAGGGATCGTCGTCACGAACGACTATAACTTGAACAAAGTCTGTGAAGTCCGACATGTTCCTGTCCTTAACATCAATGATCTGGCGAATGCCGTCAAACAAGTCGTCATTCCAGGAGAAGAGATGACCGTTCTTGTCATCAAGGAAGGAAAAGAACAAAAACAAGGCATTGCCTATCTCGAAGATGGGACAATGGTCGTTGTTGAAGGAGGCAAACACCTCATTTCGAAAACGATTGGCGTTGTCGTCACGAGCGTCTTGCAGACGTCAGCTGGACGAATGATTTTTGCGAAACCACAAGAAAAATGAGACACTATGCCTAGAGAGACATCGAGAGGCATTCGGATAGACCCTGCAACGGATTCGATTTCATGATCGAGTCCGTTTTCGGTGTGATGGAATGGATCATGATGATCAGTGAGAGAGAAAAGAGGGAATGGGATGTCTACAGCCACATATCGCGTCGTCATCCCCGCTGCCGGTGCCGGTAAGCGGATGGGCGCAGATCGTAATAAATTGATGCTTGAACTAAGAGACCGTCCAATCATCGCTTGGACACTGGATGTCTTCGAGGCAGATCCGGCATGTACGGAAATCGTCCTCGCGATCAATCCACTAGAACAAGAATGGTTTACAAGTCTTATCGCGTCTTATAAGACATCGATTAGACTTGTCGCGGGTGGTGCCGAACGTCAGGAAAGTGTGCTCCGTGGTCTTGAGGCGTTAGAAGGCGAAGGGATTGTTCTGATCCATGATGGTGCTCGACCGTTCATTTCACAAGCAGCGATTCAGGCGGTCGTCCAAGCAGCAGTCCTAGATCAGGCAGCGATTCTCGCGGTACCGATCAAAGATACCGTCAAACGGATCGAAGCGAATCACATCAGTGAGACCGTCCCGCGGGAACACCTGATGGCAGCGCAGACACCACAAGCGTTTGATCTTGCGACGATTCGCACGGTTCATGAAAAAGCGGCAACGAAATACCTAGGAACCGATGATGCAAGTTTGATAGAATGGGACGGAGGAAAAGTAACGATCGTCCACGGTCACTACGAAAATATCAAGATGACGACACCGGACGATTTGTGGTTCGGTGAAGCGATTCTAATGAAACGAGGGAAATGACGATGATTCGAATTGGACAAGGTTTTGATGTACATGCCTTTGCAGAAGATCGGAAATTGATTTTAGGCGGCATCGAGATTCCGCACACGAAAGGATTGCTCGGTCATTCGGATGCAGACGTCTTGTTACATACGATTGCCGACGCGGCACTTGGTGCAATCGCAGCAGGAGATATCGGAAAACATTTTCCGGATACGGATCCGGAATTCAAGGATGCCGATTCAGCAAAATTGCTGCAGCATGTTTACGCGCTCGTTAAACAACAAGGGTATGAGCTTGGCAACCTAGATGCGACAGTCATCGCACAGGCACCAAAGCTCCGTCCGTACATCGACACGATGCGTGCGCGGATCGCGGAATTGCTCGAAGCGGACATTGAACAGATCAATGTCAAGGCAACGACGACGGAATGGTTAGGTTTTACGGGACGAGAAGAGGGAATCGCTTGTCAAGCAGTGATTCTACTGAAACGAATCGAAGAATAAGGTATACTAGATAAGCGAATTTTAGTCGAAGGAGTGATTGGCAATGGCAGAAGTACGAGTACGTTATGCCCCAAGTCCAACAGGACACTTGCATATCGGGAATGCCCGGACTGCATTATTTAACTATCTGTTTGCGCGCCACTTAGGCGGTAAGATGGTATTACGAATCGAGGATACGGACCAAAAGCGGAATATCGCAGGTGGTGTCGAGAGTCAAATGAAGAACCTCGAGTGGCTCGGTGTCGATTGGGACGAAGGTCCGGGTCGCGGTGGCGAGTACGGTCCTTATTCACAAATGGAGCGTCTCGATATCTACCAAAAGTACACGGACGAGTTACTTGAAAAAGGACTTGCTTACCGTTGCTACATGACATCGGAAGAGCTTGAAGCAGAACGCGAAGCACAAATCGCACGCGGAGAAGCACCACGTTATTCAGGAGCGCACCGTAACCTGACAGCAGAACAAGAAGAAGCGTTCCGCGCAGAAGGTCGCACGCCATCGATTCGGATTCGTGTACCGGAAGATGTCACGTATACATGGAATGATATCGTTAAAGATGACGTCTCATTCGAATCAAAAGACTTCGGTGACTGGGTCATCGTCAAAAAAGATGGCATTCCGACGTACAACTTTGCCGTCGTCATCGACGATCACTTGATGGCGATCAGCCATGTTCTTCGTGGGGATGATCATATTTCGAACACACCGAAACAAATGATGATCTATGATGCGTTCGGTTGGGAATACCCGACGTTCGGTCACATGACATTGATCGTCAACGAATCACACAAAAAACTCTCGAAACGTGATCACTCGATCATTCAGTATATCGAGCAGTATAAAGAGCTCGGTTATCTCCCGGAAGCATTGCTCAACTTCATCACGCTTCTCGGTTGGTCACCAGTCGGCGAACAAGAAATCTTCACGAAAGAAGAGTTCATCGAGATCTTTGACGCGGATCGTCTCTCGAAGAGTCCAGCTGTCTTCGACCAAAACAAATTGGCTTGGATCAATAGCCAGTACATGAAACATCAATCGTTCGAAGAAGTATTCGAAGCCAGTCTTCCGTTCCTACAAGAAGCAGGTCGCGTCGAAGCGTCACCTTCAGAAGAAGAGCTCGCTTGGGCACGTGATCTTGTCGCGTTATACCGCGAACAAATGACGCATGGCGCGGAAATCGTCAAGCTTTCAGAGATGTTCTTTGAGGACGAAGTGGTGTATGATGAAGAGGCAAACACTGTCTTGAGTGGCGAGACGGTTCCGACTGTACTTGCAGAATTCGCGAACCAGTTACGTGCTCTCGAAGAGTGGACACCAGAAGCGATTAAAGCATCGATCAAAGCGACGCAAAAAGCGACTGGTCAAAAAGGTAAAAACTTGTTCATGCCAATTCGTGTCGCGACGACAGGACAGACACATGGTCCAGAACTCCCGAACACGATTCAATTACTAGGAAAAGACCGTGTGCTTGCACGGCTTGAAGCAGAATAACGAAAGCGTAGACGAGGAAAGTAACGATGCGTCTTCTTCTCCAGAGACAAGCTCGAATGGTGCGAGGGCTTGAAGAAGCGAATCATGAAATGCCCCTCTGAGTGCTGCCCGAAATCCGTGAGAGTAGGCGCAGACGTATCTCCGGCGTTAACGGACGTCGAGAGGGACGAGTCAATCGTCCAAACAGAGTGGGACCGCGCTTCGTTAGCGTCTCTGTGCAGCAATGCATGGAGGCGCTTTTTCTTATGGAGAGGAGAACGTATATGACACGGATACGAGAAGATATCCGCAATGTGTTTGAGCAAGATCCAGCTGCCCGCAGCACGTTAGAAGTCATTTTGACATACCCGGGCTTACATGCGATTTGGATGCATCGCCTGGCCCATCGACTCTGGAACGCGAAGTTCCGCTTGCTCGGTCGATTGATTTCGCAGTTCAGTCGCTTTTTGACAGGCATCGAGATTCATCCAGGAGCAACGATCGGACGCCGATTCTTTATCGACCACGGGATGGGTGTCGTCATTGGTGAGACGACGATCATTGGTGATGACGTCACGTTGTTTCAAGGCGTGACGCTCGGCGGAACGGGGAAAGAAACAGGAAAGCGTCATCCGACGATTGAAGACGGTGTACTTGTCTCTGCCGGTGCCCGTGTCCTTGGTGATATCACGATCGGGGCATACTCGAAAATCGGTGCCAGTTCCGTCGTCTTAAAACACGTTCCTCCAAATGCGACCGTCGTCGGCATTCCGGGACGTGTCGTCATTCAAGACGGCATGAAGGTCGAAGCACCACTTGATCATCGTTTCCCGGATCCGGTCAGCGAATGCCAAGAGCGGATTGAAATGGAACTAGAAGTATTAAAACAAGAAATTGAACGGATTAAAGGAGGGCGACGTCATGATTCAACTGTACAACAGCATGACCGGAAAAAAGGAACCATTTAAACCATTAGAAGAAGGAAAGGTCAAGATGTATGTCTGTGGCCCGACTGTTTACAACTACATTCATATCGGGAACGCACGTCCAGCCATCGTCTTCGATACGGTCCGCCGCTACTTCACATACCGCGGATATGAAGTCAAATATGTCTCGAACTTCACGGACGTCGACGATAAGATCATCCGGACAGCGAACGAACTCGGAGAAGACTATCATGCGTTGACGAAACGTTTCATCGAGGCGTATCACGCGGACACGGGTGCCTTGAATGTCCAAAAAGCGGATATCCATCCGCTCGTCACGGAAACGATGGACGATATCATCGCCTTCATCGAAGTTCTCGTCGAAAAAGGCAATGCCTACGCATCGAGCGGAGATGTCTACTTCCGGACGCGTAGCTTCGATGATTATGGACAATTGAGCCAACAGTCGATTGATGAATTGCGCGCAGGCGCACGAATTGAAGTTGGAGAGAAAAAAGAAGATCCACTTGATTTTGTGCTCTGGAAAGCAGCAAAACCAGGGGAGCCGGCATGGACGAGTCCATGGGGCGAAGGACGACCAGGCTGGCACATCGAGTGCTCGGCGATGGCGAAGAAATATCTCGGGGAGACGATCGACATTCATGCTGGTGGACAAGACTTGAAGTTCCCGCATCATGAGAATGAGATCGCCCAGTCGGAAGCATGCAACTCGAAGAAGTTCGCGAACTACTGGATGCATAACGGGTTCTTGAACATCGAAAACGAGAAGATGTCGAAGTCGCTCGGTAACTTCCTGACAGTCCATGAAGCGATCCAAGCGGTCGATCCGATGGTGTTACGGTTCTTCATGTTATCGGTTCAGTATCGTCACCCGATCAACTATAGTCGGGAACTGATCGATCAAGCAGCGAACGGTCTCGCGCGGATTCGGGAGTCGGTCGCAAACATCGAACACCGTCTTGACATGACGGCTGATCTCGGAACAGGTGACGAGAAGTGGTTGAATCGTCTAGCGGCGATCAAGGAACATTTCATCACATCGATGGATGATGATTTCAATACAGCGAACGCTGTGACGGATTTATTCGATCTCTCGAAAGAAGCCAACTTGTACCTCGGAGAAGCACATGTGTCGAAACAGGTGCTCGAACAGTTCCTCGCACTCTTCTCGGAATTATCAGATGTCCTCGGTGTCACGTTGACAGTCGACAAAGGCTTACTCGATGAAGAAGTCGAACAGTTGATCGAAGAGCGGAACACAGCCCGTCAAAATCGTGACTTCGCACGAGCGGACGCAATCCGCGATCAGCTGCGTGATCAAGGGATCCTGCTCGAAGACACAGCGCAAGGGATGCGGTGGAAGCGCGGATGAAGAACTATAAACAACTGAATGCACTCGCGTTAGCGTACATGGGCGATGTCGTCTATGAGATTCGTGTGCGGGAGCGATTGCTCGAACAAGGTTATGTGAAGCCGGGCGAGTTGCATAGAGCAGCTGTCCGGTATGTTCGGGCACAAGCACAAGCGACGGTCGTGACGCACTGGTTGAATACGGATGCGTTGACGGAAGAAGAGGCAGCGGTCGTTCGGCGCGGAAAGAACGCGAAATCCGGTTCTGTCCCGAAGAGCACGGACGTCCACACGTATCGCTACGCGACAGCATTTGAAGCATTGCTCGGTTATATTTATCTTTCAGAAGGAGGGGATCGCCTTGAAGAACTCATCGGACAAGCGTTCGAACTACTCGAAGCCGAAAAAACAGACGAATCCTAAGGCAACCGGTGCGAAGCCAAAAACGAAGGCACAGCGCCCAGCACAAGAGAAACGAAAAGCCACTCCGGTCAAGGAACAGCCCGTCGCGATCGAACCGCTCGAAGAAGGACAAGATTTCTTGTCAGGTCGTAATCCGGTCCTAGAAGCATTACGGAGTGGACGAGAGATGAACAAGCTGTTCTTACAGGAAGGACAACACAAAGGACCGCTTGCCGTCATCCATTCGATGGCGCAGGAAGCAGGGATTCAAATTCAGCTCGTCCCGCGTTCGCGGTTAACCGGTTTAGCTGGAACGGAAAATCATCAAGGTGTCGTCGCAGCGGTTGCTGCGTATGAGTACGCTGAGATGGAAGACATCTTCGAACTCGCACGTCAAAAGGATGAAACACCGCTCTTGATCATGCTTGATGAACTCGAGGATCCACATAACCTCGGATCGATCTTGCGGACGGCAGATGCTGTTGGGGCACACGGGATCATCATTCCGAAGCGTCGGTCAGTCGGATTGACGCAAGTCGTCGCGAAGGCGTCAACAGGCGCAATCGAACATATCCCGGTCGTTCGTGTGACGAACCTCGCGCGGACGATGGAGGATTTAAAGAAACAAGGCATCTGGTTCGTCGGAACGGATGCACGTGAAAGTGACGACTACCGGACACTCGATGGGACGATGCCGCTCGGAATCGTCATTGGCAGTGAAGGAAAAGGAATGAGCCGGCTCGTCCGTGAAAAATGTGACTTCCTCGTCCACCTCCCGATGGCAGGACATGTCACGTCACTTAACGCATCGGTTGCCGCTTCGCTATTATTATATGAAGTCTACCGGACTAGAAAGCCGTATGCGCGATGAAGTATGATCGCCTCATCGTAGATGGCTACAATATCATTGGTGCATGGCCGGAATTTCGGACGTTGCGGGAGCAAGATTTTGAATTAGCGCGGGAACGGTTGATTCATGCGATGGCAGAGTACCAAGCCGTTACAGGAATCAGCGTCACGATCGTCTTTGACGCGTATCTGCAACCGGGCCGTGAATCACGGATGCAAAAAAGTGGAATCGATATCGTCTATACACGGGAGAACGAAACGGCAGATGAATGGATTGAAAAGACAGCTGCTGATTGGTTACAGGACATCCGAGTCAAGCTGACGGTAGCAACGAATGATTACACGGAGCAGTGGGTCATCTTCACACTCGGAGCACTTCGTATATCGGCGCAGGAACTTAGACGTGAATGGAAAGCGGCAGTTGCCGTCATCAAGCAACAGACGACGTCTGCGAAGACAGCAGCTCAACCGCGCTCGAAGATTGACTTACCGGAAGACGTCATTGCTCGTCTCGAAGCGATTCGTCGACGAAAGAATTCGGATATATGATATGAACCATTCGCATGAGCGATCCACCGTTCTCCTTCATTCGGAAGAACGGTGGTTTTTTTATAGAAAAGATACATTTTGGATACAACAAAAGAGGTCATGCCAATTTTCATTGTCGTACGATAGGTAATTATTGTATAATTAAAAACAATTGAACTATTCGTCAATGATGCTTGGAGGGATACAGGATGAGTTTGGTTTCGTTCGACCAGTTTGAGTGCATGACCGATGAAGCGCTTGTAGAACAAGCGAAAGAGTTCGATAACAGCGATGCGCTCGAATTTTTGATCGAGCGGTATCGAAATTTCGTACGCGCCAAAGCCCGTTCTTATTTTTTGATTGGGGCAGACCGAGAAGATATCATTCAAGAAGGAATGATTGGTCTCTATAAAGCGGTACGAGATTACCGAACGGATAAGCTCGCCTCGTTTAAAGGATTTGCCGAATTATGCATCACGCGACAGATGATTACTGCGATTAAGACAGCAACACGTCAGAAACATATTCCGTTGAACTCGTACATCTCGCTCGATAAACCGATCTATGATGATGAATCAGAGCGGACGCTACTGGATATCATCACGTCGACAGCACCTTCTGATCCACAAATCTTGATCGTCAACCGAGAAGAATACGCAGACATCGAATCGAAGATGGAGGAGATTCTGAGTGATCTCGAACGGAAAGTCCTCGCGCTCTATCTCGATGGACGGACGTATCAAGAAATCTCCGACGACCTCGATCGTCACGTTAAATCGATCGATAATGCTTTGCAACGCGTCAAACGGAAGCTTGAACGCTACCTCGAAGCACGAAAGATGACGGTCTAACAGAGAGGTAGATTGACCGTAATCCCTTCCTATGCTACTGTATAACTAGCGCCTTACTAGCGAGACGCCGCTCATAGGCGTTTTTTTTTACGCTCTTTTTCGGAAAGAAAGCACCTTAACAGAAGAGAAGAGTGGCAAAGAAGGAGGACTTTGAGATGGCGAAGAAAGTAGGCCTTGCTTGTGATAATTGCGGTGCCCGCGACTATACGACGATGAAAAAAGAGGACGTCACTGTCCGCTTGGAATTGAAGAAATTCTGCCGTCGTTGTAACGCGCATACGATTCATAAAGAAGCGAAATAAGGCTTCATCTGTCCCGATTTATTACATCCTGGAGGGAAAGTACGATGAAATTTTTGCGTGACGTATGGAATGAATTGAAAAAGACGAGCTGGCCAAAACGAAAAGAGCTGACGAAATACACATTGACGGTCATCGGTATGGTGATCTTTATGGGTGTCTTCATCTTCGGTATCGATTCAGGGCTTAGCGCATTGATGAGCTGGTTGATTAAGTAAAAAGAAGAGGTGGCCTACCATGGAGAAACAATGGTTTGTCGTCCAAACGTATTCCGGATTCGAAAACAACGTCAAGGCGAACCTTGAACGTCGGATTGAATCCATGAACATGGACGAAAAAATCTTCCGTGTACTCGTTCCGATTGAAACGGTACAAGAAGAAGTAACGAACAAAAAGGGAGAAACGAAAATCAAAGAACGTGAAGTCAAGATCTTCCCGGGGTATGTCCTCGTCGAGATGGTCATGACGGATGATTCTTGGTATGTCGTCCGGAACACTCCGAACGTCACGGGCTTCCTCGGATCAGTAGGCGGCGGTTCAAAACCGACACCACTCCTTCCGGAAGAAGCAGAAAACATCCTTGGATCAATGGGTCTCGTTGATCTGAAGAGCCGTTACGACTTCTCACTCGGACAAATCGTCCGAATCAAAGAAGGGGCTTTCGAAAATCTCGAAGGTACGATCGAGGAGCTTGATACAGATACTGAGAAGATGAAAGTCTCTGTTGATATGTTCGGTCGCGAAACGAAGGTCGAGCTTGATTTCGCACAGGTCGATAAAATCGACTAAGTTTCCTATTGCGAATGTTTTGTTTTAATGATACAATTTTTCGTGTTTGATGTTGTGCTTATTTCGATAAATAACTCGTCGAATAGAATGAGTGGGAGGACGCGCAACGTCCAATTAAACCACATTAAAGAATTAAGGAGGTGTGTCTCGTGGCGAAGAAGGTTATGAAACTCGTAAAACTTCAAATTCCTGCGGGCAAAGCAAACCCAGCTCCACCAGTTGGACCGGCACTCGGTCAAGCAGGTGTGAACATCATGGGCTTCTGTAAAGAGTTCAACGCTCGTACACAAGACCAAGCCGGCTTGATTATCCCTGTAGTCATCACGGTTTTTGAAGATCGTTCATTCACATTCATCACTAAAACTCCTCCAGCAGCAGTTCTCTTGAAGAAAGCAGCTGGAATTGAGAGTGGTTCAGGTGAACCGAACCGTAAGAAAGTAGCGACTGTCAAACGTGACAAAGTTCGTGAAATCGCTGAAACAAAAATGCCAGACCTTAACGCATCATCTGTTGAAACAGCAATGTTGATGGTTGAAGGTACTGCACGTTCTATGGGTATCGTAATCGAAGACTAATTGTCTTTTTGATTACCATGAACAACGATGAGGGTCGCAGGCGGATAGTTTCTTGAAGCCTGCTACCCTTTCATTATGTGGGAGGATTTTCCGCACAACCACAAAGGAGGAACCTAAAATGGGTAAGAAGTACAAAGAAGCTGCTAAACTTATCGATCGTACGGTTTCATACGAACTCGCAGAAGCTGTAGATTTGACTAAAAAATCTGCAACTGCGAAATTCGATGAGACTATCGAATTGGCTGTTCGTCTCGGAGTAGATCCGAAGAAAGCAGACCAACAAATCCGTGGAGCAGTCGTATTGCCACACGGTACTGGTAAAACACAAAAAGTTCTCGTCTTCGCGAAAGGTGAGAAATTAAAAGAAGCGGAAGCTGCTGGAGCAGATTACGCTGGTGATGCTGAGTACATCAACAAAATCCAACAAGGATGGTTCGACTTCGACGTTATCGTCGCGACACCAGACATGATGGGTGAAGTTGGTAAACTTGGTCGCGTTCTCGGACCAAAAGGCCTCATGCCAAACCCGAAAACAGGTACAGTTACATTTGACGTCACAAAAGCAATCAACGATATCAAAGCTGGTAAAGTTGAGTACCGTGTCGACAAATCAGGTAACATCCACGTTCCTGTCGGTAAAAAATCATTCGATAACGAGAAACTCGTTGATAACATCAACACAGTTATCGAAACTCTCGTAAAAGTTAAGCCTGCTACTGCTAAAGGTGTATACCTTAAGAACATCGCGATCGCTTCTACAATGGGTCCTGGTGTAAAAGTATCTTCAGCTGACTTCGCGAAATAATTTCGTCTAAAACGAACTTGACAACGTTCTAAGAACGCTGTTACAGTATAAAACGTTGATATATTTCGACATACCGTAGACAGAAGGTGCTCACATGGGCATAAATCCTTCCGAGGTGTTCTTGCTCAGAGAGCCTGTTTGTTCAGGTATCCTTTTTGACGATTACGCCTCCTCTGCTCTGCAGACGGAGGCTTTTTATTTGAAATCGAGCAGCCCCTCGCACCGGTACATTTCATCTACCAGGAGGTGCAACAGAAATGGCAAACGAAAAAGTTATCGCTGTCAAAGCGGATCTCGTATCTGAGATCGCTGAGAAACTCCAAGCGAGCGCAGGAACAGTTGTCGTCGACTACCGTGGTCTCACAGTAGAAGAAGTCACTGAACTTCGTAAACAACTCCGCGAAGCGGGCGTTGAATTCAAAGTTTACAAAAACGGTCTCCTCCGCCGCGCGGCAGTTCAAAGCAACCTCGAAGGTCTTGATGAAGTCTTCACAGGTCCTAGTGCGATCGCCTTCAGCAATGAAGACGTTATCGCGCCAGCTAAGATCTTGAACGACTTCGCTAAAACGCACAAGGCTCTCGAACTTAAAGGTGGTATCATCGAAGGCAAAGTCACTTCAGTAGAAGATGTCAAAGCCCTTGCGGAACTTCCATCACGCGAAGGTCTCCTTTCGATGCTCCTCAGCGTGCTTCAAGCGCCAATCCGTGGACTCGCGGTGGCAACGAACGCAATCGCAGAGCAAAAAGAAGAACAATCTGCTTAATTTCTGCTTAGCGGGATAGGCAACCAACACAATTTTCACACCCCAACGTGGGCTAAATCAAAGGAGGAAAACCATAATGGCTTTCAACAAAGAGCAATTTATCGAAGACCTCAAGGGCATGACTGTTCTTGAACTTAACGAACTCGTAAAAACAATCGAAGAAGAATTCGGCGTATCAGCAGCAGCTCCAGTAGCAGTTGCAGGTGCTGGCGCAGGCGCAGCAGCTGAAGAGCAAACTGAATTCGACGTTATCCTTACTAACGCTGGATCTGGTAAAATCAACGTCATCAAAGCAGTTCGCGAATTGACTGGTCTCGGTCTTAAAGAAGCGAAAGCTCTCGTAGACGGAACTCCAGCACCAGTTAAAGAAGGCGTTTCGAAAGAAGACGCTGAAGCAATGAAAGCTAAGCTTGAAGAAGCTGGCGCTACTGTAGAAGTTAAGTAATTTTCTTCTTCCGTAGAAACAAGAGAAGCTCGCATTGCGAGCTTCTTTTGTTTTCATCTTTTACATGAGAGGGGAAGGAAACATGGCGGATCATTATTATACGAATGACCCTTCATCGAAACGAGATCCGAAGACGTGGGAATATGTTCTGCGTGGTCAGACGCTCCGCTTTACATCGGACCATGGTGTCTTTTCGAAGAACGGAATCGATTTTGGTTCCCGTCTGTTGATCGAGGCATTCACGGAACCGGCTGTAGCGGGAGACATCTTGGATGTCGGTTGCGGATACGGACCGATGGGCATCGCGCTTTCGAAGTCGACGGGTCGTCCGGCACACTTGATCGATGTCAATGAACGGGCGCTCGAACTAGCGGCAGACAATGCGCGCGCGAACGGTGTTTCCGTGACGACCGGTGTGAGTGACGGGTATGATGGGGTAGGCGAATCGACATTCGCAGCGATCGTGACGAATCCACCGATTCGGGCGGGAAAAACGGTCGTCCATCGTATTCTCCGGGAAGCGTATGATCACCTTGTCGTCGGCGGCGAGCTTTGGGTCGTCATTCAAAAGAAACAAGGTGGACCATCAGCGAAGAAATTGATGGAAGACGTATTCGGTATGTGTGAGACAGTTACCCGCGATAAAGGGTACTCGATATTTAAATCAATTCGGTCTTGACAAATCGAAGGATTTGTCGTTGACCGCATGTTGTGTCTATGATAGTATTATAAAATGCCATTGGAGTGATTTTTGGATAAGATGTTTGAAAGCAGCTGGCGTTCTCGACTACAGATGATTGAGTAGACAAGACGTCGCTTTTTTGCGCTTATCAATCAAAAAATGGCTTCAATGTTCGATATTACACCCGTCCTTCTCTATAAGAAGAAGTGGGTCTGAGAGGTGAATCAGTTGACTGGTCAACTTGTTCAGTACGGTCGTCACCGTCAGAGAAGAAGCTATGCACGTATCAGCGAAGTATTGGAACTTCCAAACTTAATCGAGATTCAAACGAATTCGTATGAGTGGTTCCTGCGGGAAGGTCTTCGTGAGATGTTTCATGACATTTCGCCGATTTCCGATTTCACAGGGAATCTCGTATTAGAATTCATCGACTACTCGCTCGGAGAGCCGAAGTATTCGATCGATGAATCGAAAGAGCGCGACGTGACCTATTCGGCACCACTACGCGTTAAAGTCCGTCTTCAAAATAAAGAGACGGGTGAATTGAAAGAACAAGAAGTCTTCATGGGTGACTTCCCGCTTATGACGGAGTCGGGAACATTCATCATCAATGGAGCGGAGCGCGTAATCGTTTCGCAGCTTGTTCGTTCGCCAAGTGTTTATTACAACAATAAGTTAGATAAGAACGGTAAGCGTGGATTCTCCGCGACAGTCATCCCAAACCGTGGTGCATGGCTCGAGCTCGAGACAGACGCGAAAGACATCGTTTATGTTCGCATTGATCGCACGCGTAAGATTCCAGTAACGGTTCTTTTACGTGCTCTTGGTTTCGGTACGGATCAGGAAATCATCGATCTTCTCGGTGATGATGAGTACCTCCGGAATTCACTTGAAAAAGATAATACGGAATCAACGGAAAAAGCCCTCATCGAGATTTATGAGCGTCTACGTCCGGGAGAGCCGCCGACAGTCGAAAACGCAAAAGCGTTGCTCGTGTCGCGCTTCTTTGACCCGAAACGTTATGATTTGGCAAACGTTGGTCGTTATAAAATCAATAAAAAGCTTCATCTTAAGAACCGTCTCTTCGGTCAAAAACTTGCGGAAACGCTTGTTGATCCTGAGACAGGTGAAGTCATCGCGGAAGCAGGAACGGTCCTTGATCGTCGTATGCTCGATAAAGTTCTTCCATTCCTCGAAGGATCCGTTGGTTACATCGAAGCGACGCCTACTGGCGGCGTGACGCAGGGTGAGGCTTTCAACTTACAGTCAATCAAGGTGTTCGCACCGGACGATGCTGAAGGTGAACGCATCATCAATATCATCGGTAACGGTAACATCGATCGTGACATCAAGCACATCACGCCTGCTGACATGATTGCTGCCATCAACTACTTCTTCAACTTGTTGCATGAAGTCGGTACGACAGACGATATCGACCACCTTGGTAACCGTCGTCTCCGTTCAGTCGGTGAGCTGCTCCAGAACCAATTCCGGATCGGTCTCTCACGGATGGAACGTGTCGTTAAGGAGCGGATGTCGATTCAGGATCAGAATGCGATCACGCCACAGGCATTGATCAACATTCGTCCAGTTATCGCATCGATTAAAGAGTTCTTCGGTAGCTCGCAGTTGTCTCAGTTCATGGACCAAACGAACCCGCTTGCGGAATTGACGCACAAACGTCGTCTTTCAGCACTCGGACCGGGTGGTTTGACACGTGAGCGCGCTGGTTTCGAAGTTCGTGACGTACACTACTCGCACTATTCCCGTATGTGTCCGATCGAAACGCCAGAGGGACCAAACATTGGTTTGATCAACTCGTTGTCTTCGTACGCGAAGGTCAATGAGTACGGCTTCATCGAAGCGCCATATCGTCGTGTGGATCCGGAAACGGGCGTCGTCACGGATGAAATCCACTACATGACTGCTGACGAAGAGGATCTCTACGTCGTCGCACAGGCAAACATGTTGTTGACGGAAGAGAAGACGTTCAAAGATTCACACGTCCTTTCACGTTTCCGTGGACAAAACTTGTCTGTCGAACCAGCACGTGTCGATTACATGGACGTTTCGCCGAAGCAGGTTGTATCTGCCGCAACGGCTTGTATCCCGTTCCTTGAGAACGATGACTCGAACCGTGCCCTCATGGGAGCGAACATGCAACGTCAGGCCGTCCCACTTCTGAACCCGGAATCTCCGATTGTCGGTACAGGAATGGAGTACGTGTCTGCGAAAGACTCAGGAGCCGCTGTCGTTGCGAAGCACGCAGGGATCGCTGAGCGTGTCACGGCGCGTGAAATCCTTGTCCGTCGTACGACGGAAGTCGATGGCAACATCGTTGAAGGTGAACTCGATCGTTACAAGATTCAAAAATTCATCCGTTCTAACCAAGGAACGTGTTATAACCAAAAACCAATCATCAAAGCAGGCGACCCAGTCGATAAAGGCGAGATCCTTGCAGATGGTCCATCGATGGACGGTGGGGAACTTGCGCTTGGTCGTAACGTACTCGTCGGTTTCATGACATGGGATGGTTACAACTATGAGGATGCTGTCATCATGAGTGAGCGTCTTGTTAAAGACGACGTCTACACATCGATCCACATTGAAGAATACGAATGTGAGTCGCGTGATACGAAACTCGGACCGGAAGAAATCACACGTGATATTCCGAACGTCGGTGATGATGCCTTGAAAAACCTCGACGATCGCGGAATCATCCGTGTCGGTGCGGAAGTCAAGGACGGCGATATCCTCGTCGGTAAAGTTACGCCGAAGGGTGTAACGGAATTGACAGCGGAAGAACGTCTTCTTCATGCAATCTTCGGTGAAAAAGCACGTGAAGTCCGTGATACATCTCTCCGTGTACCACACGGTGGTGATGGAATCATCCTCGACGTCAAAATCTTCGACCGCGATAATGGGGACGAGCTCTCACCTGGTGTCAACCAGTTGATTCGTGCTTACATCGTTCAGAAGCGTAAGATTCACGAGGGTGACAAAATGGCGGGTCGTCACGGTAACAAAGGTGTTATCTCGCGTATCCTTCCAGAAGAAGACATGCCGTATATGCCAGACGGTACACCAATTGACATCATGTTGAACCCACTTGGGGTTCCATCACGGATGAACATCGGGCAGTTGCTCGAGCTTCACCTCGGGATGGCAGCACGTCAACTCGGCATCAAAGTCGCATCACCAGTATTCGATGGTGCGCGTGAGGAAGATGTTTGGGCAACGATTGAAGAAGCAGGTATGGATCGCGACGCGAAGACTGTCCTTTATGATGGTCGTTCGGGTGAAGCGTTCGATAACCGCATCTCTGTCGGTGTCATGTATATGATTAAACTTGCTCACATGGTCGATGATAAACTTCACGCACGTTCGACAGGACCATACTCACTCGTTACACAACAACCGCTCGGTGGTAAAGCCCAGTTCGGTGGTCAGCGTTTCGGTGAGATGGAAGTATGGGCACTTGAAGCATACGGCGCAGCCTACACGCTCCAAGAGATCCTTACAATCAAGTCGGATGACACGATCGGTCGTGTTAAAGCGTACGAAGCAATCGTCAAAGGTGAGAATGTACCACAACCGGGCGTACCGGAATCGTTCCGAGTCCTCATTAAAGAGCTTCAATCACTCGGTATGGACGTCAAGATGATGTCTGCTGATGATGAAGAGATCGAAATGCGCGACGAAGACGAGGACAATATCCCGAACGCGACTCCAGCACTCGAAGAAGTTCAAGCGCCTGTCGCACCAGTTGTTACTGAAGAGGAATAAGCGAAAGGGAGGTCCACCCCTTGGTAGATGTTAATAGATTTGAATATATGCAAATCGGCCTCGCTTCCCCCGAAAAGATCCGTTCATGGTCTTTCGGGGAAGTGAAAAAGCCGGAGACGATCAACTATCGTACACTCAAACCGGAGAAAGACGGTTTGTTCTGTGAACGTATCTTTGGTCCAACAAAAGACTGGGAATGTTACTGTGGTAAATACAAACGGATCCGTTATAAAGGAATCATTTGTGACCGCTGTGGCGTTGAAGTCACGAAGTCGAAAGTCCGTCGTGAGCGCATGGGTCACATCGAGCTCGCAGCACCGGTTTCGCACATTTGGTACTTCAAAGGAATTCCTAGCCGTATGGGACTCGTCCTCGACATGTCACCGCGTGCGTTAGAAGAGATCATCTACTTCGCGTCGTACGTCGTCACAGATCCAGGCGAATCGACACTTGAGAAGAAACAACTCCTTTCAGAGAAAGAATACCGTGCATATCGTGAGAAGTTCGGTCGTTCGTTCACTGCTGAAATGGGTGCGGAAGCAGTTCGTAAATTGCTCCGTGATGTAGAACTCGATAAAGAAGTCGCTGCATTACGTGAAGAGCTTCGTATGATTCAAGGACAACGTCGTACGCGTGCGATCAAACGCCTTGAAGTCCTCGATGCGTTCCGTAACTCAGGCAACAATCCAGAATGGATGGTGCTTGAAGTACTTCCAGTCATCCCACCGGAACTTCGTCCGATGGTTCAACTCGATGGCGGACGTTTCGCGACGTCTGACTTGAACGACTTGTACCGCCGCGTCATCAACCGTAACAACCGTCTCAAGCGTCTTCTTGACCTTGGCGCTCCGAACATCATCGTTCAGAATGAAAAACGGATGCTTCAAGAAGCAGTCGATGCTTTGATCGATAACGGTCGTCGTGGTCGTCCAGTCACTGGACCAGGTAACCGTCCACTTAAATCACTTTCACACATGTTGAAAGGGAAACAAGGACGTTTCCGTCAAAACTTGCTCGGTAAACGTGTCGACTACTCTGGTCGTTCGGTTATCGTCGTTGGTCCAAACTTGAAGATGTATCAATGTGGTCTTCCAAAAGAAATGGCCCTTGAACTCTTCAAACCGTTCGTCATGAAAGAACTCGTCTCTCGTGGCATCGCACCGAACATCAAGAGTGCGAAACGGAAAATCGAGCGCGTTCAACCTGAAATCTGGGATGTCCTCGAAGAAGTCATCCGTGAGCATCCGGTTCTCTTGAACCGTGCACCGACACTTCACCGTCTCGGTATCCAGGCGTTCGAACCAACGCTCGTCGAAGGACGCGCGATTCGCCTTCACCCACTCGTATGTACGGCATACAACGCCGATTTCGATGGTGACCAAATGGCGGTTCACGTACCACTTTCGGCAGAAGCACAAGCAGAAGCACGTCTTCTCATGCTCGCTGCACAAAACATCTTGAACCCGAAAGACGGTAAACCTGTTGTTACACCATCGCAGGATATGGTCCTCGGTAACTACTACCTCACGCTCGAGCGCGAAAACGCGATCGGCGAAGGTAAAATCTTCTCGACAGTGAACGAAGCGCTCATCGCTTACCAAAACGGTTATGCGCACTTCCATACACGTGTTGCGATTCCAGCCGGCGTTCTGAAGAACCCGACATTCACGGAAGAGCAAAACGAGAAATTATTGATTACAACAGTCGGTAAGTTGATCTTCAACGAGATCCTCCCAACGACGTTCCCTTACTTGAACGAACCAACGATGACGAACCTTCAAGAAGCGACGCCAGACAAGTACTTCCTTGAAAAAGGAACAGATGTCGCGGCAGAACTGAAGAACCGTCCGATTATCGACCCGTTCAAAAAAGGATTCCTTGGAAATGTCATCGCGGAAGTCTTCAAACGGTTTGAGACGACAGAAACAAGTCGCATGCTCGACCGCATGAAAAACCTCGGATTCAAACACTCGACTCGTGCCGGTATCACGGTAGGGATCGCGGACATCATCGTTCTTCCGGATAAACAAGAGATTCTTGTTGAAGCGCAGGACAATGTCGATCGCGTCATGAAATCGTACCGTCGTGGTCTCATCACAGAAGACGAGCGCTATGAGCGCGTCGTTAAATCGTGGAATGATGCGAAGGATGAAATTCAGTCTCGTCTGATGAAATCCCTCAACCGTCTCAACCCGATCTTCATGATGAGTGACTCCGGTGCCCGTGGTAACGCGTCGAACTTCACGCAGCTCGCTGGTATGCGTGGGCTCATGGCCGCTCCAAGTGGACGGATCATCGAGCTCCCGATCAAATCATCGTTCCGTGAAGGTCTAACGGTACAGGAATACTTCATCTCAACACACGGTGCACGTAAAGGTCTTGCCGATACAGCCTTGAAAACGGCTGACTCAGGTTACCTGACTCGTCGTCTTGTTGACGTTGCTCAAGACGTCATCATTCGTGAAGATGATTGTGGAACGGATCGTGGTATCCGCGTCACAGCACTCCGTGAAGGAACGGAAGAAATCGAAAGTCTCTACGACCGTCTCGTCGGCCGTACTGCATTCGAAAACGTCGTTCACCCAGAAACAGGAGAAGTCCTCGTTTCAACGAACGAACTCATCGATGAAGACCTCGCGCGTGCCATCACGGACGCTGGTGTCGATAACGTTGAGATCCGTACTGCCTTCACATGTAACACAAGCCATGGTGTCTGTAAGAAATGTTACGGACGTAACTTGGCTACAGGCAACGACGTCGAAGTCGGCGAAGCTGTCGGTATCATCGCGGCACAATCAATCGGTGAGCCAGGAACGCAGCTTACAATGCGTACCTTCCACACAGGTGGGGTTGCCGGGGACGATATCACACAAGGTCTTCCGCGTATCCAAGAGTTGTTCGAAGCGCGTAACCCGAAAGGTCAAGCGGTCATTTCGGAAATCGATGGTCAAGTCATCGACTTCACGGAATCGCGTGACAAACGTGAATTGACGGTCCAAGGACTCAGCGAAACACGCACATACACGATCCCATTCGGTTCGCGTCTACGTGTTCAGCTCGGGGACGAGGTCAAAGCTGGTCAAGTCTTCACGGAAGGTTCGATCGATCCGAAAGAACTCTTGAACGTTAAAGGTGTATCCGGCGTTCAGAACTACTTGCTCCAAGAAGTTCAAAAAGTATACCGGATGCAAGGGGTTGAGATCGGTGACAAACACGTCGAGGTCATGGTTCGCCAAATGATCCGTCGCGTACGTGTCATCGAGTCTGGTGAGACTTCACTCTTACCAGGTTCGCTCGTCGATATCAGCACGTTCAAGGAAGCTTGTAAAGAAGCGCTCCGTAACGGGAAAGCTCTCGCTTCGGCGAAACCAGTTCTTCTCGGTATCACGAAAGCGTCACTTGAAACAGATTCATTCCTATCGGCTGCGTCGTTCCAAGAAACGACTCGTGTCCTTACGGATGCAGCGATTAAAGGGAAGAGCGACTACCTTCGCGGCTTGAAAGAGAACGTCATCATCGGTAAGTTGGTTCCAGCTGGTACTGGGATGTCACGTTACCGTCAGATCGATCTCGAAGTAGCTGGCGAAGCACCTGTAGAAGCCGATTCTCCGGTAGAATAAAACGCCTTGACACGCCGGTATGGCGGTGCTACTATGATATAGTGTTGCCAACCGGCTGTGTTATTTTGGAGGATATCTTCATGTCTTACAAAAAAGTAGTCGGCGCAGATTTGAAGTTTGTCGGTCAAAAGCAAACGCTCAAAGCATTGCGATCTGGCAAGGCGTCGGAAGTGATCATTGCGGATGACGCAGATGAACACGTAAAACAAGCATTGCTCGATGCGGCGAAACAAGCTAACGTTCCAGTCGTGAATGTTCCTTCTAAGCAAGAGCTTGGAAAAGCTTGTGGAATCGATGTCGCAGCAACAGCTGTTGCCATTAAGAAAGTTTGATAATGCGTTTTGTGTGGCGATGGAATGCCTGAGCCACGCAAAACGTTTCATTATGACTTTCGATGAACCACCCGGCTCGGTGGTTTTGAAATTTGTCATGAATTCAGGAAGGGAGGATCTCAAAGATGCCTACTATCAACCAATTAGTCCGTAAAGGACGTCAATCAAAAGTTGTGAAATCAGATTCGCCAGCGCTGAACAAAGGGTACAACAGCTTCATTAAAGCTCGTACTGACATCAGCTCACCACAAAAACGTGGTGTTTGTACTCGTGTAGGTACAATGACTCCGAAGAAACCGAACTCGGCTCTTCGTAAATACGCACGTGTACGTTTGACGAACACAATGGAAGTAACAGCTTACATCCCAGGTATCGGCCACAACCTTCAAGAGCACAGTGTTGTTCTTATCCGCGGCGGCCGTGTAAAAGACTTACCAGGGGTACGTTACCACATCGTTCGTGGTGCGCTTGATACAGCTGGTGTTGACGGCCGTATGCAAGGTCGTTCGAAATACGGTACTAAACGTCCTAAAGTTAAAAAATAATCTAGATATCTTAAGATATCACCTCACTATATGAAAGGAGGGACTCGGAATGCCACGTAAAGGTCAAGCAGAACGTCGTGATGTAATGGCTGATCCGATCTACAACTCTAAACTCGTTACCCGCCTTATCAACCGTCTTATGTTAGATGGTAAAAAAGGTACTGCTCAACAAATCTTATACAAAGCTTTCGAAACTATCGCTGAACGTTCAGGTCGCGATGCAATGGAAGTCTTTGAAGAAGCGATGAACAACATCATGCCAGTTCTTGAAGTTAAAGCACGCCGTGTAGGTGGAGCTAACTATCAAGTTCCTGTCGAAGTTCGCCCAGAGCGTCGTACGACACTTGCACTTCGTTACCTCGTGAACTACTCACGTCTCCGTAACGAAAAAACTATGGATGCGCGCCTTGCTAACGAAATCATGGACGCTGCAAACAACACTGGTGCTTCTGTTAAGAAGCGCGAAGATATGCACAAAATGGCGGAAGCGAACAAAGCGTTTGCTCACTACCGCTGGTAATTCCGAAAATCACCACCTCATGCATGCCATTTTTAATGGAATTATGAGGTGGCTTTCGGGTATAGTCATGACGTGTGGCAACACACGACCACTAAACTAAAATGCGAAAGGAGAATGTTTAAAGATGGCAAGAGAATTCTCCCTTAAGAACACTCGTAACATCGGGATCATGGCTCACATCGATGCTGGTAAAACAACAACGACTGAGCGTATCCTGTATTACACGGGTCGTATCCACAAGATTGGTGAAACGCACGAAGGTGCTTCACAAATGGACTGGATGGAGCAAGAGCAAGAGCGTGGGATCACGATTACATCGGCAGCAACAACTGCTCAATGGAAAGGTAACCGCGTAAACATCATCGATACACCTGGACACGTAGACTTCACAGTTGAGGTTGAACGTTCACTTCGCGTACTTGATGGTGCGGTAGCAGTACTTGACGCTCAGTCTGGTGTTGAGCCACAAACTGAGACAGTATGGCGCCAAGCTACAACTTACGGCGTACCACGTATCGTTTTCGTTAACAAAATGGATAAAATCGGTGCAGACTTCTTGTACTCGGTCGGAACGCTTCGCGAACGCCTCCAAGCGAACGCACACGCGATCCAACTTCCAATCGGTGCGGAAGATGAATTCAAAGGAATCATCGATCTCGTCGAACAGAAAACATACATGTACGGCAACGATCTCGGAACTGACATCGAAGTGACTGACGGTTTCCCAGCTGATCTCGCTGATCAAGCTGAAGAACTCCGTGGATCATTGATCGAAGCAGTTGCGGATTACGAAGAAGAATTGATGATGAAATACCTCGAGGGTGAAGAAATCACAATCGACGAGTTGAAAGCGGCTATCCGTAAAGCAACTCTGACAGTTGACTTCTATCCTGTACTCGTAGGTTCGGCATTCAAGAACAAAGGTGTTCAGCTTATGCTTGACGCAGTTCTCGATTACCTCCCATCACCAATCGACGTTAAAGCGATCTCAGGTATCGACATGGATACGGATGAAGAAATCGTGCGTGAGTCTTCGGACGAAGCACCATTCTCTGCACTCGCGTTCAAAGTCATGACTGACCCTTACGTCGGTAAACTTACATTCTTCCGTGTGTACTCTGGTACAGCTTCGGCAGGATCGTACGTTAAAAACTCAACAAAAGGCAAACGTGAGCGTCTTGGACGTATTCTTCAAATGCACGCAAACAGCCGTGAAGAGATCCCGATGGTATACGCGGGTGACATCGCTGCAGCTGTAGGTTTGAAAGATACAACTACTGGAGATACGCTTTGTGCAGAGAAAGACAACGTCGTTCTCGAATCAATGACATTCCCAGAACCAGTTATCTCGGTCGCTATCGAACCAAAAACGAAAGCTGACCAAGATAAAATGGGTCAAGCCCTTGCTAAGCTTGCTGAAGAGGATCCAACGTTCCGCACTGAAACAAACCCAGAGACTGGTCAAACGATCATCTCAGGTATGGGTGAGCTTCACCTCGACATCATCGTTGACCGTATGCGTCGCGAGTTCAAAGTCGAAGCAAACGTTGGTGCTCCACAAGTAGCTTACCGTGAAACGATCCGCCAAGCGGCGAAGATCGATTCGAAGTTCGCTCGTCAATCTGGTGGTCGTGGTCAGTATGGTCACGTCGTCGTAGAATTCGAGCCGAACGAAGAAGGCGCTGGCTTCGAGTTCAACAACAAAATCGTCGGTGGTGTTGTTCCACGTGAATACATCCCAGCGGTTGAGAACGGAATCGAAGAAGCACTTCAAAACGGTATCCTTGCTGGTTACCCGGTCGTTGACGTAAAAGCTTCACTCGTCTTCGGATCGTACCACGATGTCGACTCAAACGAGATGGCATTTAAAGTTGCGGCTTCAATGGCAGTCAAACAACTCAAAGATAAGAGCGGCGCTGTTATCCTTGAGCCAATGATGAAAGTTGAAATCGTCATCCCAGACGAATACATGGGAGACATCATGGGTGATGTTACATCACGCCGTGGTCGCGTAGAAGGTATGGAAGCACGCGGTAACGCTCAAGTTGTCCGTTCAATGATTCCACTTTCTGAAATGTTCGGATACGCTACTGGTCTTCGTTCACGCACACAAGGTCGCGGAACGTACTCGATGCACTTCGATCACTACGAAGAAGTACCGAAATCAGTTGCGGAAGAAATCATCAAAAAAGCGAACGGCTAATCCTTCACAGGTTGTCACGCTTTTATGATTAGTGTAAGCTAAGGAAGGTGTACGTTATCTTACGACTCACCTTCCTAGTTATAAAAAATTATTAGACACATAGAGGAGGAATTCAGAATGGGTAAGGAAAAATTCGACCGTTCTAAACCGCACGTTAACGTTGGTACAATCGGCCACGTCGACCACGGTAAAACAACTTTAACAGCAGCTATCTCAGCTGTACTTGCAAAAGCACAAGGTAAAGCTGCAACTAAGTTTGACCAAATCGATGGTGCTCCAGAAGAGCGCGAGCGCGGTATCACAATCGCAACAGCTCACATCGAGTACGAAACAGAAAAACGCCACTATGCACACGTTGACTGCCCAGGTCACGCTGACTATGTTAAAAACATGATCACTGGTGCTGCACAAATGGACGGCGCGATCCTCGTTGTTTCTGCAACAGATGGTCCAATGCCACAAACACGTGAGCACATCTTGCTTTCACGTCAAGTAGGTGTTCCTTTCATCGTAGTATTCATGAACAAAGTTGACATGGTTGACGACGAAGAGCTTCTTGAGCTCGTCGAAATGGAAATCCGTGAGCTTCTTTCTGAGTACGACTTCCCAGGTGATGACCTCCCAGTTATCCAAGGTTCTGCTCTTGGCGCGCTTAACGGCGAAGCTAAATGGGAAGAAAAAATCATGGAACTCATGGCAGCTGTCGATGAGTACATCCCAGAACCAACTCGTGACACTGAAAAAGACTTCATGATGCCAGTTGAGGATGTCTTCTCAATCACTGGTCGTGGTACAGTTGCTACTGGCCGCGTTGAGCGTGGAGTTCTTAAAGTCAACGACGAGATCGAAATCGTTGGTCTTCACGAAGAAACTAAAAAATCAGTATGTACTGGCGTAGAGATGTTCCGTAAGCTTCTTGACTATGCTGAAGCTGGCGACAACATCGGTGCTCTTCTCCGTGGTGTATCACGTGACGACATCGAGCGTGGACAAGTTCTCGCGAAACCAAACACAATCACACCACACAAAAAGTTCAAAGCGCAAGTTTACGTTCTTTCTAAAGAAGAGGGTGGCCGTCACACGCCATTCTTCGCGAACTACCGCCCGCAGTTCTACTTCCGTACAACTGACGTAACTGGTATGGTTCAACTTCCAGAAGGTACTGAAATGGTTATGCCTGGGGACAACATCGAAATGACTGTTGAACTCATCGCACCAATCGCTCTTGAAAAAGAAACTCGTTTCTCAATCCGTGAAGGTGGCCGTACAGTAGGCGCTGGATCAGTTACAGAAATCGTTGAGTAATTTTTAAGACAAAGGTCTTCCGTCTCCCGTGGCGGAAGACCTTTTTTCATTTCTTTGAAAACAGTCTTGCAACATGGTCTGACATCTTATATACTGAGGAAAGTGTTTGTGCGAGTGGTGAGAGACTTGAATACATATTCTATTTTATTAGTGCTTGCATTCTTGCTGGTGATTCAGTATGATAGAATATGTTGGTCACAAACACAACGCGATGAAGCGGGAGGTTATGACACACCAGGCGGCATTGCCATGGCTAGTGTGGAAATTTCCGCGGAGAATGTCTATTTACGAAATAGGCGAAAAGGAGGGAAATAACATGGCAAATGAAAAAATTCGGATCCGTTTGAAAGCATACGATCACCGCGTGCTTGATCAATCGGCTGAGAAGATTGTCGACACAGCAAAACGTTCAGGTGCTACTGTATCTGGTCCGATCCCACTCCCAACGGAGAAAGCGGTCTACACAGTACTTCGTGCCGTTCACAAGTATAAAGATGCTCGTGAGCAGTTCGAAATGCGTACACACAAACGTTTGATCGACATCGTTAACCCAACACCGAAAACTGTTGATGCGCTTATGCGTCTCGAACTTCCATCGGGCGTTGACATCGAAATCAAACTTTAATTTTTCTTCTATAGATAGTTGATACTAGCCAGAAGATCAAAATCATTCAATATTAGGAGGTGTATCTCATGGCTAAAGGAATCTTAGGAACTAAACTCGGTATGACACAAATCTTCAACGAGTCAGGCGAAGTCGTCCCTGTTACTGTCGTTTCAGTCGAAGGTAACGTTGTTCTTCAATTGAAAACAACGGAAGTTGACGGTTACGAAGCAGTCCAACTCGGCTTTGGTGATATCAAAGAAGGTCGTCAAAACAAACCGCAAAAAGGTCACGCTGCGAAAGCAAACGCGACACCTAAGCGCTTCATTAAAGAAATCCGTACATCAGTAGCAGATTTCGAAATCGGTCAAGAGATTAAAGCAGATACTTTCGCTGCAGGCGAAATGGTTGATGTAACAGGTACGTCGAAAGGTAAAGGTTTCGCTGGTGCAATCAAGCGTCACAACCAATCACGTGGTCCAATGGCTCACGGTTCGCGTTACCACCGTCGCCCAGGTTCAATGGGTCCTGTTGCTCCTAACCGTGTATTCAAAGGGAAATTGCTCCCTGGACGCATGGGTGGAGAGCAAATCACTGTTCAAAACCTTGAAATCGTAAAAGTTGATGCAGAACGCGGCTTACTCCTCGTCAAGGGTGCTATCCCAGGCGCACGTAAGAGCCAAGTTGTCATCAAAACTGCGGTTAAAGGCAACTAATCCGTTTGCAAGGAAAGGAGGAATAACGAATGCCTAAAGTAGCTTTGCTTAACCAAACAGGTACACAAGTTGGAGACATCGAGCTCGCAGATGCCGTTTTCGGAATCGAGCCAAATGAAGCAGTCGTATACGATGCAATCGTCATGCAACAAGCTTCACGTCGCCAAGGTACACATGATACAAAAGGTCGCTCGGAAGTTCGCGGTGGCGGCCGTAAACCATGGAAACAAAAAGGTACTGGTCGTGCACGCCAAGGTTCGATCCGTTCGCCACAATGGGTTGGCGGTGGAACTGTCTTCGGTCCAACACCACGTTCGTACGCTTACAAACTTCCTAAAAAGGTTCGTCGTCTCGCACTTCGTTCAGCACTTTCTTCGAAAGTCGCTAACAACGAGTTCATCGTTCTTGAAGGATTGACAATCGATGCTCCTAAAACTAAGGACATGATCGCAGTATTCGCTGCTCTTTCAATCGAACGTAAAGTTCTCGTCGTTACTGCTGATTACAACGAGTCAGTCGTTCTTTCAACACGCAACATCCCAGGTGTCACAGTCGTTGACGCTGCAGGTGTAAACGTCCTTGATCTTGTCGCTCATGACAAAGTCATCATTACGAAGGACGCTGTTGCGAGAGTAGAGGAGGTGCTTGCATAATGGCACACACACACGACATTATCAAACGTCCTGTCATTACTGAACGTTCAGTAAACCAAATGGCTGAGAAAAAGTACACATTCGAAGTAGACGTGAAGGCATCTAAGACTCAAATCAAAGATGCAGTTGAAGCGATCTTCGGAGTGAAAGTTGACAAAGTCAACACATTGATCTCAAAACCAAAAGCAAAACGCGTAGGTCGTCACGCTGGTTACACAGCACGCCGCAAAAAAGCGGTCGTCACGCTTACTGCAGATAGCAAAGAACTCGATTACCTCGGTTAATCGGAACTCTGTAGAAAAGGAGGGAACTCTCGATGGGAATTAAAAAGTTTAAACCGACCACTAACGGTCGTCGTAATATGACTGCACTTGACTTTGCTGAGATTACGGCTTCACGTCCTGAAAAATCGTTAACTGAAAAGCTTTCGAAAAAGGGCGGACGTAACAACCAAGGTCGCTTGACAGTACGTCACCAAGGTGGCGGACACAAACGTAAATATCGTATCATCGACTTCAAACGGAACAAGGATGGCATCGCTGGTCGTGTCGCTACAATTGAGTACGATCCAAACCGCTCTGCTAACATCGCATTGATCCACTACATCGATGGTGAAAAACGCTACATCCTCGCACCGAAAGGCTTGAAAGTAGACATGCAAGTCATGGCTGGACCAGAAGCTGACATTAAAGTCGGTAATGCTCTTCCACTTTCAAACATCCCAGTCGGTACGTTGATCCACAACATCGAACTTAAGCCAGGTAAAGGTGGTCAGCTCGTTCGCGCAGCTGGTACTTCTGCTCAGCTTCTCGGTAAAGATGGTAAATACGCGATCGTTCGTCTTCAATCAGGCGAAACTCGTATGATCCTTGCTACTTGCCGTGCAACAGTCGGCGCTGTCGGTAATGAAGAGCACGAGCTCGTCAATATCGGTAAAGCTGGTCGTTCACGCTGGCTCGGAAAACGTCCTACAGTTCGTGGTTCTGTCATGAACCCAGTCGATCACCCACACGGTGGTGGTGAAGGACGTGCTCCAATCGGTCGTTCGGGCCCACTTACTCCTTGGGGTAAACCGGCACTCGGATACAAAACTCGTAAGAAAAACAAAGCGAGCGATAAATATATCGTCCGTCGTTCTAAAAAATAATTACATGATTTCTGGACGGTTCGTAGGAACCGTTCCTGAATCATGCCAAAGGGAGGTACAACTATGGGTCGCAGCTTGAAAAAAGGTCCATTCGCAGATCACCATCTGCTCGCTAAGGTTGATAAAGCCAACGAAGCTGGTGACAAACATGTCATCAAAACTTGGTCACGCCGCTCGACAATCTTCCCAGAGTTCATCGGTCACACGATCGCTGTCTACGATGGTCGTAAACACGTACCGGTTTACGTGACAGAAGATATGGTCGGTCACAAACTTGGTGAATTCGCTCCAACACGTTCTTACAAAGGACATGCTGGAAACGATAAGAAAACGAAACGTTAATCTGAGGGGAGGTACTCATTATGCAATCAAAAGCATCGGCTAATATGGTTCGCATTGCTCCTCGTAAGGCACGTCTCGTAGTAGACTTAATCCGCGGGAAGCAAATCGGCGAAGCACTTTCGATTCTTGCTTACACGAACAAGGCAGCAACGCCAATCGTTGAGAAAGTATTGAAATCGGCAATCGCGAACGCTGAGCACAACTTCGACATGAACATCGAAAACCTCGTAGTTACTGAGGCTTACGTAAACGAAGGTCCAACGCTCAAACGTTTCCGCCCACGTGCAATGGGTCGCGCAAGCCGCATCAACAAACGTACGAGCCACGTTCACATCGTGGTATCTGAAAAATAAGGAGGGATTACCGTGGGTCAGAAGATTAACCCAACTGGTCTTCGCGTAGGTATCATCAAAGACTGGGAATCACGTTGGTTCGCAGATAAAGACTATGCTGATCTCCTTCATGAAGACTACGTAGTTCGTGAATATATCGAAAAACGTCTTAAAGACGCTAGTGTCTCTAAAGTAGAAATCGAGCGCGCAGCTAACCGCTTGAACATCTCACTTCACACTGCTAAGCCTGGTATGGTTATCGGTAAAGGCGGTTCTGAAATCGAAACACTTCGTAAAGACATCACTAACCTTGCAAAAGGCAAACGCGTTCACGTTAACGTCGTTGAAGTGAAAAACCCGGATGCAGTTGCTAAACTCGTCGCTGAGAACATCGCTCGCCAACTTGAAGGTCGCGTATCGTTCCGTCGTGCTATGAAGCAATCAATCCAACGCTCAATGCGTTCTGGTATCAAAGGAATCAAGACTGAAGTTTCTGGTCGTCTTGGTGGCGCTGATATCGCTCGTTCTGAGAAGTATTCGGAAGGAACAGTTCCACTTCATACACTCCGTGCAGACATCGATTACGGTACTGCAGAAGCAGATACAACTTACGGCAAAATTGGCGTAAAAGTATGGCTCCACCACGGTGAAGTGCTTCCTACGAAAAAAGCAGCAGCAAACGAAGAATAATCCACATCCGTCTAGGGAAGGAGGCAACACAACATGTTGTTACCAAAACGTGTAAAATATCGTCGTGTTCACCGCGGCAACATGCGTGGTAAAGCGAAACGTGGTACTACAGTACACTTCGGCGAGTTCGGTATCCAAGCTCAAGAAGCTAGCTGGATCACTAGCCGTCAAATCGAATCAGCGCGTATCGCGATGACTCGTTATATGAAACGTGGTGGTAAAGTGTGGATCAAGATCTTCCCACACAAGCCATACACTAAAAAACCTCTTGAAGTCCGAATGGGTTCAGGTAAAGGTGCTCCGGAGGGCTGGGTAGCAGTCGTCAAACCGGGTAAAGTAATGTTCGAAATCGCAGGAGTATCGGAAGAGATCGCACGCGAAGCTCTCCGTCTTGCATCACACAAACTTCCAGTAAAATGTAAGTTCGTAAAACGTGAAGAAAATGGTGGTGATACGAATGAAAGCAACTGATCTCCGTCAGCAAACAACTGAAGAGCTTAACGGTAAAGTCGGTTCGTGGAAAGAAGAGTTGTTCAACCTTCGTTTCCAACTCGCGACTGGTCAGCTTGAGAACCCTGCTCGTATCCGTGAAGTGCGCAAGTCGATTGCACGCGCGAAAACCGTTCTTCGTGAACGCGAACTCGGCATCAACAACGCATAATTCACTCGGATTCTGAGAGGAGGAACACTCAATGGAACGCACTAACAACCGCAAAGTGTTAACTGGACGCGTCGTTTCTGACAAAATGGACAAAACGATCGTAGTTACAGTTGAAACAAAAGTAAAGCACAAGCTTTACGGCAAACGCGTAAACTACTCTAAAAAGTACAAAGCGCATGATGAAAACAACACAGCTAAAATCGGTGATGTTGTACGCATTCAAGAAACACGTCCATTATCTAAGGACAAACGTTTCCGTCTCGTAGAAGTCATTGAAGAAGCAGTAATCATCTAAACTCTAATTAGTTCGGGTGAATAAACATCCGGAGGGAGGTACAATCGTATGATTCAACAAGAATCTCGCTTAAAAGTAGCAGACAACTCAGGAGCTCGTGAAGTCTTGACGATCAAAGTCCTCGGTGGTTCTGGTCGTAAAACTGCTAACATCGGTGACGTTATTGTTTGTACAGTAAAACAAGCAACACCAGGTGGCGTTGTCAAAAAAGGTGAAGTTGTACGCGCAGTAGTCGTTCGTACTAAACGTGGCGTTCGTCGTAAAGACGGTTCGTACATCCGTTTTGACGAAAACGCAGCAGTCATCATCAAAGATGACAAAAGCCCACGTGGCACACGTATCTTCGGACCAGTCGCACGCGAACTTCGTGAAAAAGACTTCATGAAGATCGTCTCGTTGGCACCGGAAGTACTTTAATTCCAAAGAATTCCTACAAGGAGGTGCTCTAACGATGCATGTCAAAAAAGGTGATAAAGTTCAGGTTATGACTGGTAAAGACAAAGGCAAACAAGGCGTTGTCCTTACAGCTATGCCTAAAAAAGATCGCGTAATCGTCGAAGGCGTTAACATGATCAAAAAACACTCAAAACCTTCTCAACTCAACCCGCAAGGCGGAATTGTCGAGAAAGAAGCACCGATTCACGTATCGAACGTTATGCTCATCGACCCTAAGACAGGTAACCCAACACGCGTTGGTTTCACTGTGGTTGACGGCAAGAAAGTACGTATCGCTAAAAAATCGGGCGAAGCTTTAGATAAATAAGAAGATTTAAAGAAAGGAGGTCCACTTTCTGATGAACCGTTTAAAAGCTAAATACCAAGACGAAATCGTCAAAGTAATGATGGAGAAATTCAATTACAGTTCTGTAATGCAAGCGCCGAAAGTCGATAAGATCGTAATCAACATGGGTGTTGGTGACGCTGTTACGAACTCTAAGGCACTTGACATGGCAGTCGAAGAGCTTCAGCTCCTCACTGGTCAGAAGCCACTCATCACGAAAGCTAAGAAATCAATCGCTGGTTTCAAACTTCGTGAAGGTATGCCAATCGGTGCGAAGGTTACACTTCGTGGCGAGCGCATGTACGAATTCCTCGACAAGTTGATCAACGTGTCACTTCCACGTGTACGTGACTTCCGTGGCGTATCGAAAAAATCTTTCGATGGCCGTGGTAACTACACGCTAGGCGTGAAGGAACAATTGATCTTCCCAGAGATCGACTACGATCGCGTATCGAAAGTCCGTGGTATGGACATCGTTATCGTAACTACTGCTAACACGGATGAAGAGTCACGTGAGCTTCTCACAGCACTCGGCATGCCATTCCAAAAATAAGGGAGGTCGACAACATGGCTAAGAAATCAATGATCGCACGTGAAGTAAAACGTCAAGCACTCGTTGAGCGCTTCGCTGAAAAACGCGCAGAATTGAAAGCACAAGGCGACTACATCGGCTTGAGCAAACTCCCACGTAACTCTTCAGCGGTTCGTTTACACAACCGTTGTAGTATCACTGGCCGTCCACACGGTTACATTGGTAAATTCGGTATCAGCCGTATTAAGTTCCGTGATCTTGCTCATAAAGGTCAAATCCCTGGTGTTAAAAAAGCAAGCTGGTAATTCATTAAAGTTGTGAAAGGAGGTACATCGCATGGTTATGACAGATCCGATTGCAGATATGCTTACACGCATTCGTAATGCAAACATGGTTCGCCATGAGAAGTTGGAAATGCCAGCTTCTACAATCAAACGTGAAGTCGCTGAAATCCTCAAACGTGAAGGTTTCATCCGCGATGTTGAATATCTCGAGGACAGCAAACAAGGTACGCTCCGCGTATTCCTTAAATATGGCGCAAGCAACGAGCGCGTTATCACTGGACTCAAACGTATCTCGAAACCAGGTCTTCGCGTTTACGCGAAAGCTGATGAAATCCCGAAAGTACTCGGTGGTCTCGGAATCGCTATCGTTTCAACATCTAAAGGTGTAATGACTGACAAAGAAGCTCGCCAACAAAAAGTCGGCGGCGAAGTGATCGCATACATCTGGTAATACACGCATAAAAAGAACGGAGGTGTCTTAAATGTCACGTATTGGTAAAAAGCCAGTCGTCATCCCAGCAGGCGTTACAGTAACAGTTGAAAACAACACGGTTACGGTAAAAGGTCCTAAAGGGGAACTCTCACGCGAGTTCAGCCCAGCTATGGCGATTAACGTAGAAGGTAATGAATTGACTGTCACTCGTCCGAACGACGAGAAAGCAAGCCGTACGATCCACGGAACGACTCGTGCGCTTATCGCGAACATGGTCGAAGGTGTAAGCAACGGTTTCGCTAAGACACTCGATATCCAAGGTGTTGGTTACCGTGCACAAAAGCAAGGTAACAAAATCGTACTCAACCTCGGTTACTCACACCCAATCGAGTACACTCCGGAACAAGGCATCGAAGTCGAAGTTCCTACGAATACGCAACTCATCGTTCGCGGAATCAGCAAAGAACGTGTTGGTCACGTCGCTGCATTGATCCGTTCGTACCGTCAACCTGAGCCGTACAAAGGTAAAGGTATTCGTTACAGTGATGAAGTCGTTCGTCGTAAAGAAGGTAAAACAGGTAAGTAATTCGCGAATGCGAATTGACCGGAAAGGAGTGGCATAAATGATCTCAAAGGCAGATAAAAACGCTACGCGTAAAAAACGTCATGGTCGTGTCCGTCGTACAATCATCGGGACTGCAACACGTCCACGTATGAACGTATTCCGTTCGAACAAGAACATTTACGTACAAGTCATTGACGATGCAACACATGCAACACTCGCATCTGCATCATCACTCGACCTTGAAAAAGGCAACACGACTGACGCTGCGGCAGCAGTTGGTAAGCTCGCAGCTGAGCGCGCTCTTGAAAAAGGTATCGAAACAGTCGTTTTCGACCGTGGAGGATATCTCTATCATGGACGTATCAAAGCTGTAGCTGAAGCAGCTCGTGAAGCTGGTCTCAAATTCTAATAGAAAAGGAGGGAACCTCTACATGCGCCAGTTAGAAATTAACATGGATCAACTCGAAGAACGCGTTGTTACCGTAAACCGCGTCGCGAAAGTAGTAAAAGGTGGCCGTCGCTTCCGTTTTGCTGCCCTCGTCGTCGTTGGTGACAAGAATGGTCACGTAGGTTTCGGTACGGGTAAAGCTCAGGAAGTGCCTGAAGCGATCCGTAAAGCAATCGAAGATGCTAAGAAAAACATGGTTAACGTTCCAATCGTTAACACAACAATTCCACACGAAGTCAACGGTGTATTCGGTGCAGGTCACGTCTTCTTGAAGCCTGCTTCTGAAGGTACTGGAGTCATCGCTGGTGGTCCAGTTCGTGCGGTTCTCGAATTAGCGGGAATCAACGACATTCTTTCAAAATCACTTGGATCAAGCACTCCAATCAACATGGTTCGTGCGACTGTCGAAGGTCTCACATCACTCAAACGTGCTGAAGAAGTTGCGAAACTCCGCGGTAAAACCGTCGAAGAACTTCGCGGTTAAGAAAGGGAGGGAAAACAGATGGCGAAACTCGCAGTTACCCTCACACGCAGCATGATCGGTCGTCCGGAGAACCAACGCGTTACTACTCGTACGCTTGGTCTCCGTAAGATGCACCAGACTGTTGTCGTACCTGACAACGCTGCTATGCGTGGGATGATTAACCACGTGTCACACTTAGTGACAGTAAAAGAAATTCAAGAGTAATAGTTCGATATAATTTTATGAGGAGGTGCCCCACTATGAAACTCCATGAATTGAAACCAGCTGCTGGTTCACGTTCAGAACGCAACCGTGTAGGTCGCGGTATGTCTTCTGGTAACGGTAAGACTTCTGGCCGTGGTCATAAAGGTCAAAAAGCTCGTTCAGGCGGTGGTGTTCGTCCAGGTTTCGAAGGTGGACAAAACCCACTTTACCGTCGTTTACCAAAACGCGGCTTCAACAACCCAACTCGTAAAGAGTTCGCGGTCATTAACCTTGACACACTCAACCGTTTTGAAGAAGGAACTGAAGTCACTCCAGAACTTCTTGTCGAGACTCGTGCAGTCAAAGGCATGAAAGACGGCGTGAAAATTCTTTCTAACGGTAAGATCGAAAAGAAACTAACAGTCAAAGCTCATAAGTTCTCCGACGCTGCGAAGCAAGCAATCGAAGCTGCCGGCGGTACGGTTGAGGTGATCTAATGTTTCAAGCGATCTCCAATATGTGGCGCGTAGCCGACATTCGTCGGCGCATTCTCTTTACCTTGGCACTGATCATCGTGTTCCGTATCGGAGCACATATCCCGGTGCCGATGGTAAACACGGAAGTGTTTAAGATTGACCAGAACGGTGTTCTCGGTTTCTTGAACTCGTTCGGCGGGAATGCTTTGAAGAATTTCTCACTCTTTGCGATGGGAATCATGCCGTATATCACGGCCTCGATCGTTGTCCAACTCTTACAGATGGACGTTGTTCCAAAGTTTGCCGAATGGGCAAAACAAGGAGAGGCGGGCCGTAAGAAGTTAGCAACGGTAACGCGCTATGGAACGATCGTACTCGGCTTAGTCCAAGCGTTTGGAATCGCGCTTGGATTTAACCGTATCTACCCAGGTCTTGTCGACGAACAGTTCGGCACCTGGACATACGTTATGATTGCACTCGTATTGACAGCGGGAACGGCATTCTTGATGTTCCTCGGTGAACTCATCACGGAGAAGGGCATTGGTAACGGGATATCAATGATCATCTTCGCTGGGATCGTCGCGGGCTTCCCGAATGCATTCCGCCAGATTTATGAAACGAAGCTCCAAAATGCAGGGGATGCTTTGTTTGTAAACGTGCTTTATATCGTACTCTTGCTTTTAATCATCATCGCGGTCATCGTCGGAGTCATCTATGTTCAGCAAGCTGCACGTAAGATTCCGATTCAGTACGCTAAGCGTACGGTGAACCGGACACCAGTTGGCGGACAATCGGCACACTTGCCGATCAAATTGAACGCTGCCGGTGTTATTCCAGTCATCTTCGCGGTGTCGTTCATGGTGACGCCACCAACGGTTGCGAGTTTCTTTGCAAGTCCGGAAACGGCAACGAAGATCCGTGACATCTTCGACTACACGAGTCCAATCGGTATGTCGATCTATGTGGCACTGATCATCGCGTTCTCGTACTTCTACACATTCGTTCAGGTGAATCCGGAACAAATGGCAGAGAACCTTCAAAAGCAAGGCGGATACATTCCTGGTATTCGTCCTGGTAAGCAAACGGAGCAGTACATCACGAAGATTCTATACCGTCTGACATTCTTCGGTTCACTTTTCCTTGCTGTCATCGCGGTGACGCCGACATTCTTTATTAAGTTTGCTGGCTTACCGAACTCGGTGCAGATTGGTGGAACGAGCTTGTTGATCGTCATCGGTGTAGGATTAGAGACGATGAAACAGATTGAAAGTCAATTGGTTAAACGACACTACAAAGGCTTTATCCGATAAGGCGGGAGGAAGGGGACCATCCCTTTCCTTTCTGTTGTGTCTATAGAGCTATAGAAGTGGAGGCTACCGACATGAATCTAGTATTGATGGGTTTGCCGGGTGCTGGTAAAGGAACGCAGGCTGCGAAAATCATCGAAGACTATGCGATCCCCCACATCTCGACAGGCGACATGTTCCGCGCGGCGATCAAAGATTCGACGCCACTCGGGCAAGAAGCGAAATCATACATGGATAAAGGGGAACTCGTTCCGGATGAAGTCACAATCGGCATCGTACGTGAGCGTCTCGCCAAAGAAGACTGTGCAAATGGTTTTCTCCTTGACGGTTTCCCACGCACAGTGAAGCAAGCAGATGCTCTTGAAGCATTACTTGAAGATCTGGGCAAACAAATTGATCACGTCATCCACATCGGTGTAGACCCGGAGAAACTTGTCCCTCGTTTGACAGGTCGCCGGATTTGCCCAACTTGCGGAGCAACGTATCATGTTCTCTATAACCCACCAAAAGTGGAAGGGATCTGTGATATCGACGGATCAGCACTTGTACAACGTGAAGATGACCAAGAGGAGACAGTACGTCGTCGCTTGGAAGTCAATGTCGCACAAGCGCAACCTTTGATTGACTTTTACGCAGAAAAAGGGTATCTTCGTAATTTGGACGGTGATCGTCCGATCAACGATGTATATTCCGATGTTCAGGCACTCCTTGGTGATCAGTAATGATCATTACGAAAGCGCCGCGTGAAATCGACATCATGCGTAAAGCAGGACAAATCGTCGCCCGGACGCATAAGGAGCTTCAAGCTCATATTCGCCCAGGTATCACGACGGGGCAACTCGACGTGATCGCTGAACGCTATATTCGAAGTCAAGGGGCAACACCATCGTTTAAAGGGTATAATGGTTTCACGGGTAGCATCTGTGCTTCCGTGAACGAAGAGCTTGTCCATGGTATTCCGGGAGATCGTGTACTTCAGGACGGTGACATCATCTCGATTGACATCGGAGCAGAGTACAATGGGTATCACGGAGATTCAGCCTGGACATATCCGGTAGGTACAATCTCTGAAGAGACGAAGCGGTTACTTGACGTAACTGAAGAATCTCTGTATAAAGGATTGGAGCGCGCCAAAGCTGGCGTGCACCTGACAGATATTTCGCATGCGATTCAGTCACATGTTGAAGCTGCGAATTTTTCTGTAGTCCGCGAATATGTGGGCCACGGCGTGGGACAAAATTTGCATGAAGATCCGCAAATTCCACATTATGGACCACCGGGGAAAGGGCCGCGCCTGAAAACCGGCATGACACTGGCAATTGAGCCAATGGTCAACGTCGGGAAACGCTATGTTCGCACACTATCCGACAATTGGACGGTAGTGACGGTGGACGGTAGCATGTGCGCCCACTTTGAGCACACCATCGCCATCACAGACGACGGCTACGAGATCTTAACGGTCGATGCAGAGTGAGCTGTGCGCGTTATTGGTGTCACCTTTCTATAAGCCAGTATCCACTCGTGTTTGTGACCGATGATCTCTCAATGGCTCTTGTAGAAAGCCCCTAGCGCTACAAATCGTCTGGGCTCCCAATCAACTTTATAGAGAAAGGGGTATAATTGATGGCGAAACAAGATGTAATCGAAGTGGAAGGTACGGTTATCGAGCCGCTTCCAAACGCGATGTTTAAGGTGGAGTTAGAAAACGGCCACACGGTCCTCGCGCACGTCTCAGGAAAAATTCGGATGCACTTCATTCGGATCTTGCCAGGAGATAAAGTAACAGTTGAGTTGTCACCATACGACTTGACTCGCGGACGGATCACATACCGTTTCAAATAAAAACTCCGATTTTTTCAGGAGGAGGTATTCACAATGAAAGTAAGACCTTCGGTTAAACCGATCTGTGAAAAATGTAAAGTTATCCGCCGTAAAGGCAAAGTAATGGTTATTTGCGAAAACCCTAAGCATAAACAAAAACAAGGGTAATTAAACAAGGAGGTGCACACATGGCACGTATTGCTGGTGTAGATATTCCACGTGAGAAACGCATCGTCATCTCACTCACTTACATCTATGGTGTTGGTAAAACGACTGCTCAAAAAGTCTTGAAAGAAACTGGTATCTCTGAAGATACTCGTACTCGCGACTTGACTGAGGAACAATTGAACCAACTTCGTGATGGTTTAGACAAAATCAAAGTTGAGGGTGACCTTCGTCGTGAAATCTCACTCAACATCAAACGTTTGATCGAAATCGGTTGCTACCGTGGTGTTCGTCACCGTCGTGGTCTTCCAGTTCGTGGTCAAAACACTAAAAACAACTCGCGTACTCGTAAAGGCCCACGCCGTACAGTAGCGAACAAGAAGAAGTAAGGGAGGGTAAACTAAGATGGCAAAACGCAAACAGAACGTTCGTAGTAAACGTAAAGTCAAAAAGAATATTGAATCTGGTATCGTGCATATCCGTTCAACATTCAACAACACGATCGTTACGATCACTGATATGCAAGGGAATGCAATCTCTTGGGCAACTGCAGGTAACATGGGCTTCAAAGGCTCACGTAAATCGACTCCTTTCGCTGCACAAATGGCATCTGAAACAGCTGCTAAAACAGCAATGGATAACGGTATGCGTACTGTAGAAGTTAACGTTAAAGGTCCTGGTGCAGGTCGTGAAGCAGCTATCCGTGCTCTTCAAGCAATCGGTCTCGAAGTCACTGCAATCCGTGACGTTACTCCAGTACCACACAACGGTTGCCGCCCTCCAAAACGTCGTCGCGTGTAACCCGTCTTGTACTGCAGAGCGGGGATTCGAGTAGACTTTTGTTGATCGTTTGACCAAGCAAGGCAGTAGAAACGTACACAAGGCGGTTGGCGATTGAACGCGATGGCCAACATGACGATATTCAAGGAGGGGTTCAGATGATCGAAATCGAAAAACCGAAGATTGAAACGATCGAGTTAAGCGAGAATGCTACGTTTGGTAAATTCGTAGTTGAGCCGCTTGAGCGTGGATTCGGTACAACGCTTGGTAACTCATTGCGTCGTATCCTATTGTCTTCACTTCCGGGTGCTGCAGTCACTGCAGTCCAAATCGATGGCGTTCTTCATGAGTTCTCGACGATTGATGGCGTTGTAGAAGACGTTACCCAAATCATCTTGAACCTTAAGAAACTCGCCCTCAAAGTGTACTCGGAAGAAGAGAAAACGCTTGAGATCGATATTCAAGGCGCTGGTGTTGTCACTGCTGCGAACATTACGCATGACAGCGACGTCGAAATCCTCAACCCAGAACTTCACATCGCAACGCTTGCAGAAGGTGCATCACTTCATATGCGTCTGACAGCACGCCGTGGTCGTGGGTATGTTCAGGCTGAAGATAACAAACGGGACGATATGCCAATCGGTGTAATCCCAATCGACTCGATTTACACGCCAATTCAACGTGTAAATTATCAAGTTGAAAAAACACGTGTCGGTCAAGATGCGAGCTTCGATAAGTTGACGCTAGATGTTTGGACGGACGGTTCAATCCGCCCTGAAGAAGCAGTGTCACTCGGTGCGAAAATCATGACAGAACACTTAAACATCTTTGTTGGTCTTACGGACGAAGCGCTCCATGCTGAAATCATGGTCGAAAAGGAAGAAGATCAAAAAGAAAAAGTACTCGAAATGACGATCGAAGAACTCGATCTCTCAGTTCGTTCGTACAACTGTTTGAAACGCGCTGGTATCAACACGGTTCAAGAACTCGCGAACAAGAGCGAAGACGAGATGATGAAAGTCCGTAACCTCGGACGTAAATCACTCGAGGAAGTTCAAGCGAAACTCGACGAACTCGGACTAGGCTTGCGCAAAGAAGACTAATACTATTAATTGCACGAAGGAGGGAATCCATCCATGGCATACTCGAAATTAGGCCGTACAAGCTCACAACGTAAGGCACTTTTGCGTGACCTTGCGACTGATCTCATCATCAATGAGCGTATCCAAACTACAGAACAAAAAGCGAAGGAACTTCGTCCAGTCGTAGAGAAACTCATCACTTTAGGTAAACGCGGTGATCTCCACGCTCGTCGTCAAGTTGCATCGTTCGTTCGCCGTGAAGCTGCTGGTCAAAACGCAGAGGGCAAAGCACAAGACGCGATCCAAAAATTATTCGCTGATGTGGCTCCACGTTTTGCTGAGCGTCAAGGTGGTTACACACGCATCATGAAAATGGGACCACGTCGTGGTGACGGCGCAGAAATGGTCATCATCGAACTCGTTTAATCCTCATTAAATGATTCGCCATAAAAGGGCAGTGCGTATCCCGCTTCTGCCCTTTTGCTACAAAATGAAAGTATTGATTTGATGAAGGAGGAGAGATCATGGACAAGCTGATTGAACTGGAACAGGTCACCTATCGGTATCCGGAACAGGAGCAAGCAGCCTTACACGAGGTCTCTCTGACGATTCGTTCAGGTGAATGGGTCGCCATCGTTGGTCACAACGGCTCTGGAAAATCAACGCTGACGAAATTGTTTAATGGATTGTTGTTACCGGAAACAGGGACCGTTACGGTTGCTGAGCGCTTTTCAAGTGCGAATCCGGAGCAACTGTGGGAGATGCGCCGAGCAATCGGCATCGTCTTCCAAAATCCAGATAATCAATTCGTTGGCACGACCGTGCGCGACGACGTGGCATTTGCTCTAGAAAACTGGGGTGTGCCACGCGAGGAAATGGTTCGTCGTATCGACGACAGTCTAGCGCGCGTTGGCCTTACGGATTTTGTTGATCGGGAACCCCATCAACTATCCGGCGGACAGAAGCAGCGTGTCGCAATCGCTTCGGCGCTTGCGATGCGCCCTGATGTTCTCGTGCTCGATGAAGCCACATCGATGCTTGATCCATTAGCACGACAAGAGGTCATGTCGACCGTTCAGGAACTCCATGCGACCCACCCAATGGCGGTCATCGCGATTACACACGAATTAGACGAAGTATTACGGGCTAGTCGTGTCATCGTCATGGATGCCGGGAAAATCGTATTAGAAGGATCCCCTCAGGAAGTCTTTCGTCATGCATCGTTCTTAGAAGACATCGGACTCGATGTTCCATTCGTTGTTCGGGTACAAGAACGCTTACGGGCGCAAGGTCTCTCACTCGAGGAGACGATACTAGATGAAAGAGAATTGGTGAACCGTTTATGCCAATCTTAATCCAGGAATTAAATTATACGTATCAACTCAATAGTCCGTTCGAACGAGTCGCGCTGCGTGATGTGAATCTTGAGATTCCGTCAGGGGCGCTTGTTGCGTTTGTAGGGCATACCGGATCCGGGAAATCGACGCTCGTGCAGCACATCAATGGGTTGCTCAAGCCGACAGCGGGGAAGGTACAAGTCGATGACATCATCGTTGAACCGAAGAAAAAACAGGACCTCAAGCCATTAAGACGTCGCGTCGGGCTTGTTTTTCAATATCCGGAATATCAATTGTTCGAAGAGACGGTCTTAAAGGATGTCATGTTCGGTCCGATGAACTTCGGTCATGATGCCGCGACGGCTGAGCAATTAGCGAAAGAGGCATTACGGACTGTCGGACTCGATGAAGTCTTTTGGAGTCGTTCGCCGTTTGACCTGTCTGGTGGGCAAATGAGGCGTGTTGCAATTGCCGGCGTACTCGCTAGTCAACCAGACGTGTTGATCGTCGATGAGCCGACGGCAGGACTCGATCCGCAAGGGCGCAAGCATATGCTGAGTCTGTTTGCTCGGCTCCATGCAGAGACCGGTATGACATTGCTCCTGATCACGCACGACATGGATCAGGTGCTTGAGTATGCCGAGCGTGTCATCGTCATGGAAAACGCCCAGGTGGCGTTTGACGGACTACCGCTTGACCTGTTTAAAGAAGAGACATTGCTCGAGCAATTCCACCTCGATCTTCCGCACGTCTTATCGCTTGCTTGGCAAGTCGCTGATCGACGCGGATTGCAACGACCGGATATCCGGACGGAGACCGAGTTGATCGAGTGGTTGATGACGAAAGGGGTGAGCGAATGATCGTCGGACAACATATTCCCGGTCAGTCGTACTTGCACCGGTCGTCGGCACTTGCGAAGATCATCTTTGCTTTCTGCTTCATTCCGCTCGTCTTTCTTGCGAACAATGCAGCAACGAACATCTTTTTACTCATCTTTACGTTCTTAGCACTCATGAGTAGTCGCTTACCGCTTCGTTATGTTCTAAAGGGACTGCGACCGATTCTATTCCTGATCGTCTTTACGTTCGTCATCCAGCTGTTCTTCACGCGCGAAGGGGCTGTGATTTTCGAACTCGGCTGGCTTCGGATCTATGAAGAAGGACTGCGACTCGCGATCATCGTCTCATTACGTTTCTTCTATCTCGTCTCGATCACGACACTCGTCACGCTGACGACCTCACCAATCGAACTGACGGATGCGATTGAATTGTTGTTGAAGCCGTTCAAGGTCGTTCGTGTCCCGACGCATGAAATTGCGCTCATGTTATCGATTTCGCTTCGGTTCTTACCAACTTTAGCGGAGGAGACGGAGAAAATCATGAAGGCACAGCAAGCACGTGGTGTTGATTTATCGGCAGGACCGATCAAGGAACGTTTACGGGCGATCATTCCGTTATTGATTCCGTTGTTCATCTCCGCCTTTAAGCGGGCAGAGGATCTTGCGACAGCGATGGAAGCACGGGGGTACCGTGGAGGAGAGGGGCGGACACGTCTACGGGAATCCAAGTGGACGATGCGGGATACAGGTCTGATGATCTTGCTTGTCCTCCTGACGATCAGTTTAGTAGGATTGCGAGGGATCGGGTAATGCGTCGTTTAAAATGTACGATTCAATATGACGGAACCGGCTACGCCGGGTATCAGGTGCAACCAAACGGATTGACGATTCAAGAAGTAATTGAAACGACGCTTGCGCGGATGCACAAACATCCCGTCAAGATCATCGGGTCGGGACGGACGGATGCGAGGGTGCATGCCTACGGGCAAGTCATTCATTTTGATACGGAACTAGCGATTCCCCCGGAGAACGTCGTCAAGGCACTGAATACGCTCTTACCAGCGGATATTCGTGTCCGGAGCTGCGAGGAGGTCGAACCGACCTTTGAAGCGCGTTACGATGTCGTAGGGAAGGAATACCGCTATTTCGTCCGCCGCGAAGAAAATGCGTTTCGTCGGAATCTGTCTGTTCATATTCCGTATTCACTCGATCTCGAGCGAATTCGTCAAGGGATGGCACATCTCGTCGGCACGCACGACTTCAGTTCGTTCTGTGTTGCGAAGACGGAAACGGATAACCGGGTTCGGACGATTTACGAGGCAGAGTTGATGACAGTCGGTGACGAACTCGTTTTTCGATTCCAGGGCAGTGGGTTTCTCTATAATCAAATCCGGATCATGGTTGGGACGTTACTTGACGTCGGACGCGGTCGTTTTGCACCAGAGGACATCAAAAAAATGTTGCTGGCAAAGGACCGAAACGTCGCAGGCGTGACGGCGCCTCCTCATGGACTCTATCTATGGGAAGTTTTCTATCCGGAGTGAAAAAAGGCAATTGACATTGTCTATTAAAAAACATACAATGTTTATTGGCATTTCATTTATTATGAAACCACAATCTTAGCCCCGTACACCTAAGATTATGATAGATTCACCTAGTGAATAAATGAAAAATCAAAAACAGAACTTTTAATTCCTTAGGAGGTATTTTACATGCGCACAACTTTCATGGCGAAAGCTACTGATGTAGAACGCAAATGGCTCCTTATCGACGCTGAAGGTAAAACACTCGGTCGCCTTGCGAGCGAAGTTTCATCACTTCTCCGTGGTAAGCACAAGCCTACGTTCACACCACACGTTGACTGTGGGGATAACGTTATCCTCATCAACGTTGAGAAAATCGTTTTAACTGGTAACAAACTCGACAAAAAAGTCTACTACCGTCACTCTGGTCATCCAGGCGGCTTAAAGCAGACTGTTGCACGCGATATGCTTGCTAACAAACCTGAGCGCATGCTTGAACTCGCGATCAAAGGAATGCTTCCAAAAGGTAGCCTCGGTCGTCAAATGTTCAACAAACTCCACGTCTACGCTGGAGCTGCACACAAGCACGAAGCACAACAACCAGAAGTTTACGAACTTCGCGGTTAATACGAATTTAGGAGGAACTACACGATGGCAGATGTACGTTACTACGGCACTGGTCGCCGGAAACACGCGGCAGCGCGCGTTTTCCTTGTTGCTGGAGACGGTAAAGTCACAGTTAACGGTCGCGATATCAGCGAATACTTCGGTTATGAGACATTGATCATGACTGCAAAAGAACCACTCGTAATCACAGAAACAGAAGGCAAGTACGATGTAATCGTAACGGTCAAAGGCGGCGGCTTCACTGGTCAAGCAGGCGCTATCCGTCACGGTATCTCACGTGCTCTTCTTCAAGCGGATCCAGAATTCCGCGGCGCACTCAAAGCGAAAGGCTTCTTGACTCGTGATGCTCGTATGAAAGAGCGTAAAAAATACGGTCTTAAAGCAGCTCGTCGTGCACCACAATTCTCGAAACGTTAATTCTTTTCGAATTCCTCTCACCCTTGTGGTGGGAGGTTTTTTTTGTGTATTAAAAACCACTCTTCCGAATGGATTTCGGAAAGAATGGTCGAAGTCAGCGTGAACGAATGCGCATCAGTCGAAGCAATAGAACGAGTAATAAATAGACGACCGTAAACGTCAATGGAATGCTGATGAGGAAGAGAGGCTTGACGAAGTCGATCTGGGTGTGGACAGTCTCTTGACCGACATGTCCCGTAAAAGAGGTTTCCTCACTCAAGACAGTTGCATTAGTAGGTAGTTTTGTCTCAGGAGCTACAGCGGATTGCAGCGTTAGATACAGTATGAAGCCGAGGTGTAAGAGGCAGGTGACGCCAAGCGTCCAAATAAGACGTTTTTTCATATCATGCTCCTTTTGATATCAGTTAGATTTGTTATACATTCCATAAGTATAGCGGATTTTGTTTTCGGGAACAGGAAACAAAGGGGAGTGAGCATAGATGGCATTATCGATCAGCTGGTTACTCGAGCGAGCGAATCGGAAATTGAATGCGTCGGGACTGTCACGAGAAGTCGCCAAACGGACGCAAGAGGTCATCCGGGAGATGCATGCGCAAGGAATTTATGTCGGTGTCGCGCAAGGGTACCGATCCATCGCGGAACAGAATCGGTTGTACGCACAGGGACGGACGTTACCTGGACCGATCGTGACGAACGCACGTGGGGGACAATCGAGTCATAACCGCGGTATCGCCGTCGACCTCTTTCAATATTCCGAAGACGGTACACAAGCGCTGTTTCGAAACGATCAACGCTTTCAAAAGATCGTTACTGCGATGAAACAACGTGGTTTTTCTTGGGGTGGGGACTGGACGAGCTTTAGGGATTATCCACACTTTGAATTACAAGGAGTGTCTGAAGAAACGATGAATCGCTCTCGTGCGATTGTTCCGTATCCAGGTCGTCCGTTGTATCAAGGTGCAGCTAATATGAATCCACGGGATATCGAACGAATCCAGCGTGCAGTCAAAGCAACCGTGACTCAGCGCTTTGATGCAGAGACAACTCAGAAGGTGCGCGCCTACCAAACACGTCAAGGACTTGATGTCGATGGTGTCGTGGGTCCTCGTACATGGAACCGAATGTTCTAAAATGAGCGAATGATTGATCTAAATGATGAAAACAGACATCGGACATGGAAAAGTCATCCTTTCCGGTGTCGAAATGTGCAAGCGCTCTCTTATTTTTGTTATACTAATAAGGATTAAATCGAACGTTTTCAGGGGGAAGGCACTATGTTGAATGAACAAGAAATTCGCGAGGTAGTCGGAACGCTCGTCGATCCGACGATTGACCGCCCGCTTGCAGATACGAACGGCATTCGTGACGTCCGGATTAAAGGTGATTATGTCAGTCTGAAAATCGCTTTAGCACAATCCGGTTCTGGGGAGCAACTCGTGCTCCAACAGCAAATCGTCAAGGAACTAAAAGAAAAAGGATTTAAGACGGTGGGACTCCGTTTTGAGGCACTTGGTGATCACGGGATCCAAGCAGCGACGACACCGTCGATCCTTAAACCAGAATCCGGTACGACGTTCATCGCGATCGCTTCCGGTAAAGGGGGCGTCGGAAAATCAACGGTTTCTGTTAACCTAGCAGTCGCCCTCGCACGAGCAGGGAAGAAGGTTGGTTTGATTGATGCCGATATCTACGGCTTTAGTGTTCCAGACATGATGGGAATTGAAACACGTCCGACTGTCGTCAACGACCGAATCGTTCCACCAGAACGCTTTGGCGTCAAGGTCATCTCAATGGGCTTCTTCGTCGAAGATAATGCACCAGTCATCTGGCGGGGACCAATGCTCGGGAAGATGCTCAATAACTTCTTCGCAGACGTCGAATGGGGCGATCTCGATTACTTGTTGCTTGATCTTCCACCAGGGACAGGGGATGTCGCGCTCGACATTCATTCGATGCTCCCGAGCTGTCAGGAAGTCATCGTCACGACACCTCACGCAACAGCTGCTTTTGTTGCAGCACGAGCAGGGGCAATGGCGATCAAAACGAACCATCGTCTCCTCGGAATCGTTGAGAACATGGCGTACTTTGAAAGCAAAGTGACAGGCGAAAAAGAATATGTCTTCGGTAGTGGTGGCGGAGAGAGGTTGTCAGAAGCGTTAAAAACCGATATTCTAGCTAAGATTCCACTTGGACAACCATATGCGAATGATGCGGACTTCGCTCCATCGATCTATCGCGATGATCATCCATTTGAGACGTACTATAATGAACTCGCCACGCGTGTCATCGAAAAAGTAGAGGGATAAGAATGAAGATTAAAGGATTTTTGAAGCTGTTTTGGATGACGCTCCTGATTGGAACGCTCGCCGGCTTCGTGTTTAACTTGGTAGCGGAACCTGGATATATCCGAAATCAATCGATCAGCGGATATGTGACGGCTCTCTCCTACAGTAGTACGTGGACTGCCATCAGTTTGATGGGATTCTTCTCGTACTTGATCTTACACCGTGTCGGACTTGATCTGTTCCGAGGCGCAAAGCTTTGGAATCGTGTTCAGATCGTCTTGATCGCATTTGCACTGTTTGATGGTGTCTATCTACGCGGACTAGCATATGGTTTTGATAAGACTAGCCTCTATATTGGCGAGATGGTCGTCTTACTTTTAATCGCCTTCCTAGTCGCGCGGACGAAAGCACGTGAAACGAACTTTACGGCATTCATTCCGACATTGTTCCTCATGACAGTCATCACCTTGATTGAATGGGTACCTGCTCTGCAGGCGACACAAGACAAACGGATGTTGTGGGCAGCACTTGCGACACTCTTGGTCTGTAACGCGTATCAGATTCTGATGCTGCACCGCTTACAAGAAAAGCCTGCTTCTCAAGGGCAATCGCAAAAACAAGCGTAATGAAAAAGACCCGCGAACGGGTAGTGTTTTACCGGTTCAAGCGGGTCTATCTTTTTTCTAAAGTTTTTTTAGAAAAACAGTTGACGAAAAAAACAAGAGTTGATATATTAATACATGTCGCTGAGGCACACGCCAAACGCGAACGTCACAGACGAAAAAAACTTCAAAAAAGTAATTGACATCACATATTACTTTACTGTAAGATTTAAAAGTCGTCAAATGACATATTGGACTTTGAAAACTGAACGATGAGGCAAAAATCGTATTCTACGGAATACAAAAACGAATGAAGCGCAAGCTTCGTCAATCGTGACTTCGGTCACACAACGAGCAAGTCAAACACTTTATGGAGA
>NZ_CAXYJR010000007.1:0-319941 GCF_964277885.1 uncultured Exiguobacterium sp. | reverse complement strand
CGCTCGACTTGCATGTATTAGGCACGCCGCCAGCGTTCGTCCTGAGCCAGGATCAAACTCTCCATAAAGTGTTTGACTTGCTCGTTGTGTGACCGAAGTCACGATTGACGAAGCTTGCGCTTCATTCGTTTTTGTATTCCGTAGAATACGATTTTTGCCTCATCGTTCAGTTTTCAAAGTTCGTCTGCCGCCTTAGCGACTTTAATAGATTAACAGGTTGTTTTGTTTATGTCAACCATGCTTTTTAAAAAACTTTTCAGCCCCAACGAACCGTTTATAAAAGGCGTCTCGCTGGAACATTTATTAATATAACAACAAAATTCGACAAACACAAGCATTATTTTAAAAAAACTTTGCAAAGAGTTTAAATCCTCTTCGCAAAGTCTTTACCTTCTTAACATCGCTCCTACTGTAAACGCGATATTCGCTGGGCGTTCTGCTAACCGTCTCATCAAATACGTATACCAGTCCACACCATGCGGAACGTAGATGACGACACGATAACCTTGTCGAACTAACTCTTGTTGTCGTTTCGGTCGCATGCCTTGAAGCATTTGAAATTCAAACCGTGATGGATCAATCTGTTTCATTTGAGTAAAGTCAATGAATTGCTGAATGATCTGTTCATCATGTGTCGCGATTTGCGTGTAGTTCCCGTTTAACAAATTGACTTTTACTAATTGAAGGTATGTCTCATCGACTGTCTTCTTCGGTCGAATATAGAGTTCATCGTCTCCATCGTACGCTCCTTTGACGACTCGGATTGTCGCATGAAGACGTTCTAGATCAAAACGACTTCGATAGACGTTTGCCTGTAGCGCAATCCCGACGTTTGGATATCGTTCATGCACGCGTTCGAAGACCCGAATAATCGACTCGATCATCATCGCTTCTTCCATGTTGACTGTCACGCGCATGTTTTGTTGATCTGCAACCTCTGCAATACGACTCAACTGTTGATAGGCGATATCCGGATCGGTTCTTAATCCGATCGATGTCAGCTTTAGAGATACTTGTGCATCTAGATCATGTTCTTTGATTTGCCCGATGACTTTAATACATTCATTTGCGATGTCTACCGCGTCCTGCTCCGTCTCAATGAACTCTCCTAGACAATCCACCGTAGCGGCTCGTCCATCTTGATTAAATTGTTTCACAGTGTCGAGTGTCTCTTCTGCGCCCTGTCCTCCGACGAATAATGTTCCACCAAGCGGCAATCCGACTTTTCTCGCTAATTGAATCAGTAACCTATTCTCAGCCAAGTACTCAAATACAGGTCCAGTAATCTGCTGTAACATCTGAATCACCCTCTCTCTTCTCCCTTACCCTCTCCCAATAAAAAAAACGTCTTTCTTCTATAATAGAAGAAAGACGCAGTTTGGATTAATGCAACCAGATGAAGTAACCGAGGAAACCGAGTGATAATACATACATGATCGGATGCACTTCTTTTGCTCGTCCTTTTGCGATCATCGTGACCGGATAGAAGAGGAAACCGAATGCAATCCCTGTTGCGATTGAATACGTTAACGGCATCATGATGACGGTCAAGAACGCGGGAACCGCATACTCGAATTTTTTCCAATCGATCTGGAGCAATGAAGCTGCCATCAATACACCGACGATGATTAATGCAGGTGCCGTGACCGGCGCTGTGATAATTGCAAGTAATGGTGAGAAGAATAAAGCAAGACCGAAGAACAATGCTGTGACGATTGCCGTCATACCTGAACGACCACCTGCTGCGACCCCTGCACTGGATTCAACGTAAGAAACCGTTGTTGATGTTCCAAGAATCGAACCTGCTACCGTCGCTGTTGAGTCAGCGATTAATGCGCGCCCAGCACGCGGTACTTTATTTTCTTTAATTAGACCAGCTTGGTTTGCTACTGCAACCAACGTACCTGCTGTATCGAAAAAATCAACGAAGAAGAAAGTCAGGATGACGATCATCATTTGAACCGTGAAGATTTCATCAAAGTGGAGGAATGCCTGCCCAAATGTTGGCGCGATACTCGGTGGTGCTGAAACGATTTCACCAAGGCTTGTTGGAACTGGAATCAAACCGAAGATCATTCCAGCAATCGCCGTCACGATCATTCCGAAGAAGATTGCGCCTTTGACACCACGTGTCATTAAGATCGCCGATACGACAAGACCAAATACCGCGAGAAGCGTTGTTCCTTTACTTAAATCACCGAGTGAGACGAGTGTCGCTTCATTCGCAACGACGAGACCACCTGTTTTTAAACCGATGAACGCGATGAACAATCCGATACCTGCTGCAACAGCCATTTTCAACGGCTCTGGAATTGCGTTGATGATGACCTCACGAATACCTGAAGCCGTCAATACCATGAAAACAAGACCTGAAACGAGAACGCCTGATAGTGCAGTTTGCCACGGAATACCCATTCCGATGACAACGCTGTAGGCGAAGAAAGCATTTAGTCCCATTCCTGGTGCAAGTGCGATTGGATAGTTCGCAAGTAATCCCATCGTAACGGAACCGATGATCGCAACGAGTGCTGTGGCACCGAAGACCGCTCCGGCATCCATGCCTGCTTCAGCTAATGTATTCGGATTGACGAATAAGATGTACGCCATGGCGAAGAATGTCGTCATGCCGGCGATGAACTCTGTACGCATGTTCGTACCAAGCCCATTGAAATCAAAGAAACGCGCAATCGCATTTTCTTTTGCTTTCGGTTGGTGTGGCTGTTTCAATTGTGTGCTCATGATTGCCTTCCTTCCAAATAAGCCGTCTCCTTGAAAACAAAAAACGGCCCTTACCTAAGCGGTAAAAGCCGTTTCAATAAGCGCACGATGCTGCGTGTGCGCCGTAGTAGGAACCTTTACGGTGTTCCTGTAGAGACTTCCGGGCCCTATCCCCAGAATTATACGGCATTATTTATGTTTTTTTAGTGGTATGAAAAATAAGAACAGACACATCGTAGCACGGTCAAATTCATGGGTCAACCATAAAAACGAAATTTAACTACTTATTTTATCCGAACGTTCGGTTTTATCTTAATGAAAACTCAGCTTTTTCGTTTAATAATTTTTTAGAAGTTTTATGAAAGATTTTGTACATCTTTTTCCAATCTTTTTATTGGTTTATATACTCTTGAATAGTAGTTTCGTTCAATTTTTTCATCGGTGTCTAAATAGTTTCTTCTGAAGTTAAACGTATGTATAAGCAAGTTCTTTTTTTCTTCTATGGTTAATCTATCGGGCCTGTGTATATATTTAGTTTTAGTTCTGTTGTAGATAATTTCATAGTAAGTCTTCATAAAACTTTTTACTTCTAATCCTTTGTCTGATACTTGATTATTTAAATTGAAATTTACTAACATTTTTTTTATAAACCAGTCTAAATGACGAAATACATTTAAATCATCTACTTGAGAGAAGAAAAATACCCATCCATATTTCTTTTCTTTTTCCGTGTCACCATTTACTTTACTACTAATTGATCCAGTAATTTTATTATTCAGATGAAATACAAATTCTTCAATGGTTACTTTTTCAGAATCGCGATAACGAGTAAACATGTCAACAATCGATTTTTCAAACTTATTTTTAGTATTTCTTTTAATAGTCAATCCTACATTCTCATTACTATCAATTTTTTGAACTCTATACCCTAAAAAATCAAACCCTTCTTCATTTATATTACCTGAACTACATTTTTGTTCATTAATTCTTAATAAATAGTCCGTCTCTAACTCATCAACAATTTTCTTTTTTATAGATTCTAATTTTTTTCGATTGCATAGAATTAAAATATCATCTACATATCTAAAATAAGAAATTGTTTTCATCTTCTTAAATTTCCTATCAACATCTATAAAAAAAATTTCTGCTAAAGTATTAGAAATTGATAGTCCTTGAGGTACTCCCAAATCGTTAGATTCAATCCCATTATTTGAAGAATAACCATAGGCTGTTGTAGGAGTCTTAATAGCCTTTAAAATTAGATCTTGAAGTGGAACATGTCTTATTTTTTTTGATAATTTTTTTAGTAATACATCATGATTTATGTTGTCGTAAAATTTTTCAATGTCAATTTTGATATAAGAATCAAATTTTTCTAGGTCTTTCTTCATATCACTTATTACAGATTGAACTAGAGGCTGATTTATCAAAAAAGCTTCTCTCATAATTATATGCAGACCCTTATGAACAATTTTATCCCTAATGGTAGGAATAGAAATCATTCTCGGTAAAGAATTTCTATTTTTTATAAACAATTTTTCCTTGTACGGAGTAAAATTATAAGTCCCATTGTATATTTTTTTATCTATAATTGAAAAATGAAGATTAGGGTTCTTATCAAAAACTTTTTTTACCATACCATCAATTCCTGAAGCTGTATTTAAATGAATCGTCTTCTCATAAAGCTCATTTAAATTTTTTTCTTTAAATATTTTTTTGTATGTAATATAAGCTGACTTTTTCATCATTATTCACTTCCATATAAATATTAAAGAGATAATTATAAATGGAATTATAAAGATAATTGATTTGACAAAAAACCATTTAATTTTAAGATACCAATATGACAAATTAAGTTCTAATGTTTCTAATTTATCGTTATTTTTCAAATAAATTAGCCTGTCGATACGGGAATGATTATCTGTTTTTTCTAAAATGTTTGCATAGTCTTTTTTTAGGTCGTTAAAATTACTCTCTTTGACTTCATATTCTTGATTTTTTAGCAAAAGACTTTGGAAATCATTTTCAATCTTTGTTAAATCTAAATAGCACTGTTTATAAGACAAGGCCTTTTCTTTGAAACCATATAAAGAAACAAATAATGATACTCCAAACAAGGCAACTGACGAAATTAGTGTTAATACCGTAATTTTGTTTACAATGACAGAATCATTAATAACAAGCGCTATAATCGATAAACTTAATACAATCAAAGTATAAAAATTTACCATAAAGAGCGAAAAAATATTATTTTTATTCATTCTTGCTTCCGATTCCATTCTAATTTTTTTCGTAACCCAAACTCTTTTATCTTTAAAATGCTCAATTTCATTATTTAAAGTAGTCTCTCTATCTTGTTCATTACTTTTAAACAAATCATCTCGCTTAATTTTTTTTAAAAATTCATTTAATAATAAAGCATTTTTCGCATTCAACTCACCAACATCTATTCCTATATTTTCCTTATCTTCTACTATAGTTACGTTATTATCCACTTTAACACTCCTCTCAAAAATAAAAGGTGAGTAAGATGCCGAAATAGTTGCGTTAATATTCCATAGAATCTATGTAGGTATCATTTCAATACCATTAATTAGAACACCTCGTGAGGTCCATAAAGCTGACATCTTACTCCTTTCAAATATCTCATATGATTAATCCCAATACAATCAAAAAAATAACATTATAACCCTTTTTATTTTTTATTGTATAATTTTTACTCACAATATGTATTCAGACTTAGTTTATAACTTTCGATTTATTTTAACTAATAGATTTATACTTTTGTTCGTAAAAAAACCCTCTTCAATTCACAAATCATGTGAACAAAAGAGAGCTTCATTTTGAAATAGAGTTGTTAAAGGTGAAACAGACTTCCTTTCACCTGTCCCATTTAAAACATTCGTACGAAAAGCTTCATGAGACGAATTCTATCAGCAAGTCTAGTACTTATTCCCACTCAATCGTTGACGGTGGTTTCGACGTCACATCGTACAGGACGCGGTTAACGTTCTGGACTTCGTTGACGATCCGGACCGAGATCTTCTCAAGCACGTCCCATGGGATACGTGCCCAGTCTGATGTCATCCCGTCAATTGACGTAACGGCGCGGATTCCGACAGCATAGTCGTATGTCCGCTCATCGCCCATGACACCAACCGAACGGATTGGAGGAAGGACTGTGAAGTATTGCCAGATTTCGCGCTCGAGTCCTGCTTTTTTAATTTCATCACGAAGAATGAAATCAGATTCACGGACGATTTCGAGTTTCTCATCTGTGATTTCACCGAGGACACGAATTCCGAGACCTGGTCCTGGGAACGGCTGACGCCACACGATTTCATCAGAAAGACCGAGTTCCTTCCCGAGTTCGCGGACTTCATCCTTGAACAACGTGTTGATCGGTTCGATCAATTCAAACTGCATGTCTTCCGGCAATCCACCGACGTTGTGGTGTGATTTGATTGTTTGTGCCGTATCCGTACCACTCTCGATGATATCCGTATAGAGCGTACCTTGGGCAAGGAAGTCCATGTCCGTCAGCTTCGAAGCTTCTTCGTCGAAGACGTAGACGAACTCGTTGCCGATGATTTTACGTTTCTGCTCCGGATCTGAGATACCACGGAGTTTGTCGAGGAAACGGTCCTGGGCATCAATCTTGATGACATTCATGTGGAAGTGATCCGCGAATGTCTTCATGACGCTCTCCGCTTCACCCTTACGCAATAAACCGTGATCGACGAACATACATGTCAATTGATCACCGATTGCTTTGTGAATCAAGGCTGCAACGACAGACGAGTCGACACCACCAGAAAGTGCACAGAGGACTTTTTTATCGCCGACTTGTTCTTGAATCTTTGCTACTTCGATTTCGATGAAGTTTTCCATCGACCAGTCGCCCGCACATTTACAGACTTCAAAGAGGAAGTTCTTGAGCAATTCTTTTCCGAAGACCGTATGGTTGACTTCCGGGTGATACTGCACACCGTACATTTTCAATTCTTCGTTCTTGATCGAAGCGATCGGACATGACACGTTCGTTCCATCGACGACGAAGCCATTTGGTACAGATGTGACGAGGTCACTGTGGCTCATCCAGACCGTTTGTTCCAGCGGTAGGTTCGCATACATCGGTGACGGGTCTTGTAACGTCAATGTGGCTTTTCCATATTCACGATGTCCCGCACGTTCCACTGTTCCGCCGAAATGCTGTGACATGAGCTGCATGCCGTAACAGATTCCGAAGATCGGAATACCGAGGTCGAAGATTTCTGGGTCACACCGGTACGCATCCTCTGCGTAGACGCTACGTGGACCACCTGAGAAGATGATACCTGCAGGTGCGATTTCTTTTACTTCTGCTGCAGTGATTTTATGCGAATGCAATTCACTGTAGACGCCAAGGTCCCGAATACGACGTGTGATCAATTGATTGTACTGTCCTCCAAAATCGAGGACGAGAATCATTTCCTGGTCCAAATGTGCTTCCAAATCTGTTCCCGCCTTTCTGATTTCATGCGTACCCTATGAAAAAAGCCCACTCTTCGCCCATGGATAAAATGGAAAAAGAGCAGGCCGCTTCACAAAAAAAATGTATACGAAGGGTCTGCTCCTTCATAGTCAGGTCGTTTAAGGTGACCCGGTAGAGACTCTCGCGCCATATTCGCGAGTATATACAAAGGAGATTGCATGTGTGTGATTTACGTTGTTCCCATTGTACCTGTATCGTTTCGAAAATATCAACCCTCTACATGACGAATGATATTTTCGAAATATTCACGTTTTTTCTCGGCAGATAATGATTCTCCGCCATAGACCATCCGTTCGTAAGCATCCGTCAACGGTCGCATCGCGAACGTCTCGTAGTACCCATCGACTTCGTGAGCGAGTTCCGCAAGCGTCCGACCATCTTGATAATGGAATCCTTTTTTATCAAGACGTCGCAAGAGGTACCGGTACATCCGCCGGAATCCTTCTGGTCGCTCGATTTGTCTCCGGAAGAAGAGAATCGCAAGCGTTCGAATGACTGGTTTTCGGAACAGGTAGAGGAACAAGAGAGCGAGTGCCGTCACAAGGATTGGCCAAAACGGAATTGACTTCTGCTCCGTCTGTCCGGCGCTAGTCGTCTGTTCTTCGTCGAGAAGATTTTCCTGCGGACGATTTGGTGTCGTCGTCTCTGTATTATTTTCTGTTTCGCGTTGTGGATTCGTTTGTTCCGTCTCGTTGTTCGTTTCTCGGTCAATCGTATACTGTCCTGCTCCGTCGAAGCTAACAGTCGGCTCAAGCGGTACCCAGCCGGGTCCTTCGATGTAGACTTCGACCCACGAGTGGGCATTTTTATTTCGTACCGTATAACTCGTCACGGCGGAGCCGATGACATCGGACTCACCTCCCGTGAACCCTTTTACCCAGCGTGCGGGTAATCCAGCTGCCCGAAGTAACACAGCGGCTGACGTCGAGAAGTTATCACAATACCCGAGTTTCGTCTCGAACAGGAACTGATCAACGTAATCCTGGTTTTCTTTCGGTACAGCTACTTCTTCCGTATTGTATTCAAAGTTTTCTTCTTCGAAATAGTTTTCAATCGCTCGTGCTTTGTCCCATGGTGTTTTTTCACCTTCAACGATTTGATTCGCTAAATCACGGACACGTTGTGGTAGTCCATCTGGTAGCTGCAGGTACCGACGTGTGTCAGCCACTGATAGATTAAGCGGTTCATCTGTCTGTAACTGTTCTTCTGTGAAGAGTGGATAGGCATATTCAATTTGATAGTTGCGTTGTTGCTCCGCATCGTCGAGATACGAAATTTTTTGATTGTCGGGATCAACCAATACATTTTGTCGTTGTTGGTCGACCGTCAACCGAACATTATCACCATTATATGGAACGAATGGCAATTCACGTGCCATCTCAAACGTTGCCGTCTCATTTCGTGTCTTGACCTCTTTTCCGAAATGCGAGAAGAAACCACGTCCATCGATTTCAGGGTTTGACTCCGACAAAACCCAACCTTTTCCAGTATAGACATCCTTCGTTTCGACTCGCCAGTAGCGATTCCCTTCACTCTCGACTTGGAAGACTTCTCGGTCGTCCATCTGAAACGGTCCACCGAGTTGCTCGTCATTGTTACCGTAGCCGACCTTTTGAATCGCATTCGACGGCTCTCCTTCCCCTTCTAAACCGGACGTCAAATCGTACCAACTGTCTTGCCATGTCGCATTGATGACAGGACTTTGGACAGCAGCGACGATGACGGCACCCATGATGAATAAGGCACTCAGCGGACGAACGTAAGAAGCGCGTGGTCGTTCGTTGACTTCCGTCGCATAGAGCAATAACAAGGATAAAATGATTGGATAGAGAATGAACGTCTCTCCCGAGTAATCCGTCCATGTATCACAATAGGCGATGAATCCGATCACTCCGAAGGCAAGTCCGAAGACGAATCCGCGATTCGGGAATGTCCGGCGTGCCAGATAGGCGATCAAGAAACTAATCAATCCGATCGATAGTGCAAAGGCGGGTCGTCCCGGTAGTTCACCGTTGATGACACTTTGAACATCTGAGCTAATTTCCGTAAAAATGCCCCATGGTGCGGAACCTGGTGTCAAAATCAAATAAAACGACAGCAGTAATCCACCGAGACTTCCGAGTAAAAAGTAACGCCGCGATAGATGCGACAACAGCAACGGCAGAAACAGCATCGGTAAGAAGGACCAAAGATGTTCGAACGTCGTCAGTTCAAGAAGTGGTGGCATGAAACAAGTCAGAACGGCTGCCGCGATAGCGTTCCAAAGTAAGCGTCGCATCATCGCACTCCCCTCCGTTCTGGTGTATAGACATGAACGGTGGCTTCTTGATTAATCTTAGAGATCCATAGTTCATTGTTCGATTCAAGATCCGGTGTAATGAAAAGGACGTTCCCGCTCAATCGAAGCGCTTTTGACGAGTACTCCCATGACTCGATGAACGTCCGCGTCCGACTCGGTTGCGCCGTCATCAAGTAATGCGTCAGTTTCGCACCCTCGAGTGGTAACGATAACGATTGAACAGCATGTCCGACGAGGTGAATGCGGTAGCTCATCCGTCTTTTATTTAGCTGATCCGTCGCTTCTGCGAGCATCGAGATGACGCGTTCGAAAGCTTCACCCGCTTCCGTACCCTCATCAAAGACGATCGTCGTCTCTCGTTCTTGCTCTCGCTCGAACGTCTTCGTCATTAAGCCTTGACGTTTTGCCGTCGCTTTCCAGTCGATCTGATTCATCCGGTCACCACTGACGTATTCTCGGACCCCGACGACAGTAAAGGACGACTGACGAAGATCAAGCGACACAGGGGAGATTCCTCCATCGCCGCGATCCTCCTCATGCGGAAGTTGAACGGCAAGACGTGCCGGTTCGATTGCAAGATACGTCTCGACCGGAAACATCCGTTTCCGCTTGAACAGACCGAATGGATCCGTAATTTCAACAATACAGCCAGGAATCTGATAGACCCCTCGACGAATCGATGGAATCGTGTAGTCGATTTGCTCTGTCTTCCGGTAGTGGGCACGGAGCGGACGACTAATATCGAGTTTTTCTTCGCTGAGTTCGTTTGGAATCGCCTCCGTCACCTCGACGGCTCCGACCAGAAACGGAAAACGCCGGCGCACCCGGAGGGAAACCGGGATATCCGTTCCGGCAACGAGCATCTTATTTGAGACTTCGCGCGTCGCCAGTGCCTGCGTGACGGGCCAAATCAGAAAGAGCGTCCAGTAGACGGTCAAACCAGCCATGACATAAAACAGCAAGGAAGCGACATTTCCGCCATCAACGCGTGCGTATCCCCATAAGGCAGCCGTCGTCAAAAGTAATACAGCGTAACGCCAACCAATTTGCCACTTCGTCATAGGGACTCCACGTCTTGTTGGATTGGTACAGCAACCTCTTTTTTAATCTGTTCTAAAATCCGTTCAGACGATTGACCGTGATAACGCGCGTCCGCTGTCAAAATCAAGCGGTGTGATAGGACCGGAATCAAGAGATGTTTGACATCATCTGGTAAGACGAAACTGCGCCCTTCCATGTATGCCCACGCTTGCGCGACTTTCATCAAGGCAATCGAAGAACGGGGACTCGCGCCGAGATAAAGTGAACCGTTCGTCCGGGTCGCTTGGACGAGATGGACGATATATTTTTTGACGGGCTGTGATACATGGACGTTCTTGACTTCTTCTTTCATCTGGAGCAGTTGCTCGCGACCAATCACCGATTCGAGCGTTTCAATTGGTTCATCCCGTTCGAAACGTGTCAGCAGCTTCATTTCTTGGTGGAAATCAGGATAACCCATTTTGACTTTGACGAGGAAACGGTCGAGTTGTGCTTCTGGTAACGGATACGTTCCTTCGTGTTCAATCGGGTTTTGTGTCGCCATGACGAAAAAGGGATTCGGAAGCGTATGAATCTCACCATCGACAGTGACGTTCGCTTCCGCCATTCCCTCGAGTAAGGCAGATTGAGTTTTTGGTGACGTTCGGTTAATCTCATCGGCTAAGACGATGTTTCCCATTAAAGGACCTGGTCTATATTCGAATTGGCTCGTTTTCTGATTATACATCGATACACCCGTCAAATCTGATGGAAGTAGGTCTGGCGTGAACTGAACACGTTTGAAGGTCAACCCGATCGATCGGCTAAACGCACGGACGAGCATCGTCTTCCCGACTCCCGGTACGTCTTCTAATAGGACGTGACCGCCCGCTAGTAATGCTGCCAATGATTGTGTGATGACATCTTCCTTACCGATGATGACTTTCTCTACGTTATCGATAATCGCTTGAATCTCCTTAGTGTATGTTCGCATTGTCAGGCCCCTTGCTCTCGTAGTAGTTGAATTTTCTGACTTTTTATATCATCTCATATTCCGCTACGCTTTTAAAGAAATACGAGCAGTTTCTAGCACATGAAAAAGGGGGAACGCCGTAGCGTTTCCCCCTTATTTGTTTCAGGAACGAACACATGCCGTGATCCGTTCTTGAACCGTGCAGTTGCACGTAAAACACGAATACATCCGTGTCAATGGACAACGTTCGTCAAGTCCGGTGATCCTCTTCTTTCAGAAGCGACATGCGATCGTTCCCTCTACATTGGTAATCATTCATGTGCATCACCATCCTTTCATATATTGAATATTACCGAATATGTTATAAACGAAACGTCGAATTTTAATTATTTTTTTCGATACCGCGCATAAGTCGTCGCGAGTGCGACCGCAAGGACGAGGCCTTTGATGATATTCAACGAGTAGTATGGAACAGACAGCATGACGAGACCATTTTCAAGAATCCCGACGAGACAAGCCCCAACGAGTGTGCCAAGCGCATTCGGCTTCCCTTGTCCCGCGAACGACGAGCCAATGAAGGCGGCTGCGACCGCTGGCATCAGATAACCGGAACCGGCATTGATTTGTGACGAGCCGACTTGTGACGCAAGTAAAATTCCACCGATTGCCGCAAGTAACCCAGCAATCAGATACGCGAGTGCCCGGTAGCGGTTGACACGAATTCCTGTCAGGCGTGCGGCTTCCGGATTCCCACCGATGATATAGAGAAAACGACCGTGTCGCGTATGGCTTAAAAAGACATGTGTCACAGCGACGACGACAAGCATGATGACGATGATCCAAGGCGCCTGGCTGATTTTCGCGAATGCCTCTGGAATCGTGCCGACTGTTGGTGTACCGTCTAGGCGCGGCATTCCGGCACTGATTGAACCGCCACCGGTATACGTCATCGCGACACCTTCGACGATGAACATCGTCGCAAGCGTCGCAAACAAATCCGGAATCTTAAACCAGACGATGAGTAAGATGTTCACCAGAGCAACGCTAAGAGATAAGAGAAGTGCTAAACCAATCGAGACACCGAGCGGTAGACTGTACCAGACGAAGAACGAGACGACGAAAGAACTCGCAAGCGTCGCGGTCGATCCGACCGATAAATCAAATCCATTGACCGTCAAAGAAACGGTCAAGCCGATCGCGATGATCGTCACGATTGAGATACTTCGTAAAATATTGATCAAATTCGTCCCTTGTAGAAACGTTGGAGCCGTCGTCGCAAAAAACAGGACGAGGGCAAGGATCGCGAGGACGATCCCCCAGTCGTTCAAGAATCCGAGGACAGGACGTAAACCCTTCCCTCGGTTCGTTTGTTTTGATACTACCTCATTCATCGTTGCCCTCCTCCTGTCGCATACCACAACAAGGTTTCTTCTGATGTGTCCGCCGTCTTCGTTTCATGAACGATTCGTCCATCGAACATGACGTAGATTCGGTCCGTGACGGTCAAAAGTTCATCCCACTCACTCGTCGCGTAAAGAATCCCTTTTTGTTGTTGCGCGAGTCCGTCAATCAGACGATAGATATCTTGTTTGGCTCCGACGTCGACACCTTTTGTCGGTTCGTCCAAGACGAGTACAGAAACATCGGTCAGTAACCATTTTCCGATGGCGACTTTTTGTTGATTCCCACCGGATAGTTGACCTACTTCCTGTTTCACGTCTGTCACTTTAATGCCCAGCTCCTTGACCCATTGCGATGCCTGATCGGCTTCTTTGCGACGATCCATCAGCCCCCAGCGGTTGACGAAATCATGAGCTGCCGCTGCTGTCAGGTTTTCTGCGACAGAATCGGCAACAAGAATTCCTTCTTTTCGCCGTTCTTCCGGAACGAGACCGATTCCCGCTTGAATCGCCGCTTGTGGATTGCGAAGACGACGCGTCACTCCACCTATCTGAACCTCCCCTTCTTGAAACGGACGATCGCCGAACAACGCTTTACACAACTCAGTTTTACCGGCACCGACAAGTCCTGCGATCCCAACGACTTCCCCTGCTTGAACCGTCAAGGTGATATCGCGGACGTCCGCATTCGTCGCACTCTTGACCGTCAGTACATTTGTCGCGTTTGCTCTTGACGTTTTGGCGACAGTCGTAAGCTGACGTCCGAGCATCTGCTCAACGACAGCTTCTTTCGCGATGTCCGTCAGGGCATGTCGCGAGATGAGTTGACCGTCGCGCATGATCGAGATGGAATCGCAAATCTCATATAGTTCCTGGAGGCGATGCGAGATGAAGATAATCCCAAGTCCTCGTTCGGCTAAACGACGCACGACTGAAAAGAGATGGCTCGTTTCCGCCTGACTGAGCGGTGCCGTCGGTTCATCCAAAATCAAAAAACGACGTTCCTGGACGAGGGCGCGGGCAATCAACACGAGTTGCTTTTCAGCAAGCCGCAACTCCTTTACACGTGTCTTAACGGAAATATCCGCCTGTAACGTCGCTAACGCCTCCTTGGCACGCTGTATGTAACGGCGTTGCGATACGAACCCGGTCATCGTTCCGTCCGTCAACAGATCGAGGCAAATATTCTCAGCGACCGTCAAATACGGAACAAGCGCCACATCGACCTCTTGTTGGACGAGATCGATCCCAATCTGTTTCGCATCACGCGGTGATGTGATGGACAACTCTTTCCCGTCTAGGCGGATCGTTCCTTCATCCGCCGTTTCCGCTCCGGATAAAACTTTCATCAACGTCGACTTACCGGCACCATTCGCACCGACAAGCGCGTGGATTTCACCGGATTTCACTTCAAACGAGACCTGTTTTAAGGCTTGCACTCCTGGAAACGCCAGTGAAATCCGAGTCATCTTCAAGTGATGATTGGTAGACGTCATTGTTTTTTATGGACGTCACGCAACCGGTCCATCCACGGTTCATTGAATTTTTCCGATGTACTCCATCCTTTGATGATCGTATCGAGATTGTACATCGTCGTATCCTGCTTCAACGCCTTCTGCTCCACGAGTTTCGCGTCGAGATCAAAACTATCCGGTGTCTTCTCGCCAGCGATTTTCTTGGCAAGTAATCGCATATCTGTCTGTCCAATTAAGAATGGATCAACTGCACTCGTCGAGACCCAGTTGCTGTCCTTTTCACGCATCAGGTTGATATCCTGATTCGAGACATCGATCGAGATCAGCGGGATTTCTTGACGTTTATTATCCTTGAGCGATTTATAAGCCCCTTTTGCGACTTCGTCCCAAGCTCCCCAAACCGCATCAATGCTTCCTTTCGGATACTTCGCGAGAATCGCATTCATCTTCGTCGCGATATCCCCTTGGACATCTTGGAAGTTTGTCGGTCCAACCGTCTCAAGCGTTTTGATTTTGCCGTCTGCTTCGTACGTCTTATAGATTTCTTGACGACGATCGAGTGGGGCAAAACCTGGTCCGAACCACAGTTTGATGACACGGACCGGTTTTTTGTCCGTCACCTTCGTCACTTCATCGAGCGATAGCTTCGCGAGTTGATGATCGTTTTGGAATGTTTCCGTCACACCTTTTAACGCCGTTCCTTTTTTCTTCGTGACCGTATCGAACGTCACGACCTTCAGTCCTTTATCGACCGCCGGTTTGATCATGTCATAGGCGTAGTCTTCCTTACCGTGCGAGATGATGAGCCCATCATAATCTTGTTGAATCGCTTGTGCGACAAGCTCCTTGAACTTGACGTCGTTACCTTCCGAGATGAACGTGCTGACTTTAAAGCCGAGCGCTTCGCCTTCACTTCGTGCGCCATCAAGGAATTGTTTCGTATGGTCGTCCGATGCTAGGTTGCGGATGACGGCGATCTTGACGTCTGACTGAACCCCTTTTGGTACATCCTTGACGACCTTCGTCGTCGTGGCTTCTCCATTCGCACAAGCCGCCAGCAAAAAGGCTGGTGCCAGGACAGCATAAGCTAGTTTTTTCATGACATATCTCCTTATCCGAGGGGGTGAAGCCCTGTTAATTGTTCGATCGTTTCTTCATTCGGTTGCGTGATGACACCAAGTTCTGTGATGATGCCCGTAATCAATGTGTGTGGTGTGACATCAAACGCCGGATTGAAGACAGCGACTCCCGTTGGTGCTGTCGCGACACCTTGGATTGCCGTCACTTCCAGCGGATCACGCTCTTCGATTTCAATCGCTTCACCGGAAACGAGCGAGAAGTCAAATGTCGAGAGTGGTGCTGCGACGTAAAACGGAATACCGAAGGCTTGCGCGAGCAATGCCAATTGGAACGTTCCGATCTTGTTCGCTGTATCTCCGTTTCGTGTAATCCGGTCGGCACCAACGATGATCGCGTCGATCTGTTTTTCCTTCAGCGTATGGGCGACCATGTTGTCTGTGATCAATGTGACATCGATACCGGCACGTTGCAGTTCCCAGGTCGTCAGTCGTGCCCCCTGCAGTAACGGACGCGTCTCACTTGCAAAAACAGACAATTCGATACCACGCTCTTTTGCAATATAAAACGGCGCGAGTGCCGTTCCATAAGCAGCGGTCGCAATCGATCCAGCATTACAAATCGTGAGGATCCGGTTGCCTGACTGGAACAATTCCAACGCATGAATCCCGATTTGACGTGACGTCTGAGCATCTTGATCATATAAGGCAATCGTCCGCTGCTCGAGCCGTTCGCGAATCTCTTCTACCGACGTCCCGTCTCGAATGATTGGATTCAGTTGATCAAGGACATTTCGCAAGTTGACGGCCGTCGGTCGTGTCGCGAGTAACGTCGCCGATGTCTCAAGCAAGGCTTGCTTGTAGATCGGTAGTTCTGCTTCAAACCGGTACGCTTCCTGAACAAGCACGAATCCCCCAAATAAGCTGATCGCAGGTGCACCCCGAACGCGCAGTTGTTTGATCGCCTCGACTGCTTGTGCGAGATCGGTAATGACTTCATAGTGTTCTTCCTGCGGTAGACGTGTCTGATCGAGAATCGTCAAGACACGGTCTTCGTAACGGATACTTTGAACGAATGTACTCATCGGCTAAGTTCCTCCGTTACATCAAAGTTTCTTAAATCATCGAATGTCCGGCATTCTGTACGGCGTTTGATTAACGCTGCTCCTAGACGGAGGGCGTGACGTTTCCGCTCTAAGCGTTCCGTCGTTGAATTGATTGATTCTAAATCAGCGACCGGTGCAAGACCGATCGTCCGCCGAATCAATTCGCAACCGGCAAAGCCAAGGGCATCCTGCAAGATCGTACTCAGTACATCATCGACGAGTCCTGATGCCTGGAACGGTTCGACGGCTTCCCGTTCCCATAAGGCACGGAACGTTGAAGCGAACGTCAGCCAGAACGTATCGATGTCCTTGATTCGGGCATCACGGAGTGCCGGGTAATCTGGATATGCCGCGAAGAATAGATGCGCAATGAACTGCCCGACATCGAATCCGAATGGACCATAAAAGGCGAATTCTGGATCGATGACTTTCGTTTCCGTCGCCGAGGCGAAGATGCTGCCTGTATGTAAATCGCCATGCAATAAGGCGTCGCCTTTCGTGATAAAGAGCGCTTCGAGTTTTGCGACTTCGCGTTTCAACTCATCGTCTGCCCATAGACGTGCCACCTCTCCTTCGAGTCCGGCTTCAATCTCGTTCGTCTCCGCGTCATGGAACGGATCCGTGAAGATTAATTTTTCCGTAATGTCGCACAAGTCTGGATTGTAGTACGTTCGGGCGACACGTTTCTTTTCAACCGGACCAAGTGCAAAGTCCGATGTATGGAATAACGTCCGAGCGAGATAAGAACCGATATGTTCCGCAAGCAACGGATACTGTTCACCTGCAAGTAAACCGCTTCGAACGATCGTCAGATGTGAAAGATCTTCCATGACCGTATACGCCTCTTCATGACTGGCATGAAAAACACGTGGCACGAACGGTACGGCATGCCGTGCGAATTCACGGAGTGCGGATTGCTCGATCCACGCCCGTTCGAGCGATAACGGCCAGCTCTCACCGACGACTTTTGCATACGGGAGTGCTTGTTTTAGAATCAATCGATGTTCACCTTCTCGAATCCGAAACACGAGGTTGAGGTTGCCGTCGCCAATCTCTTCTGCTTCGACGGCTCCGTCGCCGATCAGTCCTAATGTTCGAACACGATCAATCGCGTCCTGTTCTGTAAATGCTTTGTATGTCATCTCAGTTTCCCCCTATGTGATACACGAAAAAGCGCCTCTTTTCGTCATCGAAAAGAGGCGCAGGAAAGTCACTGCGTCCTCTTATCTCTCAGACGAAACGTCTGTTGGATGTAGCACCGTGCCTAGTGGTCGGTTGCTGCGGCGTCATCGGGCCAATTCCCTCTGCCAACTCGCGATAAGAGTCGTATGTAGTTGTCGTGTGTGATATTGATTTGAATCTTACGCAATCGACTTCCTCGCTGTCAAATCGAAATCAAGCAGAAACGGACATCATTTTTAAGTCATCTATAGAAAGAGTATTTTCAAAAAAATAAATTTTCTAAAAATAGTTTGACAAGTGACGATTCCCATGTAAAAATTGCAATTAGATTTCACAATTTCATCCAATTCTTATCAAGAGCAGACGGAGGGACAAGCCCTACGATGTCGCAGCAACCGACCTTTTGGCACGGTGCTAATTCTTGCAGCTACTAAGCTGACAGATAAGAGTCCACGTTCGAATCATTCATGGTCTCTTGTCGCTGACGAGAGACCATTTTTTTGTTGAAGGAGGAAAGACATGGCTTATATCACTGCTACTTATCAATTGACTGCCCGTGATCGACTCGAGCAGCGCGCTGAACAACTCGCGCTTGGTCTGACAGTCGGTTCTTGGACGGAACTGAATCATCTCGAACAACAACAACTCGCCTCGTTCAAAGGGGAAGTCGTACATACCGAAGAGCGCGATGGCAAAGGATATATCACGATTCGTTATCCGGAACATAACGTGTCGCGCGACTTTTCTGCGATTCTGACGACCGTCTTCGGGAAACTCTCACTCGACGGTGAAATCAAATTAACGGAATTGCTACTACCCGATACATTTACGTCGGACTTTCCAGGTGCGAAATTCGGGATTGAAGGGGTCCGTTCCTTGATTGGTGTCGAAGATCGCCCATTGTTAATGAGCATCTTCAAAGGAATCATCGGACGCGATTTATCGTTTCTTCGTGATCAACTCGAAGGACAACTCGCTGGTGGGATTGATCTCGTCAAAGACGATGAGATCCTATACGACAATCCGTTAACACCGACGATTGACCGGGCACGAATCGGACGTGAGGTCATCGATGCTCACTTCCACCGGACTGGTAAACGTGCGTTATATGCGATCACACTCAGCGGTCCCGTCTTTACGCTCAAGGATCAAGCCAAACGATTGATTGACGCTGGAGCGACTGCTTTCTTGCTGAATACCTTCACATACGGACTCGACGTCTTACGCGAACTGGCGAGTGATCCGGAAATCAACGTTCCGATCTTCAATCATCCAGCATATAGCGGTGCGTTGATTGCTAGCCCGAATCACGGAGTCGCGGCCCCTGTTTTACTCGGCACATTACCGCGTGCTGCTGGAGCAGACTTGACGCTATTCCCGTCTCCTTACGGCAATGTCGCTTTGCCAAAGGATGTCGCCCGTGGCATCGCAGTCGAAGCGACTCGTCTCGGTCAGACGAAATCGATCTTCCCGGTTCCTTCAGCCGGTATTCATCCTGGACTCGTCGCTCAACTCGTACGGGACTTCGGCATCGATTCCGTCATCAACGCCGGTGGCGGCGTACATGGTCATCCGCAAGGTGCTGCGGCTGGTGTCATCGCTTTCCGTCAGGCACTCGATGCAGCACTCGCAACTGAATCCCTATCGGCGGCAGCCTCTCGTCATGAAGAATTACAGATTGCCCTCGACGCTTGGGGGATCAAGTCATGACCGTACGGATTCTTTGTGACTTCGACGGTACGGTGACGACACAGGATAATATCATCGCGCTCATGCAGGCATTTGCGCCAGCGCGTGACTTCGAACCGTTGAAACGCGGCGTACTCGACCGGACGTTATCGATTCAGAGTGGTGTCGGGCAAATGTTCGCACTTCTGCCGTCTGACGGAAAAACAGCCTATCTTGACTTTTTGTTGGAGCGTGCGGTCATTCGCGACGGATTTTCGGAGTTACTGCAGTACAGTCGTCGTCAAGGCATCGATTTTTCGATCGTCAGCGGTGGAATGGACTTTTTCGTCGAACCGATCTTAGCGCCATTCCTTGAACAAGAACAGATTTACTGTAACGTTGCTGATTTCAGTGGTCCATTCGTCCATATCGATTGGCCAAACGTCTGCGATGCCCATTGCACGAACGGATGCGGCTGTTGTAAAACGTCCGTTGCTCGGACACTACGTAAAGACGGTGACGTCATCATCGTCATCGGCGACTCGGTGACGGACTTCGAACTCGCAAAACAAGCGGATCGTGTCTATGCCCGTGATTATCTGATCACGTTGTGTGAAGAGAACGATATCGCCTATACACCGTTTGAGACGTTCCACGATATCGTTCATGATTTAACACGAGCGGAGGTGACAACATGACATTCATGCGACGGTATGAAGAGCTACGCGCCATCAAACAAGAGCTTGCGGCGCGCGATTGGTTCCCTGGTACGAGTGGCAATCTCGCCATTCGGACGTCCGGTGTCCCGGTTGAATTCCTTGTGACGGCAAGCGGAAAAGATAAACGGCAGACGACTCCTGACGACTTCGTTCATGTCGATGCGACCGGTCAATTGATCGGTGAGCAATCCGGGCGTCCTTCCGCTGAGACATTGCTCCATGTCGAGGTGTTCAATCGAACGGACGCCGGTTGTTCCCTGCATGTCCATACGATTGCAAACAATGTGATTTCGGAACTCTATGGCGATCAAGGCAGTATCACCTTTTCTGGTCAAGAAATCATCAAGGCACTCGGACACTGGGAAGAGGATGCGATGGTCACGGTACCGATCATTCCGAATCATGCGGACATCCCGACGCTTGCCGCTGCTTTTGCACCTCATGTCACAGCGGATAGTGGTGCCGTCCTGATCCGCAATCACGGGATCACGGTCTGGGCACCGACCGCCTTTGAAGCAAAGAAACACCTCGAAGCCTTCGAGTTTTTATTCAATTACACGTTGACGTTGCAATCATGCCGTCAATCCATTCATTAAAAGGAGGAATCATCTCATGGCAACAGTCTTATTCCAAGAAACAAACACACGGTATACGGATCAAACGGAAGTCGCTGACTTCCTTGCGTCACGCGGCGTTCTTTACGAACAGTGGGACGTTTCGAAACTTCCAGCGCCTCTCGTTGAGAACTTCACACTGACGGATGCGGACAAACAAACGATTCTCGATACGTTCGCTCCAGAAATCAAAGACGTATCAGAACGTCGTGGGTATCAGACAGCTGATATCATCTCACTTTCGGATACGACACCGAACCTGGATGAGTTGCTCGTCAACTTCCAGAAAGAACATCACCATACGGATGATGAAGTTCGTTTCATCGTCAGCGGTCATGGCGTCTTCGCGATCAAAGACGAAGAGGTCGGCTACTACAATATCGAACTCAATCCTGGTGATTTGATTTCCGTTCCTGTTAACACACGCCACTACTTTACGCTTCAAGACGATCGTAAAGTCGTTGCTGTTCGGATCTTCGTCACGACAGACGGCTGGGTTCCGATTTATGAAAACGAGACGTCAACGGTCTCTTAAGATCGATATAAGCGCTGTTTTCCTTCATATGAAGGAAATCAGCGCTTTTCTTATCGCACAAACATATCACTACATTGACACGTAACCGATATAATGAAGGAAAAGCGATGAGGAAGTGAGCGTCATGCATATTCGTCCCGTAACGGAACACGACTTACCAGCGATTCTCGCCATCTACAATGAAGGCATCGAAGATCGGATCGCAACGCTTGAGACCGACCAAAAGGACTTATCCTTCATGACCCAGTGGTATGCGGAACGCACCGATCGATATGCCGGATATGTCGCTGAAGATGATACAGGTGTCCTCGGCTTCATTTCCCTCGATCCGTATAATCCGCGTCCTGTCTACGCATCCGTCGGTGAGATTTCGGTTTATATCACTCGGACACATCGTGGACAAGGGATTGGCACACGTTTGCTCGAAACGATTGAACAACATGCCCGTGATCATCAGATGCATAAGCTGATCCTCTTTACCTTCCCATTCAATAAAATTGGACAAAAACTCTATATCCGCTCCGGGTTCCGGATCGTCGGAACGTTTAAGGAGCAAGGACAGTTGAACGGCGAATATGTCGACGTCATGGCGATGGAGAAACGCTTACGATAGGATTCATTGAATGCCAGACAGGGAATAGTCAATCCGAGTCATTGAGAGAGGATGAACCTAATGGATATTCAACAAATTCGTAATGCAACACTCGTTGTCACGTATGCCAATCAAGTCTTACTGATTGATCCGTTCCTTGGCGAAAAAGGCAGCTTACCTCCCTTCGGTCAAACACCGAATGCCGTCGCCAATCCACTCGTCGACTTACCGGTCGATGTCAAAACCCTGCTTGATCCTGACGCCATCTTCGTCACGCACCTGCATGCCGATCATTTCGACGATGCTGCAAAACAACTTCTACCCAAGCATTTGCCACTCTATACGCAGCAAGAAGAAGACGCGCAACAAATCCGAGAAGCCGGCTTCACGAACGTTTCTTCCTTCGATTCCGGTGTAACGATCGGTGATATCCAAATCCATCGAACAGGTGGACAGCATGGTGTCGGTGAAATCGGCGAACGGATGGGACGTGTGTCTGGGCTCGTCCTCACCCATCCGGACGAACCAACACTTTATATCGCAGGTGATACGATCTGGTGCGACGAGGTCGCGCATGCAATCGAACAACATACACCCGATATCATCGTCGTCAACAGTGGCGCCGCCCAGTTCTTGACTGGAGAACCGATCACGATGTCACAGCGTGATCTCCTTGCGGTACACGAAGCGGCGGCGGAAGCGACAATCATCGTCTCGCACCTCGAGTCCGTCAACCACTGTCTCTTGCGACGCGATATGATCGCTGACTTTTTAACTGCTTTCCATCTCTCTTCCCATTTCCTCATTCCAGAGGATGGCGAAACGATGTCATTTTAAGAACAAACCAAAAGTCTCTTTTCGAAATCCATCGAAAAGAGACTTTTTTTATGGAATGACCAACCCTAATAATCGAGCAAACGCGACTGCCTGTTCTTCCGTAATGACAGCACCCGATAAAAATCGTGGATCGATCGTGATACCAGAGAGTTCCGTTTGCCGGAGATCGAGACCTTTTAACGGGGTTTCAATCCATTGGCTATCGGTAAAACGTACCGTTTCGAGTTTCCACTGGGTCGGTTTCACTTCGAAGAACTGTGCTTCTTTCATCGTCGTTTCGCTCCAGTGTTGGTGACGGACCGTACTGCGAATGAACTGTGCGTAATCCGCAAGTCCTTCCTGAATCGTCAAATGATCCAGCGTACAATCCTCGAACTGAACACCCGTCATCCGGCATCCGACGAAGGACACACGGTGAAAACGAGTTTCTTGGAAGTGACATCCCGTTAAGTCACATTGCTCAAAACGGATATCTTCGAACGAACCACGGTCAAAGGTTAGATTCGCGAACGAGACATGTTGAAAACATACTTGATAAGCATCGATGCGTTCTGTCAGTTCACTCGGCATCGACTCTTTCTCATAACGCGCTCCTTTCAGATACGGGTCATCGATTTCGACTTGATCGAACGTCTCTGGCTGAAGCGTCTTCGGTAATTCTGGTAAACGGATAACGATCTCTTTCATGGAGATTCCCCCTTTTTTCTCTCCCTTAGTGTATCAAACTCCTTTTCTATAAGGGTAAATCGCTTGAATTCCCCCTTTTTTTAAACAGTTTTTATTTTGAGACACTTTGAGACCGTGCTATAGTCAAGGAAAATCAAAATAAGAACATACGTTCTTTTATGTAAAGGAGTGATTCAGATGTTTCCTTCCGTCGTTTTACCACAAGATAAACGTATTTTTTGCGTCGACAGTGTTTCCTTCTACGCCAGCTGTGAATGCCAGTATCGCAACCTCCCTCCCTTGACGACACGTCTTGCGGTCGTCTCCGATTTAAAACGAAGTGGGTCCGTCATTCTCGCTGCCACCCCTGCCTTAAAAGCGCTTGGAATCAAGACAGCCGGTCGACTGTATGAAATCGAGCAATTGCCATACGCTGTTCGTCGTACGATTCAACTTGTCGAACCACGTATGCTTGCTTATATGAAAACGTCGATTCGTGTCCTGGATGTTCTGCACCAATTCGCACCACCTGAAGCCATCCGCGTCTATTCGATTGACGAAAGCTTCATTGACATGACCGGAACCGATCGCCTATTTGGTTCCGACCTGCAAGCTGCTCTCAAAATTAAAGAAGCGATCCTGAAACAGACCGGCATCCACGTTCGGATCGGGATTGGTCCAAATAACGTCATCGCAAAACTGACGCTTGATTTAATCGGGAAAAAAGAAGGCATCGCGCGATGTGGATATGCTGATGTCGCACGACGTCTACATGATTTTCCGATTCGAAAGATGTGGGGAGTCGGACACCGTATGGAACAACATCTGCAGATGATGGGGATTGAAACAATCGGTGATCTTGCCATGCGCCCCGTTGAAGAGTTACACGAACGCTTCGGTGTGATCGGTGCCGAACTGTGGCATCACGCTTGGGGGCTCGATGCGTCACCGACGCTCCTTGCCCCTCGTCATTTGTTCGAGAAAGCCCCTCAACGGACGATCGGACACGGTGTGACCTTGATGCAGGACTATTATCAGTTCGAACGCATTCGAAATGTGCTCAATGAACTGGTACAGGATGTTGCCGCACGTTGTCGCTTTTCGAATCAAGTCGGCTGGACCGTTCACATCGGTGTCCGCTATTCCCGAAACGTCGTCCGAAGTGGCTTCTCTCGTCAAGTGCGATTGCCTTATCCGACATCCGATGAACGCATCATTTTGCGTCACGTCTTACAATTGTTCGAACCGAATTGGCTCGATGGAGAACCTGTTCGTTTTTTATCCGTCGCAGTGGGACATTTGACTGCCGATCAAGGTACCTTACAGTTGTCTTTGTTCGAGGATAATGCGCGGCTCTGGAAACGGCGACGGTTATTAAAAGCAATGGATGTCGTCAATCTTCGCTACGGAAAAGGGACGATCCGACTCGCTGTCTCGTTTCTTGATACGAGCGTCGCCAAACGACGACTTCGTTTCGTCGGCGGTCATCCGGGAGGTGATCTTCATGACAGCGTATCGTGATCGGGGAAATTTAAAATGGATTCCTTTTCTCATGCCGGAACATTTGCAATTGTTGCGGGAATACTATGTCCAGATGCATCAGCTCGACTTGCCTGAAATTGATGAACAGTTGCAAGAATCATGGCACTTTCTGCTTCAAGAGGCTTTAATAGAAGGAAACGAACTTGAAATCACGTATTATAAGGAAAGTAGCTACGTGACGGTCGTTGGTTTTGTGGAACGCCTAGAGCCCGAACGTTCCGTTCTCTTTCTACGTGGTCGTGTTGTAGTGGAAATTCCCTTCACACGAATCGTCCGGATCGAAAACGGGTAAGCTCACATACAGATGGATGCTTCAAATCGTGCCCGGAAAGAAGGAATAGTCATGTTAGATTGGTTTACTTCCCTCCCCGTCGTCGTGCAAGCATTGCTTGCCGGAATGATGACGTGGGGGTTAACCGCACTTGGTGCGGCACTTGTCTTCGTCTTTACGACGATTGAAAAACGCGTCATGAACATGATGCTCGGTTTCGCTGCCGGCGTCATGATTGCCGCGTCATTTTGGTCGTTGCTTGCTCCTGCAATCGAGTTCACGGAGCAGGATGGTGGCATCGCTTGGATTCCTGCTGCCATCGGTTTTCTCGCTGGCGGATTTTTCGTTCGTCTCCTCGACTTCGTCACGCCGCATTTGCACTTATCAGCTCCACTCGAGACGGCTGAAGGTCCTTCGACAGGACTCAAGAAAACGACGCTGCTGTTTCTTGCGATCACGTTGCACAACATTCCAGAAGGTCTTGCGATTGGTGTCGCTTTCGGTGCCGCCGCCTTGAACATGGACGGGGCGACCGTCGCCGGTGCCTTAACACTCGCACTCGGGATTGGCATTCAGAACATGCCCGAAGGCGCCGCGCTATCGATTCCGCTACGCGGTGAAGGCATGTCGCGTCGGCGCGCCTTCCATTACGGTCAATTGTCAGCAATCGTCGAACCGATTGCTGCGATGGTCGGTGCAGCCGCGGTCTTCTTCGTTCAACCGCTTCTGCCGTATGCATTATCGTTCGCCGCTGGTGCGATGATTTTCGTCGTCGTTGAAGAATTGATTCCGGAATCACAAGCAGAAAACGGATCCGATTTAGCGACACTTGGTTTGATGGTCGGTTTCACGGTCATGATGATTCTAGACGTCGCTTTAGGTTGAAATCGGAGGCAACGAGCAGTGGGGCGAATCGTCTACTGCTCGTTTATCTATTCCCATTCGAAATCATCATTCGATTTGAAGTTGTTTTGACCTTGTGTGATCAGCGTAGGATTCTCTTTAAAATGCTGTCTTACATACACACTTCGTATTGAAGTTTGCGTCGCCATCCTAAACATTTCGTCTCCTGTGCTCTCTATTAGTAAAGTGCGTCTTCACGCATCGGATTGATCATGCTTCCTCAGACCTGCGCCCGATATTCCGATTGGTTCTATCTCACAAGAATAAAACATGATATGTTTTTACATAGCACATCATTATAGAAGGAGATTACCATGCATATCATTGAACTCTTGAAAGCTCTTTTACTCGGTTTTGTCGAAGGGATGACAGAATTCGCGCCTGTCTCTTCAACGGGTCATATGATCATCGTTGATGACATGTGGTTACAAACAACGGAATTTCTCGGTAAGTACTCAGCGAACACCTTTAAAGTCGTTATCCAACTCGGATCAATTCTTGCGGTCATCGTCGTCTTTTGGAAACGTCTCTTCAGTTTGATCGGTCTGTATAAAATTGAAGGAGAACACGATGCGACAGGGACACACAAGTTAAAACTACGTCACGTCCTGATCGGTCTATTACCTGCTGCTGTCCTCGGATTGCTATTCGAAGACTTCATCGATGAGAACCTCTTCTCGATCGAAACGGTCATCATCGGTCTTGCGGTCGGTGCCCTCTTGATGATCGCAGCCGACAAACTCGGACCAAAGGAACCGAAAACGACATCGCTTGATCAGATTACATATCGTCAAGCAGCACTCGTCGGTCTGTTCCAATGTATCTCCCTTTGGCCTGGCTTCTCCCGTTCTGGTTCAACGATTTCCGGTGGAGTCTTCCTCGGGATGAATCACCGGACGGCAGCCGACTTCACGTTCATCATGGCTGTACCAATCATGTTCGGTGCTAGTTTCCTCTCGCTCGTCAAGAACTGGGATAACATTCAAGCAAGTGACTTCGGTTTCTATGCCGTCGGATTCGTCGCATCGTTTGTGTTTGCCCTCTTATCGATTCGCTTCTTCCTGAAGCTGATCAACAAGATCAAACTCGTTCCGTTCGCGATCTATCGTCTCGTCTTAGCAGCCGTTCTTGCTGTCATCGTCTACATGTAATTCCTAACCGTTAGCTATTTTAGCTGACGGTTTTTTATTTTTTTGAAACTAATTCACTCGGTTAAGGGTATATAGGGATGAGACATAATTAAAGGAGTGAACGCCATATGGCACGCAGAAGTCGGAGTCGATCAAAACTCCCGTTAATCATCGGAGTCGTTGTCGTCGTCGTGATTGCCTTTTTAGCAATCGGACAATACAATAGCCTCGTCAATGTAGAAGAAGATGTATCGAATAAATGGTCGCAAGTCGATAACCAGATCAAACGTCGTGCGGATTTGATTCCGAACCTTGTCGAAACCGTCAAAGGTGTCGCAGGTCAAGAAGAAAAAGTCTACGGAAAAGTCGCTGAAGCTCAAGCTGGTCTTGCGCGCGCCGCCTCAACCGAACAGCGGATTGAAGCCGATCAACAAGTCACGTCTTCGCTTCGTGGATTGATTGCTTTGCAAACCACCTATCCGGAACTAAAATCAAGCGAACGATTCCAATCGTTGATGGATACGCTGGAAGGAACAGAAAATCGTCTTGGGATCGCCCGCAAGGATTACAACGATGCCGTGACGCTTTATAACAAAAAACGTCGGAGTTTCCCAACAGCCCTCTATGCCTCTGCATTCGGGTTCGAGAAAAAGCCGTATTACGAGATTTCAGACAGCGACCGAGAAAATCCGACTGTCGACTTTAACAGTGATTCGAAATGATTCGGCGGTGGACGCGACTTCTGTTGAGCGCGTTCCTCGTCTTCTTCCTCTTCGTTCCGACAGCTAGTGCCGTTTCAGAACGAACGGGAGCAGCCTTTTTCATTCAAGATGATGCTCAGTTGCTCACCCCATCGGAAGAAGCCGAACTCGCGCAACTCGGTCAGGAGCTGGAACAGTACACGACGGCACAAGTCGTGCTGAAGACGGTTCCAGATTTAAAGGGACAGGACTTAAGTTCTTACGCCAATGAAACATTCCGGCGACAAGGAATCGGTCAAAAAGGAAAAGACAATGGGGTACTCGTCGTCGTAGCCCCGAACGAAAAGAATCGGCAATTCCGGATCGAGGTCGGTTATAAACTAGAAGGTATTCTGACGGACATCACGGCTGGGCGTATTCTCGATCAATACGCGGTTCCTTATAAAGAGAACGGTGAGTATGGAAAAGCGGCGATCGAAACATACAAAGCTGTCGTCAGTGTCATTTCAAAGGATCAATCGCTCGAGTCACAAGATCCTCCAAAAACCCAAAATGATGGTGGGCTTCCACTGTGGACGAAGATTCTAATCGGTGCAGGGTTACTGATCTTATTGTTCCTCGATATGAAGTTCACCGGCGGTATGTTCTTCTTTGCGATTTTAAACATCTTTTCCGCGATCATGCGCGGTGGTGGTGGAAACGGCGGCAGTCGTGGTGGCGGCGGAAGTTCCGGCGGCGGTGGTGCCGAACGGTAGAAAAGGAGTCGGTTTTCATGAGGATCATCTTAGGTTATTACATCATCCTGACACTCATCGGATTTGGCTCGATGTGGCAGGATAAACGTCGAGCACGACAACATGCTTACCGGACACCGGAAGCGACACTATTGACGATTGCTTTTCTCGGTGGTGCGCTAGGTTCTTGGATCGGTATGTACACAGTCCGGCACAAGACACGGAAAGCGAAATTCCAATGGCTGGTGCCGCTTGCAGCTGTGTTGCATCTCGCTTTCTGGATATTTTACACTTCACAATGAAATAATGTGACCGATAGAGAAGGGAACGTACGGAAATGTGTCCGTCGTTCCCTTCTCTTTTTGGGATGAGGTCAATGATTATAAAAGATAGGTTTAAATTCTTTTTCTCTCAGGGTAAAGAGTTTAACCAATTTAATTAATACATCTTTTGATGTATCGAGAGGTGGACATCTTTTTATGTGGCATCCTTGCGCCGAATGCACGACATCAATCCGTTTTATTGAAGCGGGAGCACTCCATATCCAGTCACCAACACCAGAAATCTATTCCTATCAATCATTCGAACAACTCGAACAGTTACTGACGTCGCTCTTGCGTGTAGCGGATTATCCGGTATCCTGTCGCGCCACACAATCGCGTTATGTGACAGCACCTATCCTAGCTTCAGCACTCTTAGAACAGCTAAAGCATCGGTCAGCGATTGATTTTATCCAGCACGGCGTCATGACAAGCCATCTGCAACCGATTTATGATATTCAACAAAATATCCTCGTTGCGAACGAAGCCTTACTGCGCGCAGCAGATGACAATACGCCGATCTCACCGGGTGTCTTATTCTCCACTGCCTCGAAGATGGGGCTTCATTCCCGTCTTGATCAACGAGCGCGTGAAGAAGCAATCCGTGCGACGCATCATATCGGGGGAACATCAAAGACATTCATTAACTTCCTTCCTTCGACAATCTATAATCCGGAGTACTGCCTGCGTCATACGTTTGAAATCGTCGAGCGTTATCAAGTTGATCCGAGTCGACTCGTCTTTGAGGTCGTCGAGACGGAAAAAATTGAAGACGTCAATCATTTGAAACACGTCTTCGAACAATATAAAAAGCAAGGTATCCAAGTGGCGCTGGATGATGTCGGGACAGGCTTCTCGACACTCGACATGTTGTCATTGCTTCAACCGGATTATATTAAGATCGACCGCTCCTTCATCGATCATTGCGATACGAATCCAGAAAACGAAGCCTTTTTACGGAAAGCCCGTCATCTGACACGAGAAATGGGGATTCAAATCTTAGCGGAAGGCATCGAACGGCAAGAAGAACTCGATCTTTGCCGCGAACTCGACTTTGATCTTGGTCAAGGATACTTACTCGGTCGTCCTGCTCCTTACGCTCGCTTTGCGAAAGCACAATAAAAATACGCACATGGACCGTCTGATTCGGAACATGTGCGTATTTTTGTTTTACGTCGTCGAAACGGAAATCGTCTCGTTTCGAGTGATGGCATCGACTAATTGTTCTGCTGACACGATTGGACGTAACAGACGACACAGTTCCTCTTTCGCCGTTCGTAAGGCGAGTGCTTGAACGACATCGAGCGACAATCCGAAGTCCGCGAGTGACGCCGGTTGTTTTTGCGCTAGGAGATACTCATACAGTTCTGTGTAATCGGCATCATGCCCAAGTAACATCTCTTGGACGAGTAGTCCGTAACCGACCTTACTCCCGTGTAAAAACGCATGTGTTTCTGGATAAGGAGACAACGCGTTATGCACCGCGTGTCCGATTGCACCGCGTGTCGCCGCGTCACCAAAACCACCAATACTTCCGGCTAACGGAATGACGGTTTCGACGAGATGTTGGATTTCAACGGGATACTCACGAAAGCGTGTTTCTGTCACGGTCGTCGACAGGATGAGATCCTTGCATCGTTCAGCTGTTCGGAGTGCCGTTTCGATGACAGGATCGTTTGCTGTAGATCCGCTCAAGGCACGTGCTTCATACCACTTCGCTAACGTATCGACGAGCCCGGCGACGAAATAGTCATACGGACTCGCTGCGATGATCCGATGATCGAGCAAAAGCGCTTCAATCACGACGGGAAACGTATCAAATCGGATATACTGTCCCTCTTCGTTATACATGACACTAAGCGGAGTCCATGGGGCACAGTTCGAGACGATTGTCGGAATGACAATGATCGGGCGTTGTAATTGAAATGCGACCTGTTTTGCCGTATCGATGACACTCCCACCTCCGAGCGCAAGAATCACGTCGTATGGAGCACATACTTGTTTGAAAGCATCCACTTGTTGATCCGTACAATGACCTTCAAATAAAAGATGTGGTAATTCTGGTAAAGAAAAAGCGGCTGCTTCATAGGCTTGACGTCCATGAATCAGGACTGCTGAACGAGTACCTATCATTTTTCCGAGTTGATCGAGCGCGTTTTCCTCATGTATGTATTGCAAAACAGCTTGTCGAATCACAGAATCGCCTCCTAATATTTGTTATCGCTCAGTATACGCAAAAGAACTCGCTTCGGCAATCATTCGATTTTTACAAGAGGAGCGCGTACACTAGAAAAGTGAAGAATTTACTACAAAGGAGTCGATGAATCGATGCAACAGATCACGTTAAACAACGGTATCAGCATGCCCCAACTCGGATATGGTGTTTTTAAAGTACCGGAAGAAGAAGTATATGAAGCGGTCAGCGAAGCACTCCGCGCCGGGTATCGCTCGATCGATACAGCGATGATTTACGAGAATGAAGAAGGCGTCGGTCGCGCGCTGCGTGACTCCGGTATTCCCCGAGAAGAGATCTTTCTGACGACGAAAGTCTGGAATTCCGATCACGGCTACGAAGAGACACTTGCTGCTTTCGAGACGAGCCTACAAAAGCTTGGTGTCGATTATGTTGACTTGTATCTGATTCATTGGCCGATGCCAAAAGAAGATCGTTATGTCGAGACATGGCGGGCGCTCGAACATCTCTATGCAGAAGGAAAGACGCGTGCCATCGGTGTTTCGAACTTCCATATCCCTCACCTGGAACGGATTTTAGCCGAAGGATCAATCGTTCCTGCCGTCAATCAGATTGAACTCCATCCGTTTCTTAGTCAAGAAGCGATTCGGGACTTTTGCCGCAAGCACGGTATCGTCGTCGAGGCCTGGAGTCCGTTGATGAAAGGACGCGACGCGTTGACGCATCCGGTCATCGTCGATATCGCCGATCGTCATCAGAAAACACCGGCTCAAGTCGTTCTCCGTTGGCACTTGCAACACGATATCGTCGCGATTCCGAAATCCGTCACGCCAAGCCGCATTCGCGAAAATCTCGATGTCTTCGACTTCAGCTTGTCAGATATCGATATGCAAGCGATCGATCAATTGAATGCCAACGTGCGCACAGGATCGAATCCGGATCATAAATAAGACGAGATGATTCTTGTTTAATCTCCATACAAAAAGAAGGTACTTTTCGGATTTGATCCGGAAAGTACCTTCTTTGATTATGATCCTAACACGTGATTCCACTCTATTATTTTAGCGGTCTAAATTATTCCCATGGTCTTGCTTGGCGATATCATCTGATTGATGTTTCGATTGACGGTGCTCTTCGCCATCCTGCGTTGCATCATGTTCCTTTTCCTCGCGTTCTGTTTCCGGACGTCGGAAATCGTCATCCCGACGCATCGCGATATCCGGTTTCCGATTCCCATCGAGCTTTTTCGCATGATCGATTGCCTGCTCGTCTTGCGGCATCTTATCCGTACCGGCGCGGTGCAAGTCGATTTCCGCGTGTTCTTCCTTCGAATCCTTATCAACGTCAAGCGGGTTGCCGGAACCAAGTTGTGCGTTAGAATTCGCATCTGACGACGTATGCGTTTCTTCGCCACTACCATAACGAACTTTTACATCAGGATGCGTATTGTCTGTATTTAAATGTGGATCAAACTGAATGTCCTGGACTTCAAGCAGAAGAACAAATCCCCCGCCCTCGACTTCCGTTTTACGTTGTTCGATTTCATTGTCTGATAAATCGAGTGATGTAAACAAATCATCGACCTCTTGATCGCGTCCCTTGTTTCCACGGATCCGGTCGATCCAAGATGGTTTCGTCGTCGCGATTTCTGCGTCCATCTGACTACGGACGAGCGCGATGTTCGACTTCTCTTTGACGATGACGTAGAAGTCTTCCTCCCGATGTCCTTGAATGTGCAGTTCGTCCATTTTTGAGATCAATTCTTCTTCTGAATAGAATGTTCCGATATATTGTTTCGTTTTCATGGATGTTCTCCCCTTATCGACACGATTTGTCATGCGTGACTTCTATAAGGAGTATTTCCTCTTTTGCGTTAAAATATGCCAAAAAACATGCGTTCCGCTAAAACGTCATCTGTTTGACATGTAAACGATCATTCACCGACGAGCTTCAGACCAATCGTCGCACTTAAGACGAGACCGATACAGACGAGTCGCTTCCAGTCTTTTGATTCGTTATAGAGCACCATGCTGAGAATCGCACCACCGGCTGCTCCAATTCCCGTCCATACTGCGTACGCCGTTCCCATCGGTAAGCCATTCATTGCAAGTGTCAAAAATAGAAAGCTGAGTCCGAATCCCGTCCCCATCAACAGTAGATTCTTTGTATTCTTATTTTGATTGAACGTATTGATCAAGACGACACCAAACATCTCAAAGATTCCGGCAATGATTAAATAAATCCAACTCATGCTGATTTCTCCTCTCCACTGACTAATTTCAGACCGATGACGCCAACGAGCAAGACAGCGATCAATGCTAATTTCGTCACAGAAGCCGCTTGATCGAACAAGACGATATCCGTCACGACCGTTCCTGCTGTTCCGAGACCGACGAAAACAGCATAGACCGTTCCGACCGGTAAATGGTTACTCGCTTTGATCAGCACGGTAAAGCTAACGATGATACAGACGATCGTTGCAGCCCACTCAAGTGGTGTTGCCGCATGTTTTAATCCAATGACCCAGCCGACTTCAAAACACGCTGCGACGATGATGCCAATCCAATACTTTGCCATAGTAGTTGCCTCCTGATAGGTAAATTCAAATGAAAAAGCCCGGGAGTAAGCGAGACGATTCGCTTTACTCCCGGGCTTTTATCCCTCCGTTGCATGGACAAACGCCCATGTTCCTCCCTCGGTCCAGCCGTACGGAACCCTAGAGGATACTCCCTATTCCATTCGATACAACCACCCTAGCACGCCCTTTTTCCCATGTCAAACAGGAATCCGTTCCACATCTGTCAAATAGAATCAACGTGACTTCATCTGAAAGAGGAGGATGCTGCATGCGTTATAAAATCAATGATCAACTTCGGATTCGTCGTTTTACACCAGAAGATGTAGAAGCCGTTCACGCCTATGCCTCACAACCCATCGTCAGTCAATTCCAGTCATGGGGACCGAATACCGAAACGGATACGAAACAATTCCTACACGATGCGCTTGAAAGTGAACTCGAGACACCAAGACGTCGTTATGTCTTTGCCGTGACGTTTCCAAGTGACGTCGTCATCGGTGCCGGTGAGCTCGTCATCACAGACGTTGAGAATAAAATCGCAGAAATCGGATACGTCCTCTCGCCTGATGAATGGGGGAACGGATACGCGACGTCGATCGCCTCTTTCCTTCTCCAATTTGGTTTCGAAAAACTAGAACTACACCGAATCACGGCAACGTGTGACCCACGAAACGTCGCTTCCGAACGCGTCTTGCAAAAGGTCGGCATGACGAAGGAAGGACAGCTTCGCGAGACGGTCTATCTCGAAGATCACTGGCGCGATTCCTTGATTTACGGCATGCTTGACTGGGAATGGCAAGTGGATCACGAAGAAGGTAACTAACATATGACTTCAAACGGTGTGCCGATGCATACCGTTTTTTTATGGACAATCTCCTATTTTTTTGTTTTTTATCAATTTTTAAACAAACGCATGCTACACTATTCATAATGACAAATTTTAAGAATTGGAGTGAACCTCTTAATGAAAAAATGGACTGCTCATGTTGCTGGACTTGCCGCAACGTTAATGTTGAGCTCGGTTTTACCCGCACCCGCTTTCGCTGAATCACCACCTGTTCAACCGACAGCAGAAACACAAACAGTCACCGAGACAACCGGGACGGCTTATTTGAAAGAGGATGCTGCGTTGCTACAGACGGCTGATTCTACAACGGTCATCCAACAACTACCAGCAGGAACGACATTCAAGACACTCGGTACGGACGGTGACTTCACTCGTGTCAGTTGGCAAGAAGGTACTGCTTATGTCGCAACAAACGTCTTAACGCAAACAGCACCTGTCTTTCAAAAACAAGCAACGCTGATGTCAAAAAGTCCACTCTCATTAGTTGCTTCACCATTTGATTCCACCGTCGTGACGACACTTCCTGCTTATCAGCGAATCGATACATATGGCACCTTCGAAACGTTCACACGCCTGAAATGGAACGAGCAATACGTCTATGTATCTACGACACAACTCGAGCAACTTCCGAAATTAGTTGGAACGCGTTATGCCAAACGAGCGACTGCTCTTTTCGTTGAGCCGAAGACCACGAGCGCAAAGACAGCCGTCACTCAAAATCAAGCATTCGAAACGTTCGGTACGACGGGTAGCTTCACTCGCGTAGCGACTAAAACCGGTTACGCTTTCGTATTGACGGCTGATTTAGCTGATACGCAGGTCGTGAACCATCCAGAAACAGGAGTGCGTTACGTCCAACAGCAGACGACGGTCTATGCCACTGCGACTACGAAAGGAGAAGTCGTACAATCGCTTCCTGTGAATACTTCTCTTCAGACGTACGGCGTCGAGGGTTCATTTACACGAATCAAACGAAACGATGAGTATGCCTATGTATTGACGGCACATCTCGGTACGTTGAAATACTATCCGAAGACTGCACGCCTCTATGTTCAGCGCTCTACACCGATCTATAGTGCACCGAATGCTTCCGGCTCCATAATCGATCAACAAAAAACAAATACCTTATTAACGATCTATGGTAAAAGTGGCATCTACAGTCGAATTATTTTCCGCGGAGTCCATGCCTACGTTAAAACAGCTGATCTTGGCAGTGAAAAAGTATACGCCGCAACCGGAACACGGTACGCCAAACGTAACTTGTCCGTCTATACGTCTGCTTCAACGAAAAGTAAAGTGATGTATTCTGTCAAACGAGCTGACAAACTAACGATTTACGGCACGAGCGGCAGTTACACACGATTAAAAAAAGGGGCGGTCTACGGTTACGTCAAGACGAGTGATCTCGTCACGAAAAAGCCGGATTTGTATGACGTTACCGGTCAACGTTACGTGACAGAGGACGACGTCGTCATTCGGTCACAGGCAAAACTGTCGGGTAAAAAAATCGGCACGTTGAAAAAAGGAAAATCGATCACCATCTATGGAAAAAGCGGTTATTTTACACGTGTCAAATATAATAATATCTTTGGTTTCGTCGATTCGAGTCGGATCGGACTAAATAAACCAAAAGCAAAAGCGAAAAAAGGGACGACGTTTTATGTCCATCTGGACCAGACGCCACTCTTCTCTGCTGACGTCGCTTACAGCCGTCCAGCTGCCTATTTGAAAAAGGGAACAAAGCTGATTGGGCTGAAATCAATTGATGATGATTTTTGGCAAGTTCGCTTAGCCAGCGGTCAAACGGGTTACGTCCTCAACCCTTACATCAGTACGAGTAAACCCGATATGCGTTTGACACAAAAAGCAATCAACCGAACGAAAATCTATACCGTCAAACAGACGACATCCTTCTTTTCGAGTCCAACCAGTCCAAAAGGCAGCGGACTCGTTGAACAAGGCAAACGTGTTTATCCGCGTCACCGGGTCGGAAACTTCTATGTCATCCAGTCAGGCTGGACACCTGTCTATCTTCCGGTCTCTGCCGTGACGATCACGTCCGATAAACGAGTCGTTCAAAAGAATAATACGCGCGGTGAAAAGCTGATCCAAGCAGCCGTTCAACATATCGGAACACCTTACACATGGGGTTCGCAAGATGCCGTGAATGGTGGTTTTGACTGTTCCGGTTTGATTCACTACGCGACGAACAAGGCTGGAAAATACGGTGGTCGGACGAACGTTCGTGGTTACTGGTATGGTGCGTTCTTTACGAATCGCCGGACGAGTATTGCAAGTGGTAAACGCTCAGATATCGTCTTCTTCCAAAATACGTATACGAAGGGCCCATCGCATATCGGAATCATGCTCGATAGCGAACACTTCATCCATGCGGGCGGTTCACAGCTTCAAATCAACTCAATTTATGAACCGCGTTGGCAAGAGCATTTCCTCGGTTTCAAATCGATGTAAGACAAAAGAGACGAACCCGTCGAATTCGACGGGTTCGTCTCTTCTTATCGCAACACGTCAAAATGTCATCTCGACGTATTTCGTCACTTGTCGATCCATCAAGTATAACTCGATCTGTTCACGGTAGGCTTTATAGTGGTCGGATGCGATATGCGCTTCGAGCGCCTCTTCGTCACGATACACTTCATACAGCATGAACTGATGCTCATCCTCGATCGATTGATGCAAGGAATAGCGCAAGCATCCTTCCTCTTTTTGTGCGGCATGATAGACCGTTTCTAAAATCGGAAAGACTTGATCCGCGAGTCCTGCTTTGATGGTAAGTACAGCGTTGACGACGATTTCTCCCATGTTTCATTATCCCCTTTCGTGATTACCTGTATCTGTACCCATTTTCACGAAAAAACACACGTCAAAGGAGCTTGAAGATGCAAACACAACTTTTTGAAGCACTCGAACAATTCGAACCGACGATGATCGCGTTACGTCGTGATTTTCATCGACATCCGGAACTCTCTTTCCAGGAAGTCCGCACACCAGAACGAATTGCAAACTTTTACGCGGAACGGGGCATCCCTCACGAAACAGCCGTCGGAGGTCGTGGTGTCGTCGCGACGATCGAAGGCAAACACCATGGCCCAACGATTGCGGTCCGTGCGGATTTTGATGCTTTACCACTTCAAGAAGAGACGACACTCGCTTTCCGGTCGATCCATCCTGGTGTCATGCATGCGTGTGGACATGATGGGCATACGGCGATGGTGATGGCCCTTGCTGCTACGCTCTATCCGTTACGGGATCAATTGCAAGGAACGATTCGAATCATCCATCAGCATGGAGAAGAGGTCTTTCCTGGAGGAGCCATCCAAATGATCGAAGCCGGCGTCCTCGAAGGCGTCGATGCGATTTTTGCGACACATCTCGAAAATGATTTACCGGTCGGTACGATCGGTTTTCGAGAAGGACATACCTTGTGCGCAATCGACGAATTCGAAATCATCGTCCATGGTCAAGGCGGGCATGCCCAGGCACCGCACAAAACAAAAGATGCGCTTGTCGCCGGTGCACAACTGGTCTGTAACCTCCAACACCTCGTCAGTCGACGGGTCGATCCGTTCGAACCCGCTGTCCTTGCGATCGGGTCCTTCCATGCAGGAACGGCACCGAATATCGTCACGGGTGAGGCACGCATCGTTGGGGAAATCCGGACGTTCAATGAGACACTACGACATCAACTCCGGCAAGAAGTCGATCTTGTCGCCAAAACGACGTGTGCCGGCATAGGTGCCACCTATTCGATTGACTTCACGACGGGTTACCCGGCGCTTTGGAATCATCCGGACGAGACAAAACTCGTTCAGGAAGCCGCTTCTTTCTTACCGGAAGCATCTGTCCGGGCACTCACACCGATGATGGCAGCGGATGACTTCGCGCATTACCTAACACATGTCCCGGGAAGTTATTTCTTTACTGGCTCCGGATATACGGACGGTCGCGTCAACTATCCACAGCATCATCCGCAGTACGAAATCAACGAACAGGCGTTGTTGATTGGTGCGAAGACACTCGGAGCGACGGTTTTACGTGCCTTGAAACCTAAGGATTGACTTTATTTCTGTGTGAATGGTATCATCACAACAATGATAACGAATGACATCAACTTCATATACCCTTATCAAGAGTGGACCGAGAGATCTGGATCGATGACGTCCCAGCAACCTGCGCATAGCAAGGTGCTACGACCAGCAAAGCGAAAGCTTTGGTTGATAAAAAGCGACGACTCCTTTTGCAACCAAGCGAAGGAGTCGTTTTCGTTTTTCTCGCTGTCAGACATACAATGGGAATTTCCCACGGAGAGGAAGAGACGGATGGAAAAAGCAACATTTGCAGGTGGATGTTTTTGGTGCATGGTGACACCATTTGAAGAATTACCAGGAATCGAGGGAATCGTATCAGGTTACATGGGCGGTCACGTCGATAACCCAACGTACGAGCAAGTTAAAACAGGAACGACGGGACATCTCGAAGTCGTCCAAATCACGTTTGACCCAAGCCTGTTCCCGTACGAGCGTCTGCTCGAACTCTACTGGCCGCAAACGGATCCAACAGATGCAGAAGGTCAATTCCAAGATCGCGGCACGCAGTACGCACCAGCGATTTTCTATCATACGGATGCGCAGCATGAAGCAGCAATCGCTTCCCGTGACGCCCTTGCTGCAAGCAATCGTTTCAAACAACCGATCGTGACGCGAATCGATGCCGCTTCTGAATTTTATCCGGCGGAAGAGTACCATCAAGACTTCCATAAGAAAAATCCAGAACACTATAAAAAAGATCGTGCTGCCTCTGGTCGCGATGCTTTCATCGAGCAGGAATGGAAAGATACGACGACGGTCTAATCACCTCGAACAACATACAGTAGCTGAGACTGATTTCAAACATCTCGTTCTTCCCTTACTTTCAGTAGAAAGTGGAGGATGATCGAGATGTTACGGGAGTCAGTTTTTTGTATGCAAACAAATGATGTCTTCTTTATCAACACCCTTACATAAATTTGTAACCGTTTACATAAACAGTCTTTTGTTTTACGGTTAATAAAAATTAACTGGTTAAAAAGGAGATGATTGCATGGAACAAAAAGCGATTCACATATTAGAGAGCTATGAACAATTAAAAGTGATCAGTGATCCGTTACGAACAAAAATCCTCATGTTTCTCGTCGAAAAACCACATACGGTACATCAGTTAGCCCACTTACTGACGTTATCCCGCGCGAAGGTCCTCTATCACGTACGAGAACTTGAAAAGCATGACTTGATTCGTCTCGTCCGGACGGAAGAACAGGGCGGCAATCTATTGAAATACTATCAAGCGATTGCTCGAGGATACATTCCTGCCGATCATCTACTGAACTTCGTCGAGACGAAAGAGGCGACCCGGCAGTCGTATCTCGAAGTATTGGACCGGGCAAAGACACGCGTTCTTACAGCTCCGACAGCTACTTTTTCTCCTTCATCTTCGAACGTCGAGGACTGGATGAGCTTATCACTTCAAAAGGAACTAACGATGTCTGAAGCCGACTTTCAACGCTTTGCTACAAAATATCGTGCTTTATTGGACGAGTTCACACAGTCTCCTTCACTAGACAAAAAAGATAAAAAACACTTCTATATCATGACGACAGCCTTTGCAATTGATGAACCACTGTTTGAGAACGACGAGGTTTAAATCGGAGGTGTCTTATGCTACCTGTTGAAATGGATACGAAACAATCGCTGTTTAAAAATCGATCTTTTTTATTTTTATGGGGGTCCGGTATGTGTTCTGCCCTCTCCCTATCAACCTATTTATTTGTTGAACAATGGTATGTCATCCATACGCTAAACCAGGCGTCATATCTCGGATTCGTCCTCATGGCCACCTTGTTACCCCGTATTTTTCTCATGTTGTTCGGTGGCGTCTTATCCGATCGCTATAAACGTTCGACGATCATGCGTATCTCAAGCGGTCTACGGATCAGTTTTATAATTTGCCTCCTCGTGTTACTTCATGCCGATCAGCTTACATTGTTGACGATTTTAGGATTCGCCTTGCTATTCGGTAGTGTGGATGCGTTCTTTTCGCCAGCGAATACTTCCTTACTGCCTACACTCGTTTCGAAAGAACAGCTCACTAAAGCCAATTCACTGATTCAGACATCTAATCAAATCGCCCTCTTTTCAGGTCCGATTCTTGGTGGGGTCATTCTCAGCTATTCTTCTTACTCGCACGTTTTTCTCGTGATTTTCGGGACACTCTGTCTGACGCTTCTCTTCACGTATGGTATTCGTGAATCTAAGATCAAGCGATCACGTCAGCATTCAGCTCTCTTTGAACTAAAAGAAGGGCTACATTACGTCTTTCACTTTCAGCAACTCAAGCAGACACTTTTTCTTATCATCTGTGTCAATTTCTTTTTCTTTGGACCACTCTTACTCGGAATCCCCTTACTCGTTCATGATGTACTCCAAGGAGATGCGATGGATTTAAGTTATATGCAAGGTGCTTATCAAATGGGAATGCTTGGAGGGGCGCTTTGGAGTGGTTTAACGCAGAAGAAAGAAAACGGACTTACCTCATCGGTCCGATTGATTGGCGCCTTAGGTCTGCTTCTCTTCCTGCTTAGTCAAGTCCAACAGATTTCGTTGTACTTGATCGTCCTGTTATCACTTGGTGTCCTTTCTTCGATCATCAATATTCGTTTCATTACGTTCATCCAGTCTCAGTGTGCGGAACAGACGATGGGACGTGTCATGAGTGTCGTGAATGCAGCTTCAAACGGTCTCGTTCCATTATCTTACGCGCTTCTCTCGTTTTTACTTTCGTTTCATGTTTCGATCACGACAATCATGTTGTACTGTGGTCTTCTCATCCTTGTCCTCTCGCTTTACTTCAGAAGACGAATGGTTCATCTATTCGATTGAAATCAAGTCACAACACATAAAAACATGCGAATCTCCCGATTGAATTAGCGGGAAACGCGCATGTTTTATTTAGTCAATCTAGAACGTGAGTGTTCACCCTCGACTCCTGCAGGGAAAGAAAGCGCGAATCGCGCTTTCGTCAGGGTCAGGTAAGACCCGGCAAATCGCATGGAATGCGGGATGACGCGGCTTACCTCCCGCCTGCGGAAAGCGAGGATGACAGAAACGTTCGTCAGTCGATCGAACTAGTATCAGATTTTTTAAGAGACTTGCTTCGGTATATCCTTCGCCTTCTCTTCCGGCGCCACGACTTGATACCGCTTCAAAACGAAGATCCCACATACCATGACGGCGAGACCGACGAGCTGACCGAATGATAAATCAATTTGCGGTAAACCGAACCAGCCGAACGTATCAACAGCAAGAGCAAAGCTTAACTGCGAAATCAGAACGACAGAGATCGCGACGGACGGACCAAGCAACTGAATCCCACGCATGACACAAAAAACGACGCCGACACCGACAAGTCCACCAAACCAATAGAGTGGCGATACGTTTTGGATCTGCCCGATTGTTCCACCACGAAACAGAACATACGTGACACTTGCTCCGATGAAGCCGACGAAGAAGACCAACGTCGTTGTCGCCCAAGCACCGAACGCGTCACTCATCCGGGCGTTCAATACCGTCTGTAAACTGATCAACATCCCTGCCAATACGGCACACACGATGCCTATTACCATGTTCGTTCCTCCTTACTCATAGCTGTTGCCGTTCGCCTTCTCGCGAATCCGCTCCAGATCGACGATGATGATTTTCCCGCGTCGTCGAACGAGAATCTCTTCTTCACACAATTTCGTGATGATCCGGTTGAGGTGACGATAACTCGTTCCAAGCCAGTCAGCGACGTCATGCAGGCTCGACGTCCGCATCTCCTGATAAAATAAACTGTCACTGGCTTCAGAAGCGATCGACAACAAATATCCTGCAAATCGCTCTTCGACGGTATACAACACGTGATGCGACGCTGATTTCGAGTCGGCATACCACTTGGCTGTGATCGTGCGTAATAAAAATTGCAGAAAGACGTTCGTCGTATTGTGCTCGCGTAAAATCGCGTACGGTACGCTCAACACCTCGACGTCGGTCACCGCTTCGACCGTATTCAATACTTCCCGTTCGTTGATGAACTCAGCGTCACCAATCACTGTCAGTGGTGTCTTGAATCGTAGAATTCGTTGCTTTCCTTCTGAAGAGGCAGCAGATATCTTGACCTTGCCTGAGACAATGAAGTACATCCGGTCGATCGTTGCCCCTGTCGTACAGAGGAGTTCCCCTTTTTGAAAGGTTTCTTGACGCAACCAAGCGCGCGTCTCTTCCGTCAAAATCGTATCCAGTCCATACTGTTGAATGACGGTTTCCATGATCATTTCCTCCCTTTAGGCAAGTGAGAAAATCGCAACTCCTGCAAGCATGAGACCCACACCAACCCACTGACCACGATTTCCTTGTTTTTTTAAAACACCGAACCATCCCTTTAAATCAATCACAAACGCACATAAAATCTGTGCGACGAGTAATAAACACATCGCCCATGTCATCCCGAGTGTTTGGATTGCTGTCAGTTCCGTTACGACGACTAGCACGCCAATCAAACCGCCGCTCGCATAAATCCACGGTAACTGACGGAAGCCACCGATTTTCCGGTCTCGTACGAAACTGTAAATGACTAAACAACCCATCAGACCCACAAAGTGGACGATCAATACGGACAACCACGGTCCGACGCCTGTCGCAAGGCGCGCATTGAATATGCCTTGCAGGGCGATGAACAGACCGCTCATCAAAGCAAACACGACTCCTTGCACGTCATCTCCTCCTTTAATCTCTACACTAGAGTAGACCTTACTCGTGCCCTACTTGAAAAGGACAAATGTCCCATTTTCAAAAAAACATGAAAAAACCCGCTGTCCACAAGTGGAATCACGGGTCCAGCCCTGTATGCTCATGTCGTAAAATGAGTCGTTGTTTGCTTTAGCTGTTCCTCTGCTTCCGTCATCATGCGCGTAAACAACTCCGCAACAGTCGGCACGTCATGAATCAATCCCGCAACCAGTCCAGCGTTGACATACCCTCTCTCCTCATCGCCCTCAAGAGCGCCTGTAATATGATACGACTCATTCGTCTGATCGAGAAAAGCAGCAGGTGTCTCTGCTGTGAGTCGTTCGACGTAAGGACCATCAAGGACACGTCGGACAAATCCGACAGAACGTCCGACGATGCGTGTATCGGTATCGGTCGCATCCATTAAGTGTGCCTTGTATGCCGAATGAACCTTCGCCTCTTCCGTCGCGATCAACCGTGTTCCGAGCTGCGCGCCAGCCGCACCAAGCAACAAAACAGCTGCCAGTCCACGACCGTCACCAATCCCCCCTGCTGCAAGAACTGGAATGTTGACCCGATCGACGAGTTGCGGAATCAAGGTCAGCGTCGTCAACTCGAGCGGTGAGTTGATGCCTGCCGCTTCAACTCCCTCCGCTACGAGTACATCTGCCCCTGCCTGTTCTGCCTTTAACGCCTGTTTGACTGAAGCGACAACCGCGATCGTTTTGATACCGGCAGCTCGGAGTCGCTCTATGTACGGTGCCGGATTTCCTGCCGACAAGGAGACGACCGGAATCTTTTCTGCAATCGCGAGATCAATCAGTGCTTCCGTATAAGGAGACACCCGAATCGCGATGTTCAAAGCAAATGGTTGATCCGTCAGCATTCGTGTCTCGTGGATCCGAGACGCCACTTCATCGACCGACAATGTCCCGCACCCGAGCGTTCCGAGTCCTCCGGCATTCGACACTGCTGCCGTGAGCGCTGCATGACTAATGTTACCCATTCCTCCTTGAATCAAAGGATATCGAATTTTAAAGAGCTCACAAATCAGAAACATGTCTTTCCTCCGTTCTCGCCTTCACTCACATGCTATACTGACATGGAATGAATAGTAGTTCATCTTATTCTAGAAACGAGGTCATTCTGTTATGAAGATTCCGTATCAATCGATTCATCCGAACGTCGCCTCCGATGTATTCATCGCTCCTGGTGCTTATCTGATCGGAGACGTCACGATCGGTTCCGAGTCTACCGTCTGGTTCAACGCTGTCTTACGCGGTGACGAAGGACCGATTACAATTGGAAAACGATGCAGTATTCAGGACAACGCGACGATCCATCTCTATGAAGGGGCACCCGTCGTCATTGAAGATGAAGTGACGGTCGGACATAACGCGATTTTACACGGTTGCAAAATCGGACGTCGTTCGATCGTCGGAATGGGTGCGACCGTTCTTGATCATGCAGACATCGGTGAAGAATGCATCATCGGGGCGAATACGTTAATTCCATCGGGAAAAGTCTTCCCACCCCGTTCGCTGATCATCGGCTCACCCGGTAAAGTCGTGCGTGAACTCACAGAAGCAGATCTCGCGATGATTCAGGAGTCGATTGATTCTTACGTCGATAAAGGATATGCCTTCCGGAACATTCTCGCAGAATCAGCTGAACAGAATACATCTGAATGACACGAATGCGGGGAGGATCAACTGATCCGTCCCGCTCTTTTCATTCGAAAAAATGCTCACCGTTCCGCAAACAGCGGATGTTCCGCTGCGTCGTACGAGGCACTACGTTGGGATACATCATGCGTCTCTTCAAAGATCGATTCGAAGAATCGACTCGCTGGTTGTGCGAGCAATCGGTAATATTGTTCGAACAAGAGCGCCGCATGGTGCCCGCTCCAAGCGTCCGGTAACAGTTCTTGCGGTAATCCGGGATCCGTGAACAGAAACTTCCGGTATTCATGTACGAGCATCGTCCGTTCGACGAAACACTGTTCATCCGTCATTTCTCCGAGTTGGAGCTGACTCTGATGGACGATGTATTGCCGGCTGTAATCCGTGATGAACGTCTCGTAACGCTCCTGCAATTCCTCCAGCGGAAACGCGCGCTCGACGAGGGATTGATCCTGCTTCGGACCATGGTATTCACCGACGAAGAAATCGACATACTCTTCGATCTCATACGACGCGATCAATCGTTCCGCCTCTTTTTCAAGTGGGTTCGGTGAAATCCAAACCCCGTTCGATAAGTTACCAAACCCACTCCACGTCAGTTCTTTACGGAGCTCGTCACGAATCTGCCGCTTGTCCTCCGGAATCGTGTACATCAACGTCCGCCATTTCCCGTCCCAGTCGTGCGGTGTTGATCTGTAGATCCGCCGTGCAGCCTCCTCCATCCGTTCCACCCCACGTGGTGTTAATGAATAGAAGCTTTTATTTCCTTGTTTTTCGGAGACGAGCCAACCTTGTTTAACCATTCGGGAGACAGCAACCCGAACGGCCTGCTCGTTATGTCCGAACTCTTTGACGAGTCGAATCAAACTCCCGACCCAGATGTGATTGCCGTAATGACGGATATAATCGCCGTAAATCGTAAAAATCATTGATTGGGTGTTCGCACTCATGGTATTCACTCTCTCTTCAGTCGTTCATAGTGTGTATTGTTAGTATACGGGTTATTTCAAACGTCGACCATCCTCATCTTCCTTCAAAGCGTGGTGCCCGTTTTTCAGCGAAGGCTTGTAACGCTTCCTGACGATCGGCCGTCGGAATGACGACTTCATAAGCTTCTGTTTCGAGCTGCAATCCTTGTTCGAGCGGGACGTCCCGCCCTTGATCAATCGCTTGCTTCGCTTGGCGCAAGGCAATCGGCCCATTCTGTAACATCTGATTAGCAAACTCAAGACACGTCGTCATCAACGCTTCCCGGGCGACGACGGCTGTCGCGAGTCCGTACCGTTCTGCTGTCATCGCATCGATTTTTTTCGCCGTGAAGATCAGCTCCTTCGCTCGTGTCTCCCCAATCAGTCGCGGCAAGCGTTGTGTTCCACCAGCTCCCGGAATGATCCCGAAGCTGGTCTCCGTCAAGCCGACAAGCGCATCCTCGACGAGAAACCGGAAATCACAAGCAAGGATCCACTCGAACCCACCGCCGAGCGCGTGACCGTTGACGGCTGCGATCGTTGGTTGCGGTAATTGCGCGATCGACGTGAAGACGTTCCGGATCGCGAGGACATTGCGCCGGACTTCTTCTTCGTTTAGATGCACGCGTTCTTTTAAATCGGCGCCCGCACTGAATGCTTTACCCGTTCCCGTAAACAGGACGACCCGCGCTTTTGGATCAATCGATAACGCGTCGACTTGTTCCTGCAAGGCGACAAGCGTCGGATAATCGAGACAGTTCAAACGTTCTGGACGATCAATCCGGACGATTGCGATATAGCCTTCTCGTTCTAAGTGAATCATACGAGTCCCTCCCGATCGACGACGAGTGCGATCCCTTGTCCGACTCCAACACACATCGTCGCGAGACCATACGTCCGGTTCGTCCGGCGCATCTCATGCAATAATGTCGTCAAAATCCGAGCTCCACTCGCACCGAGTGGATGACCGAAAGCGATCGCACCACCGTTGACGTTGACCTTTTCGCTTGGTAAACCAAGTGCTTCGATACAGGCAAGACTTTGAGCCGCAAATGCTTCGTTCAACTCGATTTGATCGAGCTGTTCGACCGTCAACCCTGCCCGCCGGAGAACTTTTTCCGTCGCGTCAATTGGTCCGATTCCCATGATGGCAGGTTCGACCCCTGCTGTCGCACTCGCTCGGTAATACCCGAGCGGTGTCAAACCGAGTTCGTTCGCTTTTTCTTCACTCATCAATAACAGTGCCGACGCACCGTCGTTAACACCAGATGCATTCCCCGCCGTCACGGTACCACTTGGGAATAACGGACGAAGTGTCGCCAGTTTCTCACGTGTCGTCTCGGGACGAGGATGTTCATCACGATCGAAGACGCTAACGTTGCCTTTCCGGTCCATTTGTATGACCGCAACCAGTTCGTCCGTGAAGCGCTCTGTCTCGATCGCTCGTTTCGCGCGTTGTTGGCTTTCGAACGCAAAGTCGTCCTGCGCTTCGCGTGAGATCCCGTACTGACGGGCGACGTTCTCGGCTGTCTCCGGCATCGAATCCGTTCCGTATTGATCTGCTAAACGATCATTGACGAAGCGCCAACCAATCGTCGTATCGTACATCGTCTGATTGCCACGTGGGTTGGCCTGATCCGGCTTCGCGAGAACGAACGGTGCACGCGTCATGCTTTCCGTCCCACCAGCGATATAGATATCGCCTTCACCTAAGGCAATCCCGCGCGCCGCCGCGATGACAGCGTCGAGCCCTGACCCACATAAGCGATTGATCGTCGTACCGGCGACTTCGACCGGTAGACCAGCTAGTAGTCCCGACATCCGGGCGACGTTACGATTGTCTTCTCCCGCCTGATTCGCATTGCCGAAAATGACTTCCTCGATCGTCTTCGGATCGACTTGTGGATTACGCTCAAGCAACGCTTCGATGACGCGTGCTCCTAAGTCATCCGGACGAACCTGACGCAATGCGCCGTTATAGCGACCGATCGGTGTCCGAACGGCATCGATGATGGCGACCCGTTTCATGATGTCACCTCGCGATTCGTATAGTCATAGACGCCACGACCGGTTTTACGTCCGAGTCGTCCGGCTTTGACATACTGTTCGAGCAGTGGTGCCGGACGGTATTTTTCGCCGAGCTTCTCATGCAGATACTTTAAGTTATGGAGACGGGTATCGAGTCCGACTAAGTCCCCGAGTTCGAAGGGTCCCATTGGATAGTTTAAGCCGAGTTTGATTGCTTTATCGATCTCTTCTGCTGTCCCGAGTCCTTCTTGTAACATGTAGAACGCTTCGTTTCCGACGAGCGCACTGATCCGCGAAGTCACGAACCCCGGAAACTCGCGGATGACGACCGTTTCCTTCTGCATCTGACGCGCCACCTGCTCAAGAGCTGCGACCGTCTCATCCGACGTCTCAAGACCACGAACGAGCTCGATCAGTGGCATCAGATGGACCGGATTGAAGAAATGCATCGCCATGACCCGGTCCGCTCGGTTCGTAAAGGAGGCAATTTCCGTTGGACTCATCGTTGACGTGTTCGTCGCAAAATAACAGTCCGGACGTGCATGTGCTTCTAGCGTTTCAAAGACTTGCTGTTTGATGCTGAGTTGTTCCGGTACTGCTTCAATGACGAGATCTGCTTGTTGTGCCGCCTCGGCTAGATCGGTCGACAGATGCAGCCGATCGAACAGTCCCTCGACCTCACTTGTCGTCATCTTGCCACGGATGATGCCTTTTTCCGCGATTCGTTCTAATTCTTGCAGTGCTCCTTTGACGTATTCCTCTTTGATATCAACGAGTGTCACCTGAAATCCGCGGTGTGCGGCAACGTACGCAATGCCACGTCCCATGACGCCGGATCCGACAACGACGATTTGTTCTACCATCTAAATTCCCCCTTATCCCCTGTGCTGTTAAAAAAGGCTGGACTTCCCGACGGAACCCCAGCCTTCCCTCTTGCTTATAGTCCGAACGGATTGAGTGGACGACTGCCGTAATACGACAAGATACTTTTTGTTTCCGTGTACAGATCAAGTGTTTCAATACAGAGTTCACGACCGAAGCCCGATTGTTTATAGCCACCAAACGGTGTACCCGGGAAGGCAGAGAACGGACAGTTGACCATGACGATGCCGGCTTTGATTTGATTTGCGACACGTGTCGCTTTCGCGCCGTCTTTCGTCCAAACAGCTGAGCCGAGTCCAAACGATGTATCGTTTGCTAGACGAATCGCTTCTTTTTCATCTTTGAACGGCATGACGACGACGACCGGTCCGAAGATTTCTTCATTGACCGCTTTCATCTCATGTGTGACGTCTGTGATAATCGTCGGTGCGTACCAGAAGCCTTTTTCGTATCCTTCTGGTGCTGAAGCATGACCTCCTGTGACGATTGTTGCCCCGTCCACTCTCGCCGACTGGACGTATCCATCGATGACATCGACTTGTTGTTGGTCGATGATCGCTCCAACGTGTGTTCCTTTATCGAATGGATTACCAAGGACGAGTTGTTTTGTCTTCGCGACGAACTGTTCCATGAATGCTTCGTAGATCTCTTCGTGGACATACAGGCGCGAGCGCGCTTCACACGATTGACCGCTGTTATAGAAGATGCCGAACAACGAACCATCAACGGCTGCTGTCACGTCCGCATCTTCAAAGACGATGTTCGGTGATTTCCCACCGAGTTCGAGTGTGACTCGTTTTAGCGTCTCGGACGCACGTCCCATGATGTCTTTACCGACTGGCGTTGAGCCCGTGAAGGCGACTTTATCGACGTGAGGATGCTCGACGAGATGGTTGCCGATCTCGCGTCCGGATCCCGGGATGACGTTAACGACACCTGCTGGTACGCCAGCCTCTAGACAAATCTCTCCGAGAATGATTGCTGTCAATGGTGTCAATGTCGCTGGTTTGACGACGACCGAGCAACCGACGGCGATTGCTGGTGCGACTTTCCAAGCTGCCATCATCAACGGATAGTTCCACGGAATGATTTGTGCACAGACACCGACCGCTTCTTTTTCCGTGTAGTTATGGAATTGCCCCGGTACGTTATTGACGACACCACGATGACCGACGATCGCACCCGCATAGAATTCAAAGTCTTCAATCGCTTGTGTGACTTGTCCTTGCGCCGCTGCCAGTGATTTCCCTGTATCAAGAATCTCCAGTTCGACGATTTCGTTGAAGCGGGAACGCATGATGCTCGCAATTTTATTCAAGATTTGTGCCCGACGCCCGACCGGCCACATCTTCCACTTTCCGTGATCAAACGCATCGCGCGCTGCTTGAACAGCACGATCCGCGTCTTCTTTTGATGCTTTTGCGACTTCCGCGATCACTTCGCCCGTCGCCGGATTGTATGTTTTGAACGTCTCGCCTGTTGCGCCCTCGACCTGTTCGCCGTTAATGAGCAAATGATAGACGGACCGTTTCATTTCAAGTGTTTTTTCATGTACTGTCGACATTGTATTCACTCCTGTTCCTGTTGATTGAAAATCGGTGATCGTTTTTCGAGAAATGCTTGCATGCCTTCTGTTTGATCGGCTGTCGCGAACAAGAGATAGAAGTTACGGCGTTCGTGCTCCATCCCATCCTGTAACGATAAATCGACGGCTTTGTTTGCCGCGTCCTTGATCAGTCGCAACGCCATACTCGGTTGGTTCGATAACCGCTCTGCCATTGCCAGTACCGTCGCTTCGACATCAGCCGTCACCCGGTTGATGATACCAAGTCGTTCCGCTTCCTCTGCCTTCATCCGGTCGCCGGTGAAGAGCCACTCGAGCGCCCGCGTTCGACCGATGCATTTCGTCAAGCGCTGCGTCCCGCCTGCTCCTGGCATGACGCCGAGTCCGACTTCCGGGAATCCGAACTGTGTCTCGGGATCGGCGTAGATTAAATCACAAGCGAGTGCCAGTTCAAAACCGCCGCCAAGGACGAACCCATGGACACCTGCGATGATCGGCTTTTTGATTCGGCTGATCCGGTCCCAGTCCGCGAACGGATCGAGGAGTTCCATCGAGATCGGTGTCGCCTCGAGCATCTCCTCGATATCGGCGCCCGCTGAGAACGATTTTCCATTTCCGGTCAAGACGATGACCGTCACCCGTTCGTCTCGGTCGAACGTCTCCATCGCCTCGACGATTTCCCGGACCATCGTTCGGTTCAGCGCATTGTATCGTGCCGTTCGGTCGAGTCGAATCCGACCGATCCGATCGACCATTTCCGTCTTAACGTACTGTTGTGTCGGCATGGACATCTTCACCAATCATCAATGTGACGAGATCCCCCGCAAAGCTCATCAAGTCTTTCCCGGACGCTTTTCCTTCGAGCGAACGCATACCTGCTTGCATCGCTTCCTGACTTTCATAGACCATCTCGCACATCAAGTAATACTTTCCGTCTCCGCCCATTGGTGAACCGACGATTTTCGTGACATTCATTTCTTGCAGTCCTGGAATTTTTGCTGTCAATGGACCATGGACCTCAAAGTAGTGCTGATCGAATGCTTCCTTGTTTTCTGGATGTTTGTACAGTGCGATTAATTTTGCCATCTTGATTACCTTCCTTCACATGAGAGTAGAGACGGGTTTCATCGCCTCGAATGGATTTTTACACGATTTACAGTAGAGAATACTTCGACATGCTGTCGGTCCGAATAAGTTTTCCATCGTCACATACGTCGATCCACAATACGGACAGTCAATCTCCCACTTCCCTTGCTCAAACCGAGGAGGAGCGATACCGAATTCCTTCAATCCTTGCATGCCTTGTTCCGTGATTCGGTCCGATGTCCACGGTGGATCAAACCGGAACTGGACGTCGACCTGTTTGACATTTGGAATCACCTGCAAGGCAGATTCGGTGTTTTTTTTAATGATTTCAAGCGCCGGGCAACCGAGAAACGTCGGGAGAAGCGTGACGCGCACCAGGTAACCATGCTCCGTCGCTTCCGCGTCCATCGTCTCGACCATGCCAAGATCTAAAATGCTGACGCTATCAATTTCCGGATCCTTCACCCCGTTCAGGGCTTCCCGGATTGCATCCTGGAGTGTCGTCGTCATGCTTCCCTCTCCTTTCACCACGTCGCGGTCTGATCAATCAAGTAGACTTCTCCGAGTGTCGCAAGCGCGTCATTCAAATCTTCCGTGTGATCGCCGTCCCGCCCGTTACGCGTCATCTGCATTTCCGGAAGCGTCACGTTCAATTCGACGAGTAACGGTGTGATCGTCTGATACCAACGATCGAGTAAAATGCCTTGTCCTTCGATCAACCGCATCTCTTCGATCAATTGACCGTGTTCGCCATAATCGAACATGTCACCGAAGTCATAGAGGACTTTTTCTAGGGCTGCATCCATCTTCTGCCGCGCCGTCTCCGTCGATTGATAAAGCTGGGTGAACCATGTTTGCCAGTGCAGCAAATGATAGTACAACTCCATGTTGATCTTGACGGCAGCCGTAGCGAGTGGCTCATAACTGCTCGACTTCAAAGCATCAATCCGGATCTTTTTCGCGACCGTGTAGCAATAGTTCCGTACGACGGCGAATGCCCAGTCATATTCAGGCTTCTCCATGTAGTAGCCAGGTCCGTTGACACGTTCGACGAGAATCGAATTCTTTCGTTCATGCGCCAGTCGGACATGAGCTAATGCATCAGCATTTCCTTCGCCAAGTTCTTCGAGAAGTTGGTAATACATCGCCGCGTGTCCCATCGAATCTTGCGCAATCGACGACGAAGCGACGTCCTCTTCGATATGCGGTGCGAGTCCGAGCCATTCCGAACCACGATACGCGTAAAGGAAATCATCATCCGCGAGTTGATAGAGTAAGGAAGCGAGTGCCGTCCGTTCTTGTTCCGTCATTTGGAATCGCCCCCTTGCCAAGACATGATCTCTTTTTCATCGAGCATCTGTTGCTCGTAATGACGCCATTTTTTCTTCAAGTAGCCGTACCCTTTCGTCGTTCGGTAGTCCTTATTATCAAGACGTTGTAACATCTGCTTCTCATCGGGTGATAAACCACGGATATCCTCCCGTTTGACGACCCAGATGTCGACGACCGGTTCCCGGCGCATGAAGTTTTCTTGCGCCATCAACAGTGCCATCTCCTTGTTCGGAGCGAGCAAGCTGAATTGATGGGTGAACGCCGCGTTCGGCGTCCGTTTGCTAAAGACTTCGAATTCGTGATAAAACGTCTCGTTCATCGTGCTTTCCCCTCTCATGCCTTCGTTTCAGCGAGTGCATCCCGTACCCAGGCGTTATTTTCATAAGATGTCCGGCGTAGGTCCAGTCGCTCTTTCGAACGTGGTCCTCCCCCTTGGATGATCGTCTTGAATTTTGTCCAGTCTGGTTGTGCATATTCCCATTGCCCTGTCTCTTCATCAAAACGTAACGTCGGATCAGGGATGACGAGTCCGAGTGAACGAATCCGTGGCACGTACTTCGTAAAGAAGTTTTGCCGGAGCTCTTCATTCGTTTTCGTCCGAATCTTATAGGCGATCGTCACGTCCTGTTTTGATGTCCCGGTCGTCTCTTTCGAAGCTGGTCCAAAGAACATCAACAAGGATTCCCACCACTCATCCAGTGATTCCTGAATCATCGCCCGCTGTTCCGATGTTCCTTCTGCGAGTGCCATAATGATTGATTCCCCGTGCTGCGCGTGGAAGACTTCCTCTGCACAGATGCGTTGCAAGGCACGTGCGTACGGTCCGTACGAAGCACCGAGCATGTTCGTCTGCGTGATGATTGCCGCGCCATCGACGAGCCAACCGATCATCCCGGCATCAGCCCATGACCGTGTCGGCATGTGGAAGACGTTGTGGAACTTCAATCGTCCCGTGAACAAATCATCCATCAAATCCCCGCGTGTCTTGCCATATGGCTTCATCAAATCCTCGACGACACGAAGCAACAGTTGCCCGTGTCCCATCTCATCCTGGACCTTTGCCATGATGCCAAGCTTCCGGCGAAGCGATGGTGCTTTTGGAACCCATTCTTTTTCTGGAAGCGCACCCATGATTTCACTGATACCGTGCATCGAAATCAATTTGATCAGCGTATCCCGGTAAAAAGCAGGCATCCAGTCATCGGCTTCAATCTTTTCACCTTGCTCAATCCGTTCCTTGAAGCGTGCTAATTTTTCTTCTTCCGTCAGTTGGACGGGTTCGAACAGTTGTGTTGCATCATACATGCTAGTTCCTCCTTTGAATCAGACAAGTGATGTCGAGCGTCGATCAACGATCCGAACGGCTTTTCCTTCCGATCGTGGTAACCCTTGATGCGGGTGACAGACGAGATCAATGGAAATGAGGCATTCCGACTTGATGGCGTCACATATCGAACGCATTTGTCGCTCCGAGATGTTTTCGAATTCGATATGTAGCTCAACAGCATCGAGTCCCGCTTTACGCACGAGATGGATTTGATAATGCGGCGTCACGTCCGGTTGCTGGAGCAAGACCCGCTCGATTTCTGATGGGAAGACGTTGACCCCTCGAATGATCAGCATGTCGTCTGTCCGCCCTTTGACACGTGACATCCGTGTCGTCGTCCGACCACAAGCACATGCCTCATGCGTGATCGATGCTAAGTCACCTGTCCGGTAACGAATAATTGGAAGCGCTTTCTTTTTCAAGCTTGTAAAAACGAGTTCCCCGACCATGCCATCTGGTACCGGGTCCCCCGTAACGGGATCGACGACTTCCGTAATGAATAAGTCATCCATGATATGCAGACCTGCCTGCTCCTGACATTCCATCGCGACACCTGGTCCCATGATTTCACTGAGTCCATAAATATCGAATGCCTGTAGATCAAAGGTCTGTTCGAGTTTCTGCCGCATCTCTTCCGACCAGGGTTCGGCTCCGAAGATGCCGTAACGCATACTTGTCTTGCGTGGATCGATACCCCGTTCGATCATGCGTTCTGCTAATCGCAAAATATACGAAGGTGTCCCACAGATCCCATCCGGTCGGAAATCCTCGATTAACGTGATTTGGCGATCCGTGTTGCCACCGGAAATCGGCAGGATCGTCATGCCTAGTTTTTCTGCTCCTGCATGAAGACCGAGTCCACCTGTGAACAATCCGTAGCCGTATGCATTGTGCAATAAGTCAGCTGGTGAACCACCGGCTAAGACTAAGCTCCGTGCTACGGCACCTGCCCAGTCGTCTAAATCTTCTTGCGTATATCCGACGACGGTCGGTTTACCACTGGTACCAGACGAGGCGTGAATTCGGGTGACCTGTTCTCGTTCGACGGCAAATAGCCCGAACGGGTAATGATCGCGTAAATCTTGCTTGCGTGTGAAGGGAAATTTTCGTAGATCCTCGATCGTTTGAAAATCATGTGCCGTCATCTGCAATGTTTGCAGACGTTCTTGATAGAACGGAACGCGTGTGACGTGTGCCATCATTTGACGTAATTGCTCCATCTGCAGCTGCTCCCGCGTTTGCGCATCCATCGTTTCCTGATGTTGATCGTACATACCTGCACCTCCTCATCATGTATACAATAATTAAACGGTCGTTTATTTTTAGTTATATGTTTAACGTACGATACGTTCACAATGTTGTCAATCTTGTTTTGTTAAATGCTCCCAAACGATTCTTACTTTATCACTTCAACGCACCTTACCAGTAAATCAATCAGCTTATAAAGCTATTTTTCATGATCGAGAGTCTTTTTTGGAAAATATTTCTGAAATGATTTGCTCATTTTGTAACGGGTTGATAAAATATCGTGTGACAAGTGTTATACTATTTTTGGTAAGACCACTTGATTGAATGAGGATTCGTTGTAGTGAAGGGGGATCACGATGAAGCCAGGTTTAGCTGTCGGGGATACAGCAGAGATTCAAGCGGTCGTCTCGCAAGATATGTTTGCACGGTTTGAAGGTCAATTGGTTCATCCCGCATACTCGACTGTTTCGATGGTCTACCATATGGAATGGGCAGCACGTCAACTCATCCTGCCTTACTTAGAGGCAGACGAAGAAGGTGTCGGGGGTGCGGTTTCGTTGAAGCATCTTGGCATGGCAGCTGAAGGTGCACGATTGATCGTGACCGCTACAGTAACACGCGTCACAGCACGTCGCGTTGACGCTGACATCGAAGTCCGAGACGGACAATCGATCATTGGAACAGGAGAAGTGACACAATTCATTTTAGAAAAAAGCCGGATTCAAGAAAAATTGCAAGTGAATGCTCCAGCAAAATGAAAGCGCTTACTTATATTTGATAGAGGAGGACTCTACTATGAACACGTTAAACCCATCTACGAATCCAACGCTCTCGATCATGGAAAAAATCGCGGGTCACGAACAAGTCGTCTTTTGCAACGACCCTGTATCAGGGTTACAAGCGATCATCGCCATCCACGATACGACGCTCGGTCCCGCTCTCGGTGGTTGCCGCATGGCGCCTTACGCTTCTGTCGATGAAGCACTTGACGATGTCCTCCGCCTGTCGCGCGGCATGACGTATAAATGCGCTGCAGCTGATGTTGATTTCGGTGGCGGTAAAGCCGTCATCATCGGTAATCCGGCAACGGATAAATCACCAGAGCTTTTCCGTGCCTTCGGTCGCTTCGTCGATTCGCTCGGTGGTCGCTTCTACACAGGAACCGACATGGGCACGACGATGGATGATTTCGTTCACGCTAGTCGGGAGACATCACGCATCGTCGGCATTCCGGAAGCCTTTGGTGGGAGTGGTGATTCATCGATCCCGACGGCTGAAGGTGTCGTCTATGGACTGCGGGCGACAATCGAGACGTTATTCGGTTCGGACGACTTAAGTCGCGCGACTTATGCGATTCAAGGACTTGGAAAGGTCGGATTCAAGGTCGCCGAACAACTGTTACTCGCCGGTGCGACGATCTATGTTTCAGACGTCAATGAAGCCGCGCTCGCAGCAATCGTGACACAAGCCGAAATGGCACCTGGCACGGTTCGCGTCGTCTCACCTCACGAAATCCATTTAACAGACGCTGATATTTTCGTTCCATGTGCATACGGCGGTGTCATTCACGCTCAAAATATCGCCCTCTTACCGTGCAAAGCCATCTGCGGTTCGGCGAACAATCAGCTTGCAGATGAACAGCTCGCTCACGTCTTGATGGATCGCGGCATCTTGTATGCACCAGACTATATCGTCAACGGTGGTGGGTTGATTCAAGTCGCTGACGAACTGTACGGAGCAAATCATGAACGGGTTCTCCTGAAGACGCGTCACATCTATGACGCCGTGCTCGAAGTCTTCAAGGAGTCGCAAGCAGAAAACATCACGACGGTCGAAGCGGCGAACCGGATGTGTGAAAAACGGATGCAAATCCGGGCAAAACACAACAACATCTTTACGAATACGACAAAACCAAAATGGGATATCCGTAACCACTGAAGGAGGGACTGACATGGAGCAACATTTTCCGATTCAACGCATCATCGATGAAGAAGGTCGTATCATCGATGCCTCAAAAGAACACGATCTGACGAAAGAGCTTGCCCTCACCCTGTATGAACAGATGCATCGGATCCGGACGTTCGACCGGAAGGCGATCAACTTACAACGCCAAGGGCGCCTCGGCACTTATGCACCGTTCGAAGGACAAGAGGCAGCGCAAGTCGGTAGTGCACTGGCGTTGTCCGATCAGGACTGGTTATTCCCGACGTACCGGGATCACGGTGCAACGTTGACGTTCGGTGCCGACATGGTGCGGACCCTTCTCTACTGGAACGGGCGCGTCGAAGGTTGCGTGCCGTCTGAAAAACACATCTTCCCTCCTGCCGTACCGATTGCGACGCAAATTCCACATGCCGTCGGTGCCGCATGGGCAGAAAAACGAAAAGGTACGACGAACGTTGCGGTCGCCTACTTTGGTGACGGGGCGACGTCTGAAGGCGACTTCCATGAAGGAATGAACTTCGCGAGTGTCTTCCAAGCACCAGTCATTCTGTTCAACCAAAACAATCAATTCGCAATTTCTGTCCCGATCGAAAAACAGATGCATTCTGAAACGATCGCACAAAAAGCAATCGCCTACGGGATGCCGAGCGTCCGAATCGATGGGAACGATGCATTTGCCGTCTATTTCACGATGCAAGCAGCCGTTGCGCGTGCCCGATCTGGTGGTGGACCAACATTGATTGAAGCCGTCACGTGGCGATTTGGTGCGCATACGACAGCAGACGATCCAACGAAATACCGTGATCAAGCCCGCTCGCGTGACCGGGTCGATCCGCTCGATCGACTTGAACAGTTCTTAAAACACCAAGGCTACTTTGACGAAACCTGGATGCAACAGCTACAGGAACGGCATCAAGCAGAAGTCGAAGCGGCAGTAACTGCGATGGAGCAATTCAAGGCACCAGACGTCAATGACTTGTTCGACCATACGTACGCGACCTTACCGGTTGATGTCCAGCAACAAAAAGAAGCGTATCTGCTAGCAAGGGGGAAATGAGATGGCAACACCAATCAATCGTCAAACAGAGATGACACTCGTTCAAGCTGTCACGGATGCCCTGCGGACAAAATTGTCGGAGGATGAGACGACACTCGTCCTTGGAGAGGACGTCGGAAAAAACGGTGGTGTCTTCCGAGCGACGGACGGCTTACAGGAAGAGTTCGGGGAAGACCGGATCGTCGATACACCGCTCAGTGAAGCCGGCATCGTCGGTACGTCGATCGGTCTTGCCATCAATGGCTTTAAACCGATCGTCGAGATTCAATTTCTTGGCTTCATCTACCCTGCCTATGAACAAATCATGACACACGTCTCCCGGATCCGGATGCGGACGATGGGACGGTACAGTGTGCCGATGGTCATTCGTGCGCCTTATGGTGCCGGCATCCGGGCACCGGAAATCCATTCCGACAGCACGGAAGCACTCTTTACATCGATGCCTGGTCTCAAGGTCGTCTGTCCGGCGACGCCATACGATGCAAAAGGGTTATTGATTGCTGCGATTGAAGATCCGGATCCCGTGTTGTTCCTTGAGTCGATGCGCAGTTACCGCTCATTTAAGGAAGTCGTACCGAGCGAATCGTATACCGTTGAAATCGGAAAAGCGCGCTGCGTCAGCGAAGGGACGGACGTGACGTTGATCGCCTGGGGAGCAATGGTTCAAGTAGCCCAAAAGGCAGCAACGGCTGCTCAGGAACGCGGGATTTCTTGCGAAGTCCTCGACTTACGGACGCTTTATCCGCTTGACCGGGAAACGATTGCTGCTTCCGTTCAAAAGACGGGTCGTGCCGTCATCGTTCATGAAGCCGCAGCAATGGGTGGTCTCGGTAATGATCTCGTGACATTGATCAACGATACGGCGTTTCTTTATTTACGGGCACCGATTGCCCGCGTGACCGGTTTTGATGTTCCGGTTCCGCTGTTCGCCCTCGAAGACCATTACATTCCGACGCCAGAACGTGTCCTTGCGACGATTCAGCGTACGGTCGAGTTTTAAGGAGCTGAATGCCATGATCGAAGTTAAATTACATGATGTCGGTGAAGGAATGACAGAAGGTGAAATCGCCCATTACCTCGTTCAAGTCGGAGACCATGTCACGACGGATCAACCGGTCGTCGAGGTCGCGACCGATAAGATGGTCGCCGAACTACCGGCTCCTGTTTCCGGGATCGTCAAGGAAATCATCATCCCGGTCGGTCAGACGGTGCAAGTCGGTACGACGTTATTGCACATCGAAGCAAATAACGCTTCCGACATGCCGGTCGCGGTAACACCTGAAGCGTCGTCCGCTCCTGAACCAGCATCGGTTGCTGTCACCGCCCCACCTGTTCAAGTTTCTCCAGCAAAACGGGTCCTTGCGACACCCTATACGCGAAAAATCGCTCGTGATCACGGGATTGATATCGAAGCTGTCACGGCTTCCGATCCATCGGGTCGCGTCTCGGAGGACGATGTGCTTCGCTTCGTCCAGGCTACTACTGCTCCACAAGAGACAGCTACGCCGATCATTGAAGAGGTCACGTACCAACAAACCTTACCGGAAACGATTCCGTTTCGCGGCATTCGCAAGCAAATCGCGAAAAAGATGACCCAGTCACTTTACACGATTCCCCATGTCACTCACTTCGAGGAAGTCGATATGACGCGTTTGCTTGCACTACGTGCCGAATGGAAAGCGGCTGGACGAAACATCAACGTCAACACCTTCTTCATCAAAGCCTTGATTGTTGCCTTAAAAGAGTATCCTGTCTTTCATGCCAAGCTCGATGAAACAAATGCATGTATTCGATTAGAGCAGGATTTCCATTTTGGCATGGCAACGGAAACACCGGACGGGTTGATGGTTCCGGTCATCCGTCATGCCGATCAGCTTTCACTGACGGAACTGCATGAACAATTGGTTGCGCTACAACAACGTGCTCAAAACGGTACCTTGCGCGCAGCAGACTTAAAACCAAGCACTTTTACGATGAGTAATGTCGGTCCACTTGGTAGTACGGGAGCAACACCGATCATCAACTATCCGGAGACAGCACTGATTGCCTTCCATAAGACGAAAAAACGAGCCTGTGTCGATGAGAATGATCAAATCGTCGTTCGCTCGATGATGAATTTGTCGATGTCGTTCGATCATCGTGTCGCAGACGGGGCAACGGCTGTTGCCTTTACGAACCGATTCGTGTCACTGATTGAACATCCGACCACCCTACTTTTGGAGTTGATCTAACATGGTTGTTGGCGAACTTACACAAGAACGGGATCTCCTGATCATCGGTGGAGGTCCCGCCGGTTACACGGCAGCGATTCGCGCCGCACAAGGCGGTCGAAACGTTACATTGATTGAACAAACTGAACTCGGTGGACTTTGTTTGAACAAAGGCTGTATCCCGTCCAAGGTCTATGCGCATGCAGCAGAAGAGATGTTACGCTTGCCGCATCTTGAAGACCTTGGATTCACCGCCCCTGCTGTCCATGACTTCAGCAAACTGAATGCTTACCGGAATCGTGTCGTGCAGCAATTACGTCAAGGAGTGGTCGCCCTCTGTCAGGCGAACCAGATTGAACATATCTCTGGTGCAGCCTCCTTCCTGTCAGAGGACCGGATCGGCGTCGAGTCGGGACATCAGTTCGATACGTACCGATTCCAGGACGTTATCATTGCGACCGGTAGTCACAGCATCCAGCACGAGGAATCGTGTCGTTTGAACGCCGAACAGCTTTATCAACTCGAGCAACTGCCAGATAGCCTATTGATCATTGGATCTGACACGTTAGCACTCGAAGCGGCCGCCTGTTTCCACGCACTTGGGACAGAGGTGACGTTGTTCGCGGATCAATTATCACTCGAACCAAGCCTTGAAAAGGAACTGAAGCGGACATTCAAAAAACAAAAAATCCGTCTCGTGTCGGATGTCGTGACACGTATCGAGGCTTCATCGGACGCAACCGTCACCGTCATGAAAAACGGAGAAGAAGTCGCCTATCAGGGGGCCTATCTGTTCCAGTCCCTTTCCCGGATCCCGAACAGTTTGACACTCGGTCTCGAACGGATCGGTGTGACGCTTGCAGAAGACGGAACGATTCCAGTCGACGCAACGGGACGAACGAATCAACCGCATATTTACGCAATCGGTGATGTGACACCGGGTCCACAGCTCGCCATCCGTGCGATTCATGAAGCGAAGCGAACGGCAGCTCACTTGTCTGGTCAAGACGTCGATCCGACGACACCGTATTATCCGACGGTTCTACGGACTTTCCCACCGATTGCTTCGGTCGGGATGACGGAACAAGAAGCGGTCGAAGCCGGACATGCTGTTCAGAGCGGACAGTTCCCGCTGAATGCAAACGGAGCGACGACGATCGAAGGTGGTAGTGGATTCGTCAAAGTCATCGCTGACGAGCAAACATCACTGATCCTTGGTATTCACATGATTGGGGACGATGCTCATCGTCTCGTCGGACAATTCACCCAAGCACTGGAACTGACAGCAAAACGGGAGGATCTTCTTTTCCCTGTCATGGCACATCCGAGTCGAAGCGAAGCCTTGACGGAATCGATGGAAGCCTTATTTGGTCAATCGATCCACCTTCCACCACGTCAACAGGTCGGTTCGCGCGCGTAATCCAAAAGAGGTGCCTCTGCGTCAGAAGCACCTCTTTCTAATTCATCACTTCATTTCGTGTAGAAAGGAAAACATGTCATGGAACTGTACTTCACTCGTTTGCACTGGAATACGCATACGTTTCCGGTCGCCGCTACAGCAGATGGTCTCTGTTATGTCGGCGCTTGGGATGAACCGGAGGATGTATTCGACGACTGGTCGCGGAAACACTTCCCCCGAGCCGATCGGATTGCTTCTGACACCACTCTTGCCCCGTATACGGAGCAGCTACTGGCTTATCTGAATCAACAGTCGACGACACTATCCTTTCCAATCGCACCAGTCGGGACCCCGTTTCAACTTGAAGTCTGGAATGCTTTACGCGCGGTACCGTACGGTCAAACCGCCACCTACTCCGATATCGCGGAACGTCTCTTTCGACCGAACGCGACTCGCGCGATTGGCACGGCAATCGGGAAAAATCGATTACTGCTCGCGATCCCGTGTCACCGAATCATTGGCAAAAAAGGCGATCTGCTCGGCTATCATGGCGGTCTGAATATGAAGCGGACACTACTCGCGCTCGAGCAACGCCTCTGATTCTCGTCCCTCTTCGCTGAAAGATAGAGCGAACAGAATCCCGAACGGATCGCAGACTTGCGCATACCAACCTCCAAAGTCTGCTATCGCAAGAGGTGTGACGATTTGACCGTCTGTCGTTAATCGCAGATACACTTGCTCGAGCTCTTCAAGCGACGTAAAAGTCAACAACAGATGGAGCGAAGAAGAGGTATTCGGTGCGTCACTCTCGTCCCACAGCATCAATTCAAACGCCCCATTGGATAAATGTGCGTGATAGACGGTATCTTCTGCTTCATCAAGTAAGAGACGACGACGTGTCATCGTAAATACGTTTTCGTAGTACACGATCGCCTGCTTGGCTTGTCCCGAAAAAACGAGACAAGGAGTAGCGGCATACTGCATGAAAAGTCCTCCTTTCATTATGCTTTAGTATTACCTTTCGCACTTTTCTTCCCGATTTCCTTCTATACACAAAAAGCCCCACTTTCCTGTCTAACCGGACACGGAAAGTGGGGCTTCTTCTTCGAATCAATCAAGACACTACACCAAAGCGATAAGCTGTTTTCCAGTGATAGGTCTCACCGGGTGACAACAAGATTGATGGAAAATCAGATTCATGGACTGCATTCGGATGCACTTGTGCTTCAAGGCATAAACCAAGTGATGGTCGAGCAGGAACACCGTGAACCGTATAATCGGTCAGTAGTTGCGTTCCCGTATAGAGCACGATCGCCGGCTGATTCGTTGTCACGTCGACGAAACGACCGGACACCGGATCTTCAAGTCGAAGTGTGTCATCCCGCAATACGAAGGGATGATCATAGCCGTTTCCAACAGCAATCGTCTCGGGATGCTCCGGCGTAATCCCGTCACGAATCGACTGACCGTTCCGGAAATCAAACGGGGTTCCGGAGACATCCCGCTGTTCCCCTGTCGGTAAGCCGTCTGGCTGGACCGGTAAGTAGCAGTCGCTTGGTAACGTCAAGACATGATCTAACACATCCCGCTTCGCATTTCCCGATAAGTTGAAGTACGTATGATTCGTCAGATTGAGTGGTGTCGTCTGATCCGTCACGGCCGTCATCTCAAGCGTCAATGTTGTTCCCTCTAATCGATAATGCACGTCGAGTGTGACCGTTCCCGGATACCCTTCTTCTCCATCCGGACTGTTCAAACGCAAATGAAACAACGTATCCGTCGCTTCGATAACATCGAACCATGCTTGATCGAATCCGTGAATCCCACCATGCAGATGATTCGCACCGTCGTTTGCGACGAGCGGATAGACCTCTTCCGCTACTTCGAAGCGTGCCTGTCCGATTCGACCAGCGACGCGTCCGACGATTGCCCCGAAGTAAGGCGAGTGCTGTTGATACTCTTCTACCGTCTCGAGACCTAAGACGACGCTTTCCAAATGACCTTCCCGATCGGTCGTCCGGATATCTTGGATGATGCCGCCGTAGTTCCAGAGTGTCACTTCGATGTCTTCTTGACGTAACGTATGTCGGATCAACTCTTTCTCAAGTAGTCGTGTCATCGTTGTTCCTCCACCGGTTGGCGCGTCACGAGTTGAACAAATCGCCCGAACGCCGCCTGACCTTCTTCCGTCTGTTTAAAGACGCCACAGTCCTCGAGACCACGTACGAATTTCGCAGCGACTGCTTGTTCGACGTACATCGTGACATCTTGACCGTCATACGCTTGTTTTAGTTCCTCTGCCCAGTCAGCATGAGCAACTGCCACTTCGTCGATTTCACCTACGATGAATCGTTCAACCTGTTGCAACTCTTGAAGCAGGCGTGCCGGTAAGACCGCCAGTCCCATCACTTCGATCAAACCGATATTTTCCCGTTTGATATGGTGAATATCAGCATGCGTATGGAAAATACCGTCCGGATGTTCTGCTGACGTCCGGTTGTTCCGTAAGACGAGATCGAGCTCGAATTGTCCATCACGCTGACGAGCAATCGGCGTCACCGTATTGTGTCGCGTCTCACCTGTGTGTGACTGGATCTCTTGACTCTCATCCGTATACGTCAACCACGTCTCATAGACGGTCGCCGCAGCATCGAGTAGTGCCGACGCATCTTCACTCTTCAGACGCAACACACTCAGTGGCCAGTGTAAGGTTTCACCAGTGACTATCGGCTGATCCGGGAACGTAAAGGATGTTAAAGCGTTTGCCCGGTCCATCGCAAACGTATAACGACCGCCCTGATAATGATCATGCGTCAGGATTGATCCGCCGACGATCGGCAGGTCCGCATTCGAACCAGCAAAGTAATGCGGGAACTGCTCGACGAAAGCGAGCAGGCGTGCAAAGGCATCCCGATTGATGACCATGTCACGATGTTCCTGTGACAAGATGATGCTATGTTCGTTGTAGTAGACATACGGTGAGTATTGTAGTGCCCACGGTTCTTCCATCAGTGTCAGTGGAACGATTCGGTGATTCGCACGGGCTGGATGATTCGCACGACCCGCGTAGCCGACGTTTTCAACGCATAACAGGCAGGTCGGATAGTTCGACGTCGTCGGTGCTTCCGTCCGAGCTGCCGCGATTTCACGTGGATCTTTTTCCGGCTTCGATAAGTTGATCGTGACATCGATCGTTCCGTAAGCCGTATCCGCTTGATAGCGTTTATTCTTAGCAATCCGTTTCGTTTGAATGTAGTTACTTGCTTGACTCAGTTGGTAAAAATAATCTGTCGCAGCAATAGGTGATTCATCGTATAGACGACGGAATACCGCTGTCACGTCAGACGGACGGGCGACGAAGATATCCATCACATCTGCTGCGAACTGTTCTTTGTCTTCAAGACGCGCTGGCAACTGCCCACTTGCAATCAACACTTCAATCATCTCATCCAAGATATCTGGAATCGGGCGAGATGATGCGTCGGTCATTTCTTCAAAGTCAGCTTGACCGACTCGTGCTAGAATCCGGTTTCGAGCGTAGATCGCATCTTCCGGTTCAATCAAGCGCTCCTGGATTGCTTGCGCTACTAACTGTTGGATGAGTTCATTCATCGCCGTCACTCTCCTCATTCTATCTCTCTTTAACGAACGCTCGTCCGGTACCCTTCTGGATGATGTGCATGCCAGTTCCAAGCATCACGAATGATTGTTTCGATGTCGGTGCGTTGTGGCGTCCATCCAAGGACGTCTTTTGCTTTGGTGGATCCGGCGATCAAGATACTCGGATCACCTGCACGACGTTCAATGATTCGTTCTGGAATCGGATGTCCTGTCACGCGACGGGCTGCCTCGATGATTTCCCGCACGGAAAACCCTTGGCTTGAACCGAGGTTAAAGACTGTGCTGTCGTTGCCATCCGCTAAATAATCGAGTGCTCGTACATGGGCATCGATCAAGTCTTCAACATGGATGTAATCACGAATGCACGTGCCATCCGGCGTTGGATAATCATCGCCATAGATCGAAATTTCTGCCCGTTGTCGGTTGGCGACTTCAAGGACGAGCGGAATCAAATGTGTTTCTGGTGTATGGTCTTCCCCGATCTCACCTGTCGCCCGTGCACCGGCGACATTGAAGTAACGTAACGCGACGTAACGTAAGCCATACGCTTGTTCAGACCAGCGCATCATCTTCTCCATCATCAACTTCGTCTCGCCATATGCATTCGTCGGACTCGTTTCCGCTGTTTCGAGAATCGGCATCTGTTCCTGTTCACCGTATGTCGCTGCCGTCGAAGAGAAGACGATTTGTTTGATGTCGTGAGCAATCATCGCTTCGAGCAACACTTGTGTCCCATAAACGTTGTTATCAAAGTAGCGTAATGGTTCCGTCATCGACTCGCCGACAAGTGAAAAAGCAGCGAAATGAACGACTTGTTCAATCGTCTCTTCCGTAAAGACGCGATCGAGAAAAGCACGATCGCGTATATCTCCTTCATATAAACGTGCTTGCGGGTGAACCGCTTCACGATGACCGGATTGCAGATGGTCGATGACGACGACATCCTTTCCGGCATCAATCAATTGATAGACGGCATGGGAGCCGATATAACCAGCTCCACCTACGACTAACGTTGCCATTTAGATGACCTCCCGTTCGATTTCACGTGCTCCGTCACCGACCGTCGCCGTATAGAACGTCGCCGGGTATCCGATCCGTGCTTCATAATGTTCGCCGACAGCTTGTTTGAAGGCGTCGACTGCCTCGTCTTCAACGATCGCAATCGCGCAGCCACCAAAACCAGCACCTGTCATCCGTGCGCCGAGCACGCCCGGTTGTTCCCAAGCGGCTTCGACGAGTGTATCAAGTTCAATCCCTGTCACTTCATAATCTTCCCGTAACGAGACGTGTGACGCATTCATCAACTGACCGAACGTCGTCAGTTCTCCCGCTTCGAGTGCCGCTAGCGCCTGAAGCGTTCGTTCATTTTCTGAAATCGCATGGCGAGCGCGACGCATCAAGATTTCGTCTTCCCATGCGACTTTTGCGAATTCTGACGTCGTCCATTGTCCGAGTGCTTCCCGTGGCGTGAATTGATTGAGATAAGCGAGTGCTGCTTCACACTCTGCTCGGCGTTCATTGTATTTCGAATCCGCTAGTTCACGGCGTTTGTTCGTATTCATGATGATGATCGTATATCCTGTCAAATCGAGTGGGGCATACGTATAATCGAGCGTCTCACAATCGAGCAACAATCCCGCTCCTGCTTTTCCCATACCGATCGCAAATTGATCCATGATGCCACTGTTGACGCCAATATAACGGTTTTCGACTTGTTGACCGAACCGGACGAGATCAAGACGTGGAATCTCTAATCCATATAATCGATCGAGCAAGACACCGATGACGAGTTCAAGCGAAGCCGATGATGAAAGACCAGCTCCATTCGGGATGTCACCTTGAATCAGGATGTCACATCCTGAGTCGATGCGGTACCCTGCTTCCTGTAAGACTGTAATCATCCCCTTCGCGTAGTTCGCCCAACCGTGCGTCGCGTCGTACGCGAGTTGGTCGAGTGCGACTTCGATGATGCCGTCTTGCTCAAAATTCAATGAATAGAAGCGGAAGCGTTGATCGTCTCGTTTTCGCGCGATCGCATGCGTACCGAACGTTAACGCACATGGAAAGACGTGACCGCCATTGTAATCCGTATGTTCACCGATTAAGTTGATCCGTCCTGGTGCAAAGAAGCGATGCGTCGACGGTGAGCCAAACCGCTGTTCAAATTGTTCTTCTAACGTCTGGTCTGTCATACGATCGTCTCCTTTGATTCGAGTAGTGAAAGCGCACGGTGGACTGGCTGAATCCGCAAGCAGCGGGCTTCATAGTCCGTCGTGTATGAGAATGTCAAGCCTTGTTGCATCAAATAAGCGCCGCTTAACGTCCGGTCCTCGACTTGATAACGCATTGCTGGGTCGAGTCCTTTTAGCTTGAAGTGATACTGATGTGCTCCGTATTGTCGAAGTGGCGCGATCGCAAGTAAGACTGTTTCTTCTTCTGATGTATACTGCATGACGCTTGGCGTCTGTTGTGTAAAAGCAGATAAGCGATACTGGATACCGCGTTGAATCGTCGGACGAATCGCTTGGTATGTCTCGATCCAACCTTTTGCTTCCGCAAGTTCATCCGTTGACCACTCGCTTAAGTTACCACCGATGCCGAGTGTGCCTTGCATCGAGGAGACGAATCGTGTCGCAAGCGGTACGTTGCGTCCATTTAACCAGTTCGGTCCGTCCGTCACCCAGCAACTCATCATCTTCGCATTGTAGGCATACGAGAAATCATGCTGAATTTGTAAGCGATCGAGTGGATCGGTGTTATCACTCGTCCAGACTTGTTCCGTCCGTGAGAGGATTCCAAGGTCGATCCGTCCACCACCACCAGCACAGGCTTCGAAGTCGACCGTCGGATGCAAGCGACGCAATTCATCAAAGATTCGATACAATGCATCGACGTGACGTTTCCATAATTCCTGTTGGCGATCCGTCTGATCTTTTGGAACGCCTGGTTCTGAGAAGGCACGGTTCATGTCCCATTTGATGTAGTCGATCGCGTGACGCGTGAGCAAGTCATCCATCATCTCGAGAATGAATTGCTCGACTTCTGGTAATCCAAGGTTTAAGACGTATTGATTCCGAGACGTCGTCCGGACCGCATCGCGCGCATGGTAAATCCAGTCTGGATGCGACCGGTATAGATCAGAATCCGGATTGACCATCTCCGGTTCGACCCAAAGACCGAATTGTAAGCCTTGTTGTTTCACATACGAGATCAAAGGCTGAAGACCATTCGGAAACTTTTCCCGATTGACGTGCCAGTCTCCGAGTCCCGCTTGATCGGAATGGCGTTCACCAAACCACCCATCATCGACGACGAACAGTTCACAGCCGATTCCTGCTGCCAGATCAACGAGTTCACGTTGACCGGATTCCGTCACATCGAAATAGGTCGCTTCCCATGAGTTATAGAGAACCGGACGATCGGTCGCACGCGGCATGATGACGTCTCGCTGGAACGCATGCGCATGGGCGCTCATATCCGCGAAACCGTCCGCATAGCCGATGTAGAACGTTGGTGTCGTCAACTGTTGTTGATGTGATAGTTTCCAGCTGAAGTCAAACGGATTCATGCCGCCCGATAGCTGAACGAAACCGAACGCATCTTGTTCGACGTGAATCGCCCAGTTGCCGGAATAAGCAAAATGTCCGTAGACGATTTCACCGCCATCTTCTGTCGCGTCCTGTTCGAGTGCGAACCAAGGATTCGCTTGATGACTCGTCACCCCACGCCGACTTTCGATTGTCTGACGTCCTGGTGTCACCGGTGTAATCTGTTTCTTGAACTCCCCTGTCCACATCCCAGCGAAGTGATGCAGTTTTAAATGCGGTTGATGCCAGCGTCCCATCGCAAAGGACTGGGCTGCTGTCAAGCGTACTGGTAATCGGCCTGTATTTTCGACGACGATTGAACGACCGATGATGTCGTAATCGGCGAACACTTCGTACTGAACCCCGACACGCATCTCCTGCAAGGGATCAAACAGCCAGAGCGTCAATTTCGTTTCCGTCTGTTCGGAGTGCTCAAACTGGAACTGGTGAATCCGCTGTCCGTCCTCTCGTTCCGACTTCAAAGTCGGTTCCGTGTACAACATCTCGCCGAATGGTACGAAATCGTACGTCGCGACGCCGTCTGGCGATTCAAACGAACTGTGCGCGACGACCGGACTCGGTAACGCTTCATAATCATTCCGGTATGGTAACTTGGCACCGAAATAGGTGTGAATCAGCTTACCGTTCGCACCGACCGTGACGACGTGAGCGACCCGTTTCCCTTCGACGACGAAACGACGTCCTGCTACTTCAAAGATTGCCATGGTTCTCTTCCTCCTTACGTCGTCAGAATCAGTGTCTCAAGTGGTGCGAGCTGGACCGTTCCACGATATGTCTCATCTTTTGTCAATGCTTTGTATGTTCCGTCTAACGTAACGTCCCGCGTTTCTTTCGTGTCATGGTTCATCAAGAAGAGAAAATCGCGTTTTTCGCCGTGACGACGCACGATTTCGACTTGATCCGGTGCCTCGATCATCTCGATACCGGCCTCCGTGAACGCTTGACGGTAAATCGTATCGATCATCGTATCATCAATCGATGAGCCGATGTAGGTAATCATTCCTTTATAGGCATTGCGCGTCACAGCCGCTACACCCTCGTAGAACGTATCTTTATAAACAGCAAGCGTCTCTGCTGTCGTTGGTGTGATGAGATCACACCAGAGGCGGGCTGTTGAAGATTGTCCTGCCATCTCGCCGATACCTGCCACCTGATGTTGCTGAACGGATTGGAGTGACTCGTATTCGTCAATCTCGATTCCCGCATACGGCGCGAACTTACCTGGTAACGTCGTCGGTACGACATGATTCCGTGCATCCTTGACGCCTGTCCGGTAAGTGAAGATGACGTGACCGCCTTGTTCCATGTACGCAATCAAGGCGTCGTCGAACGTTGGATTCGTCAAGAAATAGAGTGGAACGATGATCAGTTTATAACGAGAGAGATCATCACCTGGGAAGACGATGTCGGTTGCGACTTGTTGACGAACCGCTCCACCATAGAAGCGGACGAACTCCGTCCGGAAATCAAACGCATCACTATGTGGCTGGTGTGTCCACGCCCAGACGTTTTCTTGATCGAAATAGACACCGACTTTCGCGTCGTAACGGCTCGCGTTGATCTCATCACCATACGTATTTAGTTCCGTCATGATCTGTTTGACTTCTTCGAATTTTCGTTTCGGTTTGCCATCATGATCGATGATACCGTGACAGAACTCCTCTGTTCCGAAATGAGCAGCCCGGAAGCGGAAGTAGACAATCGCTTCTGCTCCTCGCGCGACCGCTTGGTACGTCCAGAGGCGAATGTGTCCTGGTCGTGGCAAGTAACCGATTTTGCTCCAGCCTTGTGCGCCACTCAATTGCTCCATGACCCAGAACCCTTTTCCTTGCTTCGAAGAGCGGCAAAGATCATGATCACTCGCCATCTTCTCGAATCGGTTCGGCTCCGGTAGTCCACCCCAGACTGGGTAGTTATCGAACGCCACGTAATCAAGGTCTTGCGCCATTTGTTGCTGATTGACCGCCATATCACTGTAGACTAAGTTATGCGTGATGAAGACGTTCTCTGGAATGTAGCGACGTAAGACATCAACTTGTAACTTGTTGTAGTACGTATAGCCGTCGGCACAGAAACGATCGAAGTCGACGAGCAAGGATGGGTTGTGTTCCTGATAGACTTTACGCGGTACCGGGATTTGCTCCCACGCCGTGTACGTCTGACTCCAGAAGACGGTTCCCCACGCTTCGTTCAAGGCATCGAGCGTTCCGTAACGATTTTCTAACCAACGCTGAAAAGCAGCGCGGTCGACATCGCCGTAAGAACGATCCGATTTCTCATGCCCGTATTCATTATCCGTTTGCCACCCGATGACACGAGGATGTTGACCGTATCGTTTCGCCATCTCTTCCGTGATCTTGACGGATAGACGCTGGTACGTTTCGCTGTGGACCGTGTAATGGCGACGAGCACCAAAGCTGATCGTCACACCGTTCTCATCGACCGGTAAGATTTCTGGATACTTCGTACATAACCAAGCCGGTGGTGTCGCAGTTGGTGTCCCGAGTACGATATCAAATCCTTCCGCACTCAACCGTTCGATGACGTCATCCCAAAAGCTGAAGTCATAGACGCCTTCTTCCGGCTCCATCATCGACCAAGCGAATTCCGCGAGACGAACGACGTTGACGCCAAGTTCCTTCATCAGTCGGAAGTCTTCCTCCCATAGTGCTCGTGGTGTTTGTTCTGGATAATAATCGACTCCTAAATACATTGTGCTCCCCCTTACGCAAAAACAATTATTTTACTGCACCCGCCGTCATTCCTTTTTGGAAGAAACGTTGGAAGAAGATATAGAAGATCATCGTTGGTAAACTGATCAAAACAAGTGAAGCGTAGATTTTTCCTGGGTCTCCGCCGAGCGCATCCTTGAAGAAACTTGGTGCCATCGTGACTGTCTGATAGGCAGGATCCGTCATGAACGTAAGAACCATCAAGTATTCGTTCCATGAGTTGAGGAACGCATAGATTAAAGCTGTGGCAAGCGCTGGTTTTGCGAGTGGTAGCATGACTTTGAAGAACACTTCAAGAATCGTCGCCCCATCGATATACGCCGCTTCCATCAGTTCGTTTGGTAGTTCATCAAAGTATCCTTTGATCAGCATCAGACCGAATGGTAAGAAGAACGCAACTTCCGCTCCGATCAGTCCCCAGTGATTGTTCAGCCCGTCAAACGAACGGAGCGTGAAGAACAATGGAACGATCATCGAAGCGACGGGTAACATCAGACCCGCTAAGACCATATTGAACAACAGGCGTTTTCCAGCAAACTCAAGTTTCGAGAAGGCAAACGCCGCGAATGCCAGAATCGTGATCGAGATGATGATCATGAAGAAGGCAACGAAGAAACTGTTGAAGACGAACGTTGGGAAGTTCGGGTTTTGTAGTGTTGCGATATAGTTATCGAATCCATTGATTCGGAGACTCTCTTTGAACATGACGAAAATCGGGAATAACCAGACGATTGATGCTAGCACCAATACAAGGTTGATCATCCAGCGGCTTTTTTTAGATTCTACATCCATGGGTCGTTCCTCCTTAGTTATCCATTTTCTTTTGTACGCGCAATTGGAAGTACGTGATGAGCAAGGCAATCGTCAATAGGATGATGGCAACCGCACTCGAGTAACCGACTTCCTGTTGCAACATCGATTTCCGGAATAGATAAGTCGAAATGAACTCCGTCGACGATCCCGGTCCGCCTGCTGTCGTGATCCAGACTAAGTCAAACGTCTTCAGACCACCGATGACACCGAGGATCGAAAGTGTGAACGTCGTTCCTTTCAAGTTCGGGAAGACGATGCTCCACAGTGTCCGGAAGAATCCAGCTCCATCGATTTTTGCTGCTTCGAAGATTTCCTTCTCAATCGTCAGCATCGCCATGTAGTACATGACCATTGAAGAACCTGTCCACTGGAAGATGTTGATCGCAATGACGGAATAAAGCGCGATATCCGGGTCACCGAGCCAGTTCTGTTCGAGGCTACCGAGACCAATTGCACGGAGGAACTCATTGATGTAACCAAACTGAAAATCATAGATTTGTGAGAATGCCGCACCGAGTACGACAGGGCTCAAGACGACAGGGAAGAAGAAGACCGACTTCATCGCCGTCCGCAATGGTCCCGGCGTATGCAGGAAGTACGCCAAGACAAGACCAATACCAGCTTGAATCGAAACGGTCAAAATCGTGAAGATGAACGTATTCTTCAACGAGAGATAGAAGTCCGGATCTTGGAACATCTCAGCATAGTTGTCGAGTCCGACGAACACTTTGTCAAACGAAATCCCGTCCCACGAGAAGAACGAGTTATAGGCATTATAGAAAATCCCATAATAGATGAAGCTGACGACGAACAAGACGATTGGAGCAACGAATGCCCATCCGACCATGTTCCGCTTCATGTTCTTTTTCTTCTTTGGCGCAGGTGTACGTGTCGCTACCGGCTGGAGCGGTTCTGCTTTTGGTTTAATCGGCAATTCCTGTCGCTCTGTCTGCATATCGATTCCCCACTTTCCTCAAGTCCAAAAATCAGGAAGTGGCACGCAAGCGTACCACTTCACTGTCGAGTCTTATTTCGCTGATTGATCCGCTGCGTCTTGGACGCGTTGTAATGCTTCTTTCGGATCTTGTCCTGTCGCGATGTTTTGAAGTTCCTTACCGAGGATATCGTTTAATTTCGTATCCCGGATACCACGGCTAGCAACCGCTTTTGCTAATGTGTCGTTCAACATCTTGTACGACTCTTTTTCTCCTTCAGATGTGAAGGCAGCATCTGAATCGACTTTGACATCCTTGATACCAGGTGCCATCTCGAACTCACCCATATAGACTTCTTGTCCTTTTCCTTGGCTCATGAAGGCGATGAATTCCGCTGCACCTTCTTGTTGTTTCGACTCTTTGTTGACACCAAGTGCCATATCGATCGAAGCGATGATTGGTTGCTCTGTACCACCTACTAAGTTCGGGAGTGGAACGAATCCGAGCTCATCGTCGATTTTCCATTTGTCTTTTTTCTCAGCAGTCGTCATCGAGTGTGCTTCCCATGAACCGATGACCCACATTGCTGCCTTTTTATCGAAGAATTGGTTCATCCCGTCATTGTATGTCGCGAGACCAAGTGCTCCTTCTTGGAAGACTTTATCTTTGAAGAGATCTTGCCAAACTTGTGCTGTTTTGACCATCTCATCGTCTGTCCATTTTGCTTGACCTGAGAGGACTTTTTGGATGTAACCCGGCGCGACCTGGTGGCTGAGGACGTTGTAGACGTCGATGTCGATCCACGCGTCTTTTGCTCCGAGCATGAGCGGGATGACCTTATCTCCTGAGTCTTTGATCTTCTTGACTGCGCTGACTGTTTCTTTGTAGTTCTTCGGAGGCGTCACGCCGTATTTGTCGAGCATCGTCTTGTTGTACATCAAGTACGCTTGACCTGTGAACCCGATTGGGACCGCGTATTGTTTACCATCAAGTGTCGTCTGTTCGATTCCAAGCTCAACAAACTTGTCTTTCCAGCCTTTGCCGGCTGCTTTATCCATGTATGAGTCGACCGGTACGACACGATCCTTGTACTGCTGGATCATCGGTTCTTTTAGACCGATGATGTCTGGACCCTTACCTGACAACATCGCGACTTGTAATTGTTTTTCATAGTCTTCACTGTAGCGTTTGAATTGAACGACGTATTTATCTTGTGATTTATTGAAAGCATCAACGACTGCTTTCCCCGCTTCTGGTTGTGGTGCCCAGCCCCACCATGTGACGATTGTCTTACCGTCTTTCGTTTTTGTTTGTTGCTCATCTTCGCCACCACAAGCGGCAAGGAATGCGGATAATGTTAGGACTGATGCTGCAGCAACGAGTTTCGTTTTTTTGAATTTCATGTAAGAGCTCCCCTTTTATGTGTAAGTAGTCAAGCGTATCGTCTAGCGTGTTCCCCTTCGATTTGTGCTTGTTTGCACCATTCTTCGATCACCTTCGTCTGAATCGGCATTCCCTGTAGCTGAATCAATACACGGGCGATCAATCGAAGACGGTACGCCAGCGTATCGACGTCCGGTCGGACGAAGAGATAAAACTCCCCACCGAGCGTCAAACAACCGGCAGAGCGCATGTGTTGCATGAGTGCGCGTAATTCAATGTATCCGCTCTCATTTTTTCGAATGTGTAGCTCGGATGAACGGATCGTCAGGACCCCTTGTACCGATGACATCCGGAATTGAAATACACCGTCACGTCGTGGTCGGACGAGCACGATATCCTGCTCGTCTGTCGGGACATCGCCAGGACCCTGTTCTGTCATCTGTTGCGTCGACCGATGAAAATAAAAACCGCGGATTGCTCCGTAACGCCCGAAAGCTTCACGGTACGAAACCCATGGATCGTGTGGTTCCATTGCGCGATGCCTCCCTTTCCTGCTTCAGCTTGATTAGCCCCTGCTAACCTGCATCCACCTCCACATAGTTGACCATGAACTTAGTAAATTAAATTTATTATCTAACTTTACATCGACTATAGCACATCACTTTTTGTTTTGTAAACGGTTTCATTAAATTATTTTTGAATAACAAAACCGATTCCATCTCCTGCTGGTGCGCAAGACATGGAATCGGTTCATTAAATCGTTTGAAATAAACTGTTTGTTGCAAGAGCCGCAGCACTGAGCGCTCCCTGTTTGTCACCCCACGGGACCATCTTGACATCGGTTTCACGTGAAGCAGCGGTCAACGCCGTGTGCTCGACCCGTTCCTTGATTTGATCAACGATCGTAGGTGCGAGCTCGAACATTGGTCCCCCAAGTAAAATCCGGCGTGGATTTAAAAGATGAATCGTATTCAAGACACCAATTCCGATATATTCCCCCGCCCGTTCATACGCACGAACCGCCTGCTCGTCTCCCTCGTTCAACCGCTTGCGCAAATCAGCAAGCGTCATGACTTGTGGATCAACGACCGCATAATCCCGGAGTAATGCTTTTTCGCCTGCCAACGCTTCAAGACATCCTCGGTTCCCACACGAGCAAATCGGACCATCGAGATCAAGGCGCATATGTCCGACCTCTCCCGTAATATGATGTTGACCATCGACAAGTTGGTTATCGAGTACGTAAGCCCCCCCGATGCCTTCCCCAGCATAAAGATAGAAGAATTGTTCAACCCCGACGCCTTCACCGAACAATAACTCAAACGAAGCGAGTGCCCGGACGTCATTTTCGATGAAGACCGGATAGTCAAAGCGTGCTTCGAGTTGTACCTTCAGTTCAACATCATGCAAATGGAATCGTGGAGCAAAAAGAATGACACCCGTCTCCGGATTCACCATCCCATGGACAGAGATTCCGATACCATGAATCGTTCCCCGTCCTTGTGTCTGTGCAATCAACGTCTCGCATAAGCGACCGATGGCATCAATCAGTTCTTCATTTGTCTCAAAGCGTCCCACGGCTTCGGACTCATGAATCGTATTGCCACTCAAATCCGCAACGACCCCGATAAATTGGTGACTCGTCGCGTCGATACCGATGACATATTGTTCTGTTGCGACGAGTTCGAGCATGATTGGTTTTCGTCCCCCGTTCGATACCCCAAGCTCTCGCTCCGTCACGAGTTGTTCTGCAATCAATTCACTGACGATATTTGATACCGTCGGCTTCGTCAAGTTTGTCCGTTGTGCTAACTCGACCCGCGAAATCGGTTGATGCATCCGGATCAGTCGCAAGACGAGTGCTCGATTATAAGAACGCATCCATTTAGAATTACGCGGTGTTTCTTTCGCCATGTCCCCCTCAACCCCTTTGGTCTGTCTCTTTACTATCTTCGCATATTTTGTAAGGGATTTCACGGTCTCACACAAAAACCGTTCATCTGCTGAACGGTTTTTGTGCACTTTCATACTTCATCGTATGGTTGTTCCAAGATCAAGACACGTGAACCGTCCGGATTCTCGGTCAGTTCGATTTCGACGATGGCTTGACCAACCAGCAAGACGATCGGTTGAGACGGATCATTCTCGCGAAAGAAACCGATTTTTCCGTGGTGGGCATCCATATAGTCCGCATATAAAAATGTGCCGTTGACATGTAACTCATCCTTCATGCGATTAAACGTCAGACGTGGCACACCGTACCAGGCTTCCCCATTCAAATAAAGCAACGGACGCTCGCCGACCGATTCATTCATCGCCCGTCGGACCTCGATTGCCCCCGTCGTATCGTAATACAATCGATCCTGACCACGTGTCGCGATGACGATCGGATGTTTCTGATACAAGACGACTTCTAAAATTTCATCTGCTTGTTCGACGAAATAACCAGTCTCATCCGACTGGGCAAAACTAATCGTATACAGCTGCATCCAGGACACAATATCCGTCACTTGAACCGGTTTATGAAAAAGCGCAGAAACAAGCAGTGTTTCTTGCGGAGTCACAATCAGATTGACGGAGATATCCGCTAAGCGGATCGTCCGGATTTGTGTCGAAGGGTACGTATGATCATAACTCGGAACAAGCATCGCTTCATAGTGATCATCCTTTTCGACCAGTTCAATCGATGGCATGCGTCGATCAAAATCCGCAATTTGAATTCGTTTCATCCGACATCTCCTCTCACCTTCATCGAACAGCCTCACGCAAGTTATTACCCAATATCTGGTTTTCATGCACTCCCCTGAATTCAAAAAAACCGGAACGCATGCGCCCCGGTCATTGTAGGTACAGATCATATAACAGATACAGAATGCCTCCGACGATGATTAAAAATGAAAAGATGCTCGCTTTCCCAAAAAAGACGCGATCGACGATTTCATCCCGTTCAAATCTTGGTTTCGTCATATAGTACCGCTCCCTTTAATAAGCTTGTAGTACTACATATATTTCAATATTTTCTATCCTATTCCTTGTTACGATCTATCATTTCATTCCATTCGCGAAATAAATCAATGTTTCGCTCTCATCTTCTGTCAACGATCGTCCTGTCTCTTCTGCATATAAGGTCCGCATATCTTTCAGTCGTCCTTCGGTCGCTTCCGTTATGCGAATGGCTCGACGCAATATCTGAACCTCTTCTTCAAATTCCGATTTCGGCATCGCTTCTCCATGCGACCAGATATAATAGTCGACATCTAAACGATCGAGTACTTCTAATAAACGTGCCGTCCGCTCCACCGTGTAGTTCCACTTCGGCGAAAAGATATCAGCATACATGGCGTCTCCTAAGAACACGACACGTTCTTCCGGAATGTAGACGAGAAGGCTCCCAGGAGAATGATCATTGTCGACTTCAATCAGTTGGCACTGCACGCCGCCCAAATCAAGATCCAGTTGTCCTTCAAAGCCGATCGTCGGTAAAACGACTTCGATATCGCGCGCTTCACCATACTCGAGCTTGATTGCGTCCGCACAAAATGGAATCTCGATGCCTTGATCCATTCGTTCTCGTAATGCTTCATCCGTCCAAGCGTAGGGTTGCATCTCCTTCATATGAGTAATCGTTTGCTTAGTCGCAATCGACGGCAGACCAAAATGTTTCATTCCAAAAATATGATCCCAGTGCCAATGGGTCAACGCTAACAAATCAGGTGTTCCGAGATTTCGTTTTTGCATTTCTTCTAAGAAAAGTGCTGCGTGTGCTGACGAATTCCCCGCATCAATCATCAATTGATGCTTCTCCCCACGCACGACGGCGAGAATCGGGCGGTCCGTTTCGCTGACTGGTGTCTGATACCAAATCCGTGAAGTCAATTGTTTGAAGTGTTGCATGTCCTACCTCCTTCTACTCTGCCCTTAGTATACGTCATGACAAAACCGGGTTCATCTAGAAGACAAACCCGGTTTGGTTAGTTCTTATTTTTTAGCGTTTGGTCGAAACGGCCACCAAACCCCTTTACCAAACGATACCGTGATCGCTGGAATCAAGAGTGGTAGGACGATTAAACCATATAAGAGTAGACCTGTGATGACGATTGTTGCGATTTGAACGAGACTCAAGACACCAGACGGCATCATCGCTCCGAACGTTCCGGCGAGGATGATTGCTGCCGTGATAATGACGGACCCCATCTTTTTCATCGACAGGAACATCGCTTCCTTCGTATCAAGTCCATTGATCGTCTCTTCCCGGAAACGATCGAGTAGGAAGATTGAGTAATCGATACCAAGAGCAATCAACATGACGAATCCGAAGAACGGAACGGCCCAACTGATGCCGTCATATCCGAGTCCGTTGACGAAGATCAATTCAGCAATCGACATCGACGTGTAATACGTCAGCAATAACGAACCAATCATGAACAATGGCATGATCAACGAACGGAACATGATTGCTAAAATGACGAAGAGACTGATCAGCATGACCGTCACGGTTCTTTTGAAATCGGCTTTCGACGTATCGTTTAAGTCGCTGTTAACGCTTGAAATCCCGCCATATGCGACAGTACTGTCTTCAAACGGTGTTCCTTTGATCGTATTCGCTGTCGTCTTTTTGATCGCAGCGACGGTTTGAATCGCTTCCGGTGAATACGGATCATCTTCAAGGATGACTTCGAACTTCAATCCCGTCTGTTGATCAATCGCGTAACGATCGATTGCTGGCTTAAATGCCTTATCCGATAGCGTATCTTTTGGCACGAATACGCCTGTTCCACGAATCGATGTGGCTTGTCCCATCTCGGTTAACAAACCTGAGATGTCATCTAGCCCATTACTAATTTTCGAGAGCCCTGTGTTTGCCTGACCGACACCATCCGCAAGTTGCGTCAACCCACTTCCAAGTTGACCCGCTTGTGCTCCTTGGGATGCAATTCCACTTGCTGCTTGACTGATACTAGCTTGAACTTGACTCAATTGACCAGACAAAACATTTAATGTCCCGACGGTTTGCGGGATGTTTTGTGTCGACTGTAGACCTTGACCGACGAGCATCAATTGTTGATTGATCTGTCCAAGTCCGTCTGCCGCTTGTTGCAACTGACTTGCTCCTGCTGAAGCAGCGTCTCCTGCCGGTAGCTGCCCTGTGATACCGTTGAGATTGTCTTCAACAGTCGTCAGACCAGACTGAACGTCCTTAAGACCCGCAGTTGCTTTCTTCATGCCAGCAGCGACTTGTTTTAATTGACGATCGACGTAGAAGTCATTGATGACTTCGCCTGTCGGACGAGAAATCGAACGAACCGATTTGACCCCGTCAATTTTCACAAGTTCACGACTGAGTTGTTCCGCATAAGGAACTGTTTTTTCAGTAATCAAATCTTTGTCGCTCTTCAGGATGACATTGACTGGGAGCGACTCACCCGCCCCAAATCCATCCGAGATCGCATTCAGTCCTTTGACCGTGTCGTACTTCGCACCAATCTCATCGACGGTATTAAACGAGAGGTCATCATCGTACGTAAAGAGTGTCGGGACCGTTACGATCGCAACGATGATCATCGCAAGTAACGGACGGCGGATTGATAACCCACCATAATGTGACCACAGTTTGCTGTCCTGGTGACTCGCTGCCTTCTTCGACGGCCAGAATAATTTTTCTTTTAGTGTCGCCATGAAGAATGGCACAAGTGTGAATAAGACGAGTAAGAGGACGGCAATCCCTACTGCAACAGCGACCGACGATTTAAAAATCGGGAAGTCCGCAAATCCGATTGCTGAGAAACCGACGAGAACAGCAAGACCACTGATGAGTAACGTACGCCCTGCTGTCTTATACGTATTGACGATTGCTGTCTCAACGTCGTGTCCTGCCGTCAACTCTTCCTTGTACCGGCTCAGGAGCAAAATACAATAGTCCGTCCCAATCCCGAACAGGATGGCAACGAGGAAGATTTGCGTATAGTTCGATACCGGGAAGCCGAACCAGTCGACGAAAAAGGCGACAAGTGATTGGCTGATCAGGTACGTAAACCCAACCGCAACGAGTGGGACGAACGGTGTGACGACTGAACGGAAGACGAGCAGAAGCAGTCCGAAAATCAATCCGACCGTAATCAGTTCCGTCCGCTTCAATCCCTCTTGCGAGCTCGTATTAACGTCATCGTTGATTAACGCTTCGCCCGTTAGATAAATGGTTTGATCCTTCGGTAAAAGATCCGTCCGGATTTGTTTTGCCAGTTTGACGATCTCTTCTTGCGAACCGTCGACCGTGATTGGCACGAGCACCGTCTTTTTGTCTTTTGAGACGAGTTGTCCTTCCGTCTCTTTGTTTTCAAACGGATTCAGGACATCCGTGACCGGACGATCGAGTGCTTCTAAATCCTTAACGATTTTCCCGATTGATGTGCGATCGGCATCGCTGACTTTGTCTTTAAGCGGAATGACAAGAGAAATTGTTTCCTCACTTGCCCCCGCTTTTTCTAAAATGTCAGCTGCCCGTTGTGAATCGGCATCATTTGCAAGCTGAATCGCACCAGCTTCTTCTGCTTGTTTAGCCAAGTTTGGTGCCGTGAATAGTAAACCTACTGTGACGATAAGCAATAACGCTAGAATTGCCCAACGCCATTTGACGATTTGTCGCATATCCGATTCTCCTCTTCCTTCGATTCTGTCTTTAGTCGTTCAACTGCAAAATTTCTTTGATTTTCTTAAAGGTTTCGATGAACTGGATGATTTCTTCTTCCTCGACCTTTCCTTCAATCAAATTCTCAAGATACGTATAGATTTCTTGCTCCGCTTCGGTCGCCACTAGCCGACCTGCTTCCGTCAACGAGATGTACTTCGTTCGGTGGTCATTTTCTCGACGTTCGACGATGACGAGACCTTTTTCGGTCAACTTTTTCAGTCGATTGGAGATGGCACTTTTGTGAACACCCTGAACTGCCGCGAGACGCCCCGATGAGATCGGTCCATATTTTCCGACGAGCTTCAATACATGGAGTTGTTCCGGTGAATACATTTGCCAAACGGGCGCTTCAACTGACTTCAATACGCGTTCTGTTCCGTGGATCATGACTTCTTCAAACAGGAGGACTGCTTCACGTAGATTGTCTTTCATTTTTAGTTTACCCCCTAAACTTATGAGGTTAGTTTAGCCCCTCAACTAGTAGACTGTCAACTCTAAACTGTCACAACTCATCGATGCAGAACATGGCCATTTTCTGTATGATAAAGGAAGAGAGGAGCATGCTTATGTTGACCTTGTTTTGGATTGCGTTAGTCATCTGTCTCGTAGGTCTTGTCTTTACGTTACGGATTGCCAAGCAACCAGCAGAAGAAAAGTATGACCACAAAACTTCGGCTAAAAATATGTCTTGGATGTATTTCATTTTTCTGCCGATCATTCTGATTTTATTAGGCATCTTCTATTATTTTTTAACGTGACATAAAACAGCACACATCAATTGATGTGTGCTGTTTTATGTCACTTCAAGGTTTTAGGGCGAACGATATAGATATCGCATTTCGCATAACGAGAGATGTTCTCAGAAACACTTCCGATCATGATGCGTTCCATCGCATTCATTCCAACTGCCCCGCAGACGATCAATCCAGCACCAACACGTGGTGCGATGACCTTCGGAATTAGTGTTTTTGGAGAGCCATTTTCAATGACCAGTTCAATCGTCTCAACACCTGCCTCTCGTGCCCGCTTTTCGTAACGATCTAACAGTTCTTGTGCATATTCGGTGACATTTTGATCAATGAAACGTTTATTGGCACGTACATTAGCAAACGTCTGAATATCGATCACATGAGCAATGACGAGTTTCGCATGATCGAGATTGGCAAATTTCACTGCCTTCTCAAAGGCTAAATCTGCCGTCTTTGATCCGTCGACTGCCACCAAAATCGTATGATACTGGCTCTCCATCAAGCATCATCCTTTCTGCACGACTCTCTTACAGCATCCGGTCATTTTCATTTTCGAGGGCGCGATTTTCATGATCGAGTTTCCGTTCTGCCTCGATTCCTTCTGGCTCTGTCTCCAAAATACTTTTTGGTTTCGGCGCAGGACGCGACGCTCCTTCCTCATCTGCTAATAGGACATACTCGCCTTGTTGGACACGTAACACATGCTGACGAATATCCGACTCTGGTAACCCGAGTTCCGTAAAGGCGGTTTGAATTTCCTCAGCCGAAGCCGGTTTGCCTGTAAACCGCTCAAACAACGTCCGTTTTCCGGAGACGAGTTGAGCCGCTGATTGTCCGCGTAACATCGCCATATCGGTCTTGTCTTGCAACACAACGTATAGATCCTCTTCTAGATAACCGGCAAAATGTAAGTCTTCAATCTTACGAATCAATTCCGTTTCATTTTGATAGACACCGATCCATTGTTTTTTTCCCATAACATACGTCTCCCCCTTTTATAACAGCTATATGGGATATACCCCAAATTCGTCTAAAACATGACTAAGACGAAGAAGACTTCGGTGAATGCTGTCGAAAAAGACGTTGCCTTCTATAGAAGACGTAATAGCACAAGAGTAAGGCACATACGATCCCGATTCCTGTTACGATTTGTTGCACAAGAACGAGGCGATGGTTAAAGAACAGTCCAATCAAATACCAGATGAGTGCGAGACCAAATACCCAATCCGAGTGGATTGCGATGAACAGGAGCCCACCAATAACAGCTACTATGAGTGCAATCGTACCCCATTGGCGTTCGGAAAGACCGAATAACGAAGTGAATTGAAAATCCGATAAGATGCGAAATGGTAAAATCAACAGCATCGTACTGATCCAGGCAAGCAACACTGAGAAGGGAGAGCGCATCCACGGGGAACGTCGGGGATGGTGTTGAATTTTCATGTAGACTAAGCACAGGCTGATGAAAGAAATCGTCGTCGAGACAAGTTCCCACGGTGGTCCACTCATACTACTTATTCCAAGCGTCACGAGTGATAACGCAAGCCACCCTCCGATATCTTCAATCAGCTCTCGATCCGCAGGGAAGGCACGAACTGGTCGAATACACCAAATCAATAATGTCGTAAACACAACACCTGTGATGGCGTCAAAAAATGGTGCCGGAACAAGAGGTAACTTAGGAATGGTCGTCGGATGTTGCCAAACGACGCGTGCTAGCAATGCAAAGAGAAATGCTCCTACATTCATCAAGCGTAAAAATGTTAAATACTGCACCTCCCTCTTCACCTCCTCGTTCAGTCTGTTATTTAATTCCCGTTGCAAGAGTCTGAAAAACTAAAATGTCGCTTTGTTCTCTTACCAAATTCCGGTACGATGAAAAGAAAAGGAGGAACAAGAATGGACGCATTTTTATTACCTTATCAATACAATTTCATTCGGAATCAAGTCGACCTGTTGCAACATCAATTCGCGGCCGTTCATGATCCCGATGTTCGTGATGCTGTCCGGTACAGTGCCGCTGAAAAGATATTTGATCTATTGCCCGTACTTACACCGGAACAAGAAATCTTATTGACGAATATTCGGGACGCTGAATCCGAACAGGATCTCTTCGCATATTTAGCGCACGTCGAACCATTCATCCAACCGTTTCCGAGCATTTCTGAATCACACATCCGTCAGCTATTCAAAAAAACGAAAAAGCTGCATGTTCCGCCCCTTCACTCCTTTGAGTGGACACACACGACGTTTTTAAGCTGGAACGATACCGGAAATCGGAAAAAATACTTCGTCTATCCTTTGGATGGTGAATGGATTGGCGTCGAAGGTACCTATCTGCCATCGATTCAAAAAGGGATTTGTGCGATTTGCCATACGTATAGTGACATCACACTCGTAACTGCCACGACACGCCGTTCTGCTGAACAGCACCAGACGATCGGTCATCATATGTGTATCGATAGTGATACATGCAATCAAGCGGTGACGAATCCAGAAGTCATTGAAACGTTCTTAGCTCGTACGCAAAAGAAATGATACGTACCAAAAAACACGTTCGTATGACTGGTCCGCTTGGATCAGCATACGAGCGTGTTTTCGTTTAGATATTCGTTACCATGGATTCGTACAAATAGAATTGATTTTTCCCTCGCCGCTTTGCTTCATACATCGCAAGATCTGCAAATTCAATCAAATCCGCTCTTGAGGCAGCATGTGCAGGATAGATCGTTCCCCCAATGCTCGCTGTCACAGGAAGTGGAATGATGCCATGATGAAACGGCTTTCGGAATAAGGAAACGAGATGTTCTCCACACTGCACGACTTCTGACTCTTGTTCAACATCAAATAATAAGACGACGAATTCATCCCCTCCTTGCCTTGAAATGACTGTGTGGGGTGGTAGTTTTTTTTGTAAACGTATCGTGACATCGATGATGAGTTGATCTCCAACGTGATGTCCATACGTATCGTTCACTTGTTTAAAATGATCAATATCAATAAAGAATAAACCAACTTGTCTATCATTCGCTTCCGCCCGGTATAGAGCATCTTGAAACAGTCTTGCAAACAAGTACCGATTCGGTAGTCCTGTCAAAGCATCATGATATGCCATTTGCCGCATCTCTTCCATCGCAGAGGCCAATGCTTCCGTTCGTTCCTCCACCTTGGCTTCAAGATTTTCCCGTAACCGTTGATTATCAACGACGATTCGAATTTGACGCGAAATCAACAACGGAATTGCAATCATTAGTCCAATCGTTAAACCGTTCCAACTGATCGTTTGCCGTGCCATCGTCACGAATAGAATCAACAAGAACAAGTAAGGTGTGATCAAACGTAAGACATCGATCCATCTTCGTGTGATATCAATGTTGACAAATGACTCCTCGGCGTCAAAACGATAAGCTGCTAATCCGACAATCATAACAGTCGCTAACCATAACGGATCGAGCCAACTCGAAGGAAATGGATAATCAAATCGTTCTAGTACAACGTATAGGAGGTCGGCAAGTAACTGAAAATGAAACGCAATTAAAATCAACAACAATGAGCTTCCATTGCCTCGTTTCATCAAACCAAAGAACAAGACAATCATCCCGCCAAGTAATAATAGATCGCCGAGTGGATAGCGCAACCATAAAATCGTCTCGAACGTCAACATGGCATTTGCTTCAAAATATGGTGTCACTAAATAGTGCCACGAGAGTGAACCAGCAACGACCAAGATGATAAATTCATCAAATAGAAAAACGCGAAGATTGACTTCACGTCGTCGATTTTGCAAAAAATAACCAAAAGCGACGATGTAGATCACGATTTGCAAACTAAAGATCAAGTCAATCCAGTCAAACGGTTCCGTACGTGTACGTTCTTGAAGGAAATAAACGAGCTGTCCACATTCACCTAAACCGAGCATCGTGTTGGCAAACAATAAAAGAAGAAATAAACGAGAGGTAAAAGGACGTCGCATCTGGCGACGTCGTGCCTGCCAAATTAAATAGAGAGAGACCGAGACACCACCAATCGTGAACAGACTATTGACGACTTGTCCGATTACTGTATCCGTCCCAACGTATGCCACCCAACCGATGTGTAAAAGAAGCCAAAAAACAACGACTCCTAACCAATTCTGATACACGGCGATCCCCCTCCTTTTTTAATCATAGTCCGTTTGTCCTATAGGTATATCGGTTCATCATTGCATTTTATTCACCTTTTTTTATTTTATTGATATTTTTTTGAAATCAATAGAAAACCGTGTTTTCACCTAAGCGGCTTGAACACGGTTTAGTAACAACGTATTTTGATTAACTAAAGCGTCGATTTTCTTCTGTCGACTCAATCGCTTCGGTCAGACTGAGGGGTAATACGATGATAAAACGACTTCCTTTTCCGACTTCAGACTCTACATGAATGACGCCCTCATGCTCTTTGACGATTTCCTTACAAATCGATAACCCAAGTCCAGTCCCACCGATTCGACGTGTATCGGAATTATCGACACGATAAAACTTATCAAATAAGTGAGCAAAGGCATGATGCGGAATGCCAATTCCTTCATCCTTCACTTCGATGATGGCGTGGTCATCTTTCGTATCAATCCAGACGTCAACACGCCCACCATCCGGAGAATATTTGATTGCATTGTTGATCAAGTTACTCATCAGTTGTTTGATTCGGTCTTCATCTCCTAAGATGAATGGGCGATCCGGACTGAGTAGCTGTAAATGAAGATCATGTCGTTCACTTGATGCACCATACAGAGACATCACTTGTTCTGTCAGACTAAATAAATCAAGATGCGCCATTTGGTATAATTGGCTACCCGACTGCATGCGTTGAACGTCTAAAAAGTCCGTGACGAGATTGGATAACCGTTCTGTCTCATTATGAATCGTCGTCAGATATTTCTTCTGCTTCGAATCATCGATTTCTCGATTCAGCATCAATTCCGTAAAACCATAAATCGACGAAAGCGGTGTTCGTAACTCATGTGACACGGTCGAGACAAGTTCTGTTTTGAGACGATCGGCTTCTGTTTCCCGGGTAATATCCCGTAGGACGAGGATGATTCCCTTCCACCCCCCGACGACATCAATGCGTTCCGCATAGACTTCCAGATGCGCTGTGTTATTTCGAATATCAAATCGGACCTTGTCCGGTGAAATCTCACCGGAGCGAATCAAATCTAGATACGTATTAAAAGCCTCGACATCATCCACTAACTGGCGCATCACATCGATGACATACTCACTCGACGGTAACGTCCGATCTACCGTGAATTCTGATTGTAACTCTGGAATCAACTCAAACAATGGACGGTTGACGTATAACTCTCCGTTTCCATCCTCAAGATAAATGATTGCTTCCCGGATGGAGTCTAACACTTGTTCGGTCTTTTCTTTTTCTTGACGCATTCCTTCGTATGAACGTGTACGCAGGAGCGATAACGTCATCTGTTGTGCAAACTCGCGAATATCCGTCAACTGCTGCCCTTTATAGGCAGATTTATAACGAACCAGATAGATGGTCGCAATCAGTTCGTGCGTTTCTGGATCTTTGATAGGAATCGTAACTTCGTGCGTACTGAATGAATACGGATGGTCTTTTTGACGTGTCACTTGTTTCTCCGATTGGACGAATTCCATCTCCCGAACCGATCGATTGATGACAGACATCTCATCTTTTAGAAGAACTTTTAAATAATCCATTGTCATTCCATTCGTCGTCGCACCCATGAACTGACCATCTTCATAGAGTAACAAAGCGCCATACTCCGAAGAGGTGATATCGATCATTTTTTGGACGATCGCAGGATACGATTCGACGGTTTCGCGAACAGCAAGTGCCTCGGTCAGTTCGCTACGCAATCGGAGCTTTTCCTCATTCTTTTTCGTCGTTTGATACGCTTCTTCGAGTTCCTCTTGTTGTGCTTGCAGTTCTTCTTGTTGCGCGAGCAACTCTTCACTTTGCGCCTGCAGCTCTTCGTTCTTTCCTTGCATCGCATCCGTATGGGCATTCGTCGTCATGACCATCCGATTAAAGGCTTCGCGTAACAATCCGATTTCGTCTGGTCGCTGCTCGGCAGCTTTATCAATCTTAATCGGTTCTTTCCGAGCGAGCTTCTGATTATCATCAATTAAGCGTAGTAATTGTCGTGTCATCCGGCGAAGGAACGGATGAACGAACAAAAGAATAAAAGCGACAAGCACGACGATACTCGAAATCCAAATCCATTGTGACTTCGCGACTTCACTCCGCAGTTCCCCGACAGCTGTCTCTTGTTGTTGACTGAGATTCGTACGGTATTCCTCAAGTGCCGCAGATGCTTTTTCAATATCTGGCGTAATATCAATCGAACCGTCGGCAGTTGGCTTCAACCGTCCTTGTTCAACAAGTCGTTTCGCAATCGGTAAGGAAAACAGACTATCCCCTTGTAAAAAGTCCTCATTAATTCGATTCGCCTTTTTCTCATTGACGTAAGACTGGGTCAACGGAAACAAAGCATCATAATATAATTCATATAAATTCGTCATTTGTGCTGCGAATTCTTCTTCTTCATCCGTTTTTGCGTTTCGCATGAACCAATCGGTTTCGCTTTTAATGTCTGTTCGAAGTGCCTGGATTTCATCAAATCGTTCTTGGTTACCAAAAATGACGAATCCCCGTAAGCCGAACTGGACCGTTTGCCAATTGTCCCATAAATCGTTGGCTCGGCGATTTTGCTCGCTGATCGTTTCAAGGTTCTCTTTAGATGTTTCAATTCGTCCTTCCATGTAGTCATAGACGAAGAACGAAGTAATCGATACTACGACCAGTACCGCATAAAAAACCGTCAGCAGTTGCCGACCGATTCGTCGCCGAATCCAATTCATCATGAATGTATCCTCCTCATCATTCGCTGAATGATGCTTTTTCATTTATTTCTTTTAATATAATAGAAACGCTTTCGAAGCAACAGCTATGATGTCCAAAAAAAGACCTTTTCTCGGAATGTACCCGAAAAAAGGTCTTTTTACCCTCTTACTTTTTCGCTTTTTTCACTGTCACAGATGTCACAGGGCTGATTTGTCCACGTGTATTCTTAACATAGACGGAAAGTTTCGCTTTTGCTTTTTGCTTTGGAATTTTGACCGAATAGTTTCCTGCTGATGAAACCGTTCCTTTTCCGATGACTTTTTTCTTCGCATCTTTTACATACACACTCAATTTCTTTTCAGCTGTCCCGGTTACTTTCGTTTGACCGGCATAGACTGATTTCACTTTGGGTGCTGCTGGTGCGGGTAAGACTTTTACGACAGTCGGTTTACTTGTACGTTTTGCAATATCCGTCACCGTGACGATCAAGCTTGAACCACCAACTTGTTTTGGTAATTTCGCACTGAAGTGACCTTTTGCGTCGACTTTCGCTGTGGCGATTTTCTTTTGTTTTGCATCTTTGACAGTAATCGTGCCGCTCGCAAGAGCTGTACCTGTCATTTTTGTTGCGCCGGCAAGTACTGGTTTAACTTTTGGTGCCGCTGGTGCTTTTCCTGCAAGAACTTCTGTACGTTCTGACGTGACATCAAGTCCATTTGTGTAACGAACCGTTAGGACCGTACCTTTGTTTTGACGCGGAATCGTCACACTATATTTTCCGGATTTAGCTGTAGCAGAACCCAACTTCTTAGTAGACCATACTTCCACTTTTGTTCCGGTTTTAACCGTTCCTGTGACAGTCAGTTTATTATCATATACGTTGTTGACAATTCCATTCAGGTTCAATTGTGAAATCGCCCGAGGGATACTGACTTTTCCGTATCCTGAAACCGGACTGACATAGGCAGGAAACTTGAATTCAAGCTCTTCTCCCTCTTCTTCCTCAAACCAATCATTCGGGTTTTCGAAAGCTAGTGGTTCAGCACTTTTTTGTAGAATTTGTTCGATTTGTTTAGGTGTTAGTTTAGGATTAAGTGACTTCAAGATTCCCGCAACAGCTGCGACGTGTGGTGAAGCCATACTTGTTCCATCCATGTACACCGTATTTCCGTCCGGAATCAAACTCGCAACTTTTGAACCCGGTGCAACAACATCAAGGCCTACTCCATAATTCGAGTAGTCTGAAACCATACCGAGCGTGTTTGTCGCTCCAACAGCAATCGCATATTCCGAGTTTGCTGGGAACCCGACCATCATATCGTAGTCGTTTCCTGAAGCCGCAACGACTGTCACACCATGATCTGCAGCATATTTCATCATATAAGCCATCGTGCGGCTTTCACCGCCACCAAGACTCATGTTAATGACTTTTGCTCCATGATCAACAGCGTATTTAATTCCAAGTGCGATGGCATCCGTTTCTCCTTCGCCATTTGCATTCAATACTTTAACCGGTAAGATTTGTGCCGACTGATGAATCCCTTGAATTCCGTAATCGTTGTTGATCGTCGCTGCGATAACGCCTGCCACGTGTGTTCCGTGACCATTATCATCAATCGCGTCGCCATCTCCGTTTACGGAAACATAGTTCTTCTCATTCGCAATATCCACTTTCCCTTGTAAATCCTTTAAGCGATAATCAACTCCTGTATCAATGACTGCAATTTTAACAGGTGCTAATTTTTTACCACTAAATCGTTTTTGGAACTCCTCAAAACCAATTCCAACATTCGGGAATTGTTCGAATACTGTTTTCTTATTGACAGCCCATTGGTAATCAAAATTGATATCACTTGTTGCTTTGTAAGTTTGAATCTTTTCTACATATTCGACTGCTGATGAGCGACCAATCGATTGCTTTAATGCTGACGCTGATTGTCCCTTCACCGTTGGATCTTCTGTCACTACAATGAAATCACCAGCTTTACCAAGCGGTAAACGCTCAACATCTGCTGATTGAATTCCAGCAATTTTCATCGAACTGACTGTTTTCCCTGGCTTTAACTTAACGATGAATCGCGTAGTTTCTTTTGACTGAATGTTCATCCCTAATGTTCCGAACGTATCGTCTAACGTACTGCCGCTCATCTCAGATATCTTCATTTTTTTTGCATATCCATCGATTTCTTCTGCAATCACAGCAGGCGATGCATCGCGTGATAATGTATAAAGACGGTCAACGGCTTGTTGATCTGTCTTTGTCAGCGTGTACGATGTTCCACGTACGAGTGCCTCCATTGCAGGTTTCAATGTTTTTAAATCTTCGTACGCTTGTTGACGCTTATCTTTATTGAAAAGAAGCGTTTTGACAACGTAAGGCGATGTTTTGTAATAAAGCGACGTCAAGGCACGACCTGCGTCCGATTGACTCAATACCTGTTTTTGGATCGAGTGCATAAGAGCAAGCATTGGTTTTTCTTCTTTTGTTTGTTTTAATGCTTCTTCTGCCATACAGCTAATATCACTGATTGGCTCATATTCGACAGCTAATTTGACGTTATTATATGTCAGCTTAACGTTTGCTGCTTTTGTCGTTTTCCCCTCTTCAATGTTCGGGTAATATTCGACTTTGACATAATACGGTCCATCCCATGCATATGGAACGGCTAATTTTGTCGTTGCTTTTTCATTCGGTTCTGCTTCTGTCCGGTAACGATCAAATGTATCATCTTCAGCTGCCATCGCTTCGCTCGGGTAAGCTGTCACTTGAACAGGTTGATCCGTATCGATTGATAACTCAAAGTGTGACGCTGTTTTTTCTACACCCGCTTCATGATTGACACGGTACCAATATGTATTTTTTTCTTCCATTCCGGTCTTAAGTGTCGTTTCTTGTCCTGCTTGTAAAAGTGTTGCGGTTGCAAGAGCGGTCTCCGCTTTTGCAGTAGTTGGTCCTACGCCGAGCGTTAAAACTAAACAGCTCAGCATGACCCAAATCATCAGTTTTTTCACACATGCTCCTCCTTCAAAATGGATATACTTTAATTTGATTATAAACAGTATATGGATAAAATGGATAATTAATTTATAGTGAAATCTTACAATTTTGAAAGAAAGACGCATCATGTTCTAAAGAACACGATGCGTCTGACTCCATTCATTTAAAATCTGCTACATATTCGCCGTATCCTTCTTGTTTCAATTCCTCTTTCGGAATAAAACGTAAGGCAGCTGAGTTCATACAATAGCGCAACCCGGTCGGTTTTGGTCCATCTGAGAAGACATGCCCGAGGTGCGCATTACCATGTCGACTTCGGACTTCCATCCGTTTCATGCCGATTGAAAAGTCACTTTTCTCAATGATATTACCTGGCTCAAGTGGTTTCGTGAAACTCGGCCATCCTGTCTTCGAATCATATTTATCGTTTGATGAAAACAATGGTTCTCCAGAAATCAGATCGACATAGATACCGTCTGCTTTCAAATCGTGATACGGATTATCAAACGCTGGCTCCGTTCCATCCTCTTGTGTCACTTTATACTGGATGGCGGTTAATTTCTTTTTGATTTCTGCGTCTGATAATTTTGGATAGGTTGGAAGATCGAGTTTGGGTTGATCATTCCAGTAGCGATTGATAAAGTCGTCGCGTCCAGAAGCTGCCCGGTAAAACTTATATTTTTTCTCGTTCGTTAAATAATAATCCTGATGATATGCTTCCGCTTCGTAAAAAGGACCTGCTGCAATCAACGGTGTGACGATTTTATCGTCGAAGACTTGTTGTTTCTCTAAATCCTGTTTCGATTGTGCTGCGATTTCTTTTTGTTTATCATTCGTGTAGAAAATCGCTGTCGTGTACGATTCCCCTTGGTCGACAAATTGACCGTTCGCATCCGTCGGATCGATCTGACGCCAGTAGACATCGAGTAATTGTTTATATGAGATGACACTCGGATCAAAAGTGATCAACACTGCTTCCCGATGCCCTGTCGTCTCCGCTGATACTTGATTATACGTTGGATTTTCAATATCACCGCCCGTGTAACCGGAAATGACCGATTTGACTCCTTTTAACTCTTCGAACGGTGGCTCCATACACCAAAAGCATCCTCCAGCTAAAATCGCTGTTTCTTCCGGTTGATAACTTAATTTCTTACTTCCACTTGATTTTGCCTGCTGTTGCTGGAACACGAAGTATCCCCCGACCATGATGACGATGAGACCGATGACTGATACAATCGTCCACATTCGTTTCTTCATCTCCCTTCGCCTCCTCTATTTAGCTTACGTCGCGTGACGTCGATTGGATGTTCTCTTACTTAAACTTTACAACGCTAATGCTAGCTTGTCGTAGCATGTGCTCAAACGGAGCACATTGGACCTTACGGATTAAAGAAGTTCAATCAGGGAATAGACTATATATTAAAAACACCAGGAGGGGTATTTATGTTTGATTACACTGTAACGTCACATCACGATTTGGATCACGTCATGTCTCAACTGAAGCAAGCTCTTTCAGAGGCATCGTTCGGTGTCTTATGGGAGTTTGATTTAGCAAACAAATTCGAAGAAAAAGAGCTCTCTTTTAATGAAAGTTATTATATTTTAGAGGTATGCCAACCCAAAGAGGCGCACCGCGTCGTTTCCCATGATTTACGGGCCGGTTACTTTCTTCCATGTAAAATCGTCGTCTATACCGAAAAAGGACAAACGAAAGTCGGAATGCCAAAACCAACTGCCTTGATGGACTTAGCAGACGAGGCAGCACTTCAAACTGTCGCCAAAGAAGTCGAACATACGTTACGACACGTAATCGATCAAGCTGCACAATAACAAAGCGCTCTACCTGTACATTGTTTCGTAAAGGAAACATCATACAAGTAGAGCGTTCTTTTGTTCACAGGATGTCGATCCAAATCTTCACGGCTGTTGCTAAAATCAGGACAGCAAGAATAACTTGGAGAATCTTCGTGTTCATCTTCTTCCCGGCGATTGCACCAAGTGGTGCTGCAATTAAACTAGCAACGACCATGATTGCCGCAGGACCCCAGTCGACTTGCCCGGTCGTGATTTTACCAACCGTTGCGCCGATCGATGAAATGAACGTGATCGCTAATGACGAAGCAATCGTCATCCGTGTCGGGATTTTCAAGAGGACGAGCATGATCGGGACGAGTAAAAAGGCACCAGCTGCCCCGACGATTCCGGCTCCGACACCCACGATGAATGCCGATACCGCCGCAATGGTTTTGTTGAACTGGACCTGATCAAGTGGAATGTCGTCGATTCCCTTTTTCGGAACGAACATCATGACCGCTGCCGTTAACGCAAGAACACCATAGACGATGTTGATCGTGTCTTCAGCCAAGATATTTGAAGCATACGCACCGATGAAGCTACCGATTAAAATCGATCCCCCCATGTAGACGATCAATGATTTATTCAAATAACCGCCTTTTCGGTAAGCCCAGACGCCACCAATCGTCGCAAAAAAGACTTGAATCGCACTGATTCCCGCAACCTCATGGGCAGAAAATGCTGCAAAGCCTAGTAGCGGCGGGATATACAATAACATTGGGTATTTAATAATTGAACCGCCAATTCCTAACATTCCTGAAATGTAGGATCCGACAAATCCGATTAAGAAAATCGTCACGATAAAACCGAATTCCATCGTTTATCACTCCTTAAAAAAAGAGAGCCGTAAATCAGCTCTCTTTTCGAAATTAACCTTTTTGAATCCAGAATTTTAGGACGCTTGCTTCTTCTTCATGTTTGACGAGTTCATGACCACCTGATGTCGCCCACGCCTGAAGATCGTTTTTTGCCCCTTTATCCGTTGCATGGACTTCAAGGATTTGACCTGATTCGAGTCCGGCGATGGCTTTTTTTGTTTTTACGATTGGCATCGGACAAGCAAGTCCTTTTGCGTCGAGTACGAGTTCTGATTTCATGTTGTATTCCTCCTGAATGATTTAATGTTCGTTATGAATCGTTTTAGCGTACCGCACAGCGGTTCGGTCCGACTTCCATTTCCTGTTGTGTTTCAAGATCGGGTGTCTGTTTCCCCATGTTTGTTTCACGGATATCTTGATATGCGTTCGGTTGTGGCGGCAGGTTCTCTGTGACCATCTTCCGGAATGTTGCTTCATCGTCGATGTTGAGACCATGATTGTTCGCAAGCAAGATGCTTAATTTTTCTGCTACACTACCATCCGTGTTCAATTCTTCAATGATCATGAAATGTGCCGGTAAGACGATGAGTTCTGGTGAAAGATCACGATACGTGTTGTAGAGCGAATCGCGTAAGTCACCGACCCAGTCTTCCGCGAGACCGGCTAAATCCGGACGACCAATCGAGTCGATGAACAAGATATCACCCGTCAATAAATAACGCTGATCGACGATGAATGAAGTCGATCCAATCGTATGTCCTGGGGAATAAAGAGCGCGTACTTCAATCGCTGTATCCCCCACTTGAACCGTACTACCGTCTTCAAGTGGTGCATAATCGAATGTGACATCCGTCGCATCTTTTGGCGGCAACCAGTATGTCGCGCCTGTTTTTTCGGCGATGTCGCGTCCTCCAGAAATATGATCCGCGTGAAGATGTGTATCAAACACATGCTTAATCGTGACGTTGCGTGATGCGGCATAATCCAAATACACATCCGTCATTCGTGTCGCGTCGATGAGTACAGCCTCTCCTTCTGAGATGACCATATACGAGAGACACCCTTTACCGATTCGAACGAACTGAACGACTTCGCCTTGATCAGTTCCTGTTTCGTTCAGCGTTCCGAGTGAAATCGGTTCTAAATGTTCACTCCATGCTTTCATACCGCCTGACAGATACGATACGTCTCGTCCTGCTTCTTCTAGCATATCGGCGACGAAAATCGATGAACCTTCTTTTGCGCAAACGACGAGAACATCCTGATCCGTCGGAAGCTGATCGAGAATCTCCTCGACACCATCCAACAATTCAAAATACGGAATGTTGAGGTACTTAAAGTTCTCTCCTTCGATTTTCCAATCTTGAAACGCATCCTCATTCCGTACATCTAAGATGAACAGAGACTCACGTCCAATTATTTTTTTCGTAACTTGTGCGGCTGTCATTGCTTGTGCCATATCTATTCGTTCCTCCTCTGCTTTACGTCGTTGAATTATTTCGCTGAAACAAGTGTCGTCGTCTCAGACGCCCATTCCTGCATACCCGGTACGACATTGTGAACCGTATACCCCTTGTCACTGAGCTGTCGGCATGCCATGTCACTTCGGCTACCTGTTCGGCAGATGACGTAAATCGTCTGATTTGAATCCAGTTCTGCATGGCGTGTCTCCAGTTCGCCTAACGGAATATTGATGGCTCCCGGTACATGGGCGAAGGCATATTCTGCTTGTTCACGAACATCAAGCACCGTGATCGAGTCGTCTTGGCGTGCTGCTTCGACTGTTGCGTTATCGACGGTTTGAGCGATTGCTGCTGGTTCCGTGACATCACCTGTTGATTTCCGAACGTAATGACGGAGTACTTCGCCTTCTTCAATAGTGCCTAAATAATGATTGCCGGTGCTGTTTGCCCAGGCACGGAGATCTGCAGTTGATCCTTTATCCGTCGCCTGGACTTCGATGACTTGTCCTGGTTCTAACGTCTTAATCGTTTTTTTCGTCCGAACGATCGGCATCGGACAAGCGAGACCTTTGGCGTCCAATACAATATCTGATTTAATCATAGTCATACAATTCGCTCCTTTACGGTATGGGGTATTATTTCGTTTCGCCTTCGTACGACATCATGCCGCCATCCATGTTCGTCACGTCATATCCTTGTCCTTCGAGATATGTCGTTGCGCGACCACTGCGCGCACCAGAACGGCATACCATGACATACTCTTTTTTCTTGTCGAGTTCGTTCATCTTGAATTCAATCAATCCGAGTGGAATATGGATCGCTCCCGGAATCATTCCTTCTTTGACTTCATCGACTTCCCGGACATCAATGACGTTCAGTTGTTCACCACGTTCAATTTTTTCCTGTACTTCTGTTGCTGTCATGCGTTTCATGTTCAATTCCTCCTCTTGATTCGATTCAGCGCCAGGCATTCACTCCGCCACGGACTTCCGTGACATTTGAATAACCGGCTTTTTTTAGTACTTTAACGGCTTGTTTGCTTCGCATCCCGCTTTGACAGATGACGAGCACTTCTTTGTCTTTCGGGATTTGATTCAGTTGACTGTTTAGCGTTTGTAACGGAATGTTCTTAAATCCTTTGATGTGATTGCCTTTGAATTCTGCCGGTGTCCGAACATCGAGATAAAATCGTTTGCGGTCGTTTAGTAACGGCTTCAGTTCCGTGGTCGACACTTGTTTGACGCCTTTTGTTGGAGCGAACATCTTATAAGCGAGATAGCCGACGATGAGCAACAAGATGATCGATAGTACATCCATGCGTCATTCCTCCTTCAGATCATTAGATGAATAGATTGACGTTTCCGTTCTCCGCATCGGCGAGGTAGGCGGCAACACCTGCATACTCAATCCCGTCGTGTAATTCTTCCTGTTTCAAACCGAGTAAATCCATCGTCATCGTACAGGCGACGAGTTTGACATCCTGTTCTTTCGCTAATTCGATTAAGTCTGGAAGTGGCATCGCATTGTGCTTCTTCATGACGTTTTTAATCATTTTTTGACCTGCACCACCGAAGTTCATTTTCGAGAGTGGCATCTTATCAGCACCGCGTGGCATGAACTTACCGAACATCTTCTCAAGGAATGTTTTATCCGGCTGGATCGGTTCATCCTTACGCATCGCATTCAAACCCCAGAAGGTATGGAAAATCGTAACTTCGTGATCGTATGCGGCTGCACCGTTGGCAATGATATAAGCTGCCATGACTTTGTCGTACTCTCCACTAAATAAAACGATGGTTGTTTTTTTCGTATCTGACATGAACGTAATTCCTCCAAGTTTTTACCCTAAGGGGTATATTAATTCGTAAAAAATTTTATCTGCTTTTCATTAAGAGTTGAACAGCCTCTGCAACGGCTTGTTCATGATTTTCCGTCGCATCATCCTGACGGACACAGTCGATCAAGTTCTCACTGACGACGAGACCGATGACGCGATCGATTGCACTACGTGTCGCGCTCAGTTGTGTAACGACATCCTTACAAGACGCCTCTTCTTTCATCATTCGAACGATTCCGTGGATTTGTCCTTCAATCCGATTCATCCGATGAATGATGCGATCTTCATAACCGTTTTCCATATGAAGTCCATCTCCTTTTTTAAATGTGACATACGTCATACCTCGTTGGTACATTTCATACAATAATACCTACAGGGGTATAAGTCAACGAAAAAGATTTCCGATTTTTTCGCCATTGTAGAACGCCCGGAAATCTTTTTGCATTTAACCTTTCCAATTCGCCTGTAAGAAAGTGATCCAATGTTCTGCAAGGCGAGTCGGCATCTTCTCTGGTAACAGATAACGAAACGTTCGTTTAGAGATCCCTTTCGCATGAAGCGTAAAGGACTCGGACGGGAAAGACGTGACGAGTCGTTCCGACAATGCTGCAATGCCACTCCCATTAAAAACAAGTTGACGCACTAAATAGTTGGCATCGACTGTAATCGTTCGTGCGGGAACGATCGACGAAGTATCTAGCCAACGATCGAGCGCATAGCGGGATGCAGATCCTTCTTCGCGAACGATCCACGTTGCATCGTTTAACGAAAGGTGGGACGCACCCATGATGTGCAGTTGATCTTTCGCAAAGACGATTTGTTTGACCCCATCAAGTGTCAGTTCTCCTTCGATCATCCCGAGATCAATCTCACGATGTCGTAAGGCTGCTGCTACTTGATCGTGATTCATTAATTGGATATCTAGTGATACCTCGGGATGAGCGCTTGAAAACAGATGAATCATGTCATCGAGCAACATTTCGTGAATCGTATGCGTTACTCCTATCCGTAATGTTCCGCGGAAGACACCTTCCGATTCATCCAGCTGGGACTGCATCTGTTCGAGCTGGAAAAGAATTTCTTTTGCGTGACGATAGACAATCCAGCCCATTTCCGATACCTCGACCCCTATTGTGAATGAATCACGTATTAATAATGAATGTCCGATCTCTTCTTCTAGTCGTTTAATGTGAACACTGATCGTCGGTTGCGATAGAAATAACTGTTCCGCTGTTTTCGTAAAATGACGTGTCTCGACGAGTGTGACGAACGTTCTCAGTTCAGTTAATTTCAACAATACCCCTCCCCATTACATTTCATAATCATTTATATATAATTAATTCATTTTTATAATCTTGTATTCCTCTTTCATACTCAAGGTATCACATATTAGAAAGAAGGACTGTTTCATGATGTATATCTCATTTATTTTGTTAGGAGCAACCATCGGCATACTCTCCGGCTTTTTCGGAATCGGCGGCGGCATCATCCTGACCCCACTGTTATTGATTCTCGGCTATGAAGCCAGCACCGCGATCGTCCTCAGTCTGTTACTGACACTCGGATCGACTGTGACCGGCACGCTTTCACATCTTCGATTAAAAACATTCCGTTTTCGTGATGCCGGGATTATTGGTCTGTCCGGCATCATCGGTTCTGCGTTGATTACACCAGTCGTCTTTTGGCTCGAGCGTCATGCTGGTGCTGATGTCGTCTTATCGAGTCTCTACATCGTTTTACTGATTGGTTTTTCGATTCAGTTCCTTCGTCCCCGTTCAAAGGAACGTCCGTCTTTTCCGGTCCATCATGCTTCGATTGTAAAGCTCGCCGTCATCGGACTTGCTGCCGGAATCCTCTCGTCATTGATGGGTGTCAGCGGTGGATTCTTGTTGACGCCTCTCTTGCTCGGATGGGTTCGTTTTCCGCTCAAACAAGCAATCGGAACGAGTATCGCCTCTGCGACATTGATCGTTCTCGGAGGAGTGACGAGTTATGTTGCTTCCGGAACCAGCGCTCCGTTATCAGTCGGGATTGCTTTAATCATCGGTGTGTTCATCGGCTCACCACTCGGCGCGTCACTCTTGCATCGCTTCAATGAACCGTTCGTTCAAAAGACGTTAGGAATCTTTTATGGTGTCGTCGCCTTAAGCGTCATCGTCAAAGTGTTCGGACTTCCCTATCTGTCACTCGTCTTACTCGCTTTGTTCACACTCAGCCTGTTGAGCGTCTTCGGTTACCGGATTCTTAAAACGACCTAAATGAAAAAGCAGCTGACAATATGTGTCAGCTGCTTTTATACGTGCTCAATGATTAACGCACGCTTTCTTCTTTGATTTTTTGCGGTTTCATGATTTTTGCTTCTTTTTTCTGACGCATGCGTTCTGCGTTCATCAAGCCCCCTAACATCAGGACGACAGCGGACAAATAGAACCACGTCATCAAAACGATGATTCCGGCAAGCTGACCGTAAAGACGATCGTAACTCCCGAACTCAGCATAGTAAGAGAAGAATTCCGAAACGACTTGCCAAGCGATCGTCGCAAAAATGGCTCCAGGGAGTACTTGACGAACCGTTAATCGGACACTCGGTAAAATCCGATACAATAAGATGAAAAAGACAAGTAAGAACAACGTCCCGAGTCCCCAGCGGAATAAGAACCAGATCCACGAATAGTTCGTCACGAAATCAGCGACGATTGCAAAGTGATTAATGAAACGCCGCGTTAACTTTTCTGAAATCGGAACAATCAATGAAATCGGTAAGATGATCATCATCCCGATCGTAAAGGCGAAGTCTTGCAACAGTCCGCGCCAGAATGGCGCTTTTCGTGTCACTTCGAGCGCATCGTTTAGCGAGCGGACAAGTGACTGGACTGACATCGAAGCGAGCCAAAAGGCGGCAAGGAAACTGATCGAGGCAAGTTTAAAGCCGCCTTGATCAAAGATTCCAACGACGTTCCGCTGAATCAAATCGTACGTTTCTGCCGGAGCAAACGGTCGAATTAAATCCAGCACGTTATCGGACGTAAATGGTAAGAACGAGACAATCCCAACTACGAATAATAAGAACGGGAATAAGGACAACATCAGATAATAGGCGAGCTGAGCCGATTTATCAAAAAAGGCTTCACCAAAAAAACGAGCAAATACAGGTTTGATTAAAGACATACAAATTTCCTCACTTTCAACTAATTCTCTACACTATCCCCCATTTCATACCTCCTTTAAACTTTTGGAAGTCTTTTGAACTTATAACAACCTTATACATCATTCAAGTTTGGCGCTTCGGTTCTGCGCGGGGTACACTAGGAACAGAGATTGTATCGTGCTTGTTTTTCAGAAAGGATTTCGATTCGTGTACTCACTCATTCAAACCGAAGCAGAACGCTTCTTTACTTCTTATATAGAGCAATACCCCGAAATGGCCGGACGTCAGCAAGAAGTCATCCGTTCGATTGAAACGACAGGAACGTACGAACAGACGGCTTCCGAGCTAGCGTTTGGCGCTAAGCTCGCTTGGCGAAACAGTAACCGATGTGTCGGACGTCTCTTTTGGGAACAACTTCATGTCTTTGACGCGCGGGATGCGTTGACCGTTGAAGCGGTCCGCGACGCGTTATTTGAGCATATCCGGTTCGCGACGAACGAGGGACGAATTCGCTCGACGATCACGATTTTCCATCCGACACGTGTCCGGCTGCATAATCACCAACTGATCCGTTACGCTGGTTATGAAACCGCAACAGGAATCATCGGTGATCCGGCTTCGATCCAACTGACGCGACAATGTGAAGCACTTGGCTGGACCGGAGCGCGTACACCCTTTGATATCCTGCCTCTGCTGATCGAACTCGATGGACAAGTCAGCCTGCATTCGATTCCAGATGAGCTCGTGCTTGAAGTCAGCATCACACATCCTGACTATGATCTGTTCGGTGGTCGCGAAGTCCGCTGGTATGCTGTACCGATGATTGCCGACATGCAGCTTGAAATCGGTGGCATCGTCTATCCGTGTGCCCCGTTCAACGGGTGGTACATGGGAACAGAAATCGGTGCCCGTAACCTCGCTGATACGGATCGTTACGATCTGTTACCGCTCGTCGCGACACAACTCGGTCTGAATACTTCGCGTGAACGTTCGCTTTGGAAAGACCGAGCGCTCGTCGAACTAAACGTTGCCGTACTCGAATCGTTCGAACGTGCCGGTGTTACGATTGTCGATCACCATACGGCTGCCAAACAGTTCGCTCGTTTTGAAAAAAACGAAGCGGCATGCGGTCGTGATGTCACCGGGGAATGGTCCTGGCTCGTGCCACCGATGAGTGGGGCAACGACGCATATGTTCCATAAGGATTACGATCCGGAAATCAAACGACCGAACTTCTTTCCGAAATCAACACAGACAGCACCTGTGATCGGCTGTCCATTTCACCAAGGAGCATTGAAATGAATTATGTCGAACAGTTACGTCAAAAAATTGGTCATGACCCAATCATTCTCGTCGGTTCCGTCGTCCTTGTCGTACAAAATGAACACATTCTGCTCGAACAACGCAATGAAGCACAAGCCCGCTTCGGTTTACCAGGAGGATTGATGGAATGGGCGGAATCACCGGAAGAGACCGCGTGTCGAGAGCTTAAAGAAGAGACCGGCTTAGAGGTGGAACGATTAACGTTACTCGATGTCTACTCCGGTCCGCAATACGTGACGACGTTAGCGAATGGAGACGTCTTTCAAAGCGTCACCCTCGCCTATATCGGTGAACATCCGATTGGAATGTTAAAACAAAGTGATGAGAGTATCAAGCTCCAGTTCGTCCCGCTCGACGACTTACCGGATCACTTAGTCGGCTCTCACGCTCGAATGATTGAAGACTACAAAAAACGCCGCTGAAGTATAGCGGCGTTTTTTCATTTGTTATAAAATGGAATTAATTCATTATTAATAAAGGAGCTTTCTAATGAAACCACTTGTAATCGCAGGCATGTCTACTCTCCTTAGTCTTTCATTGATTTCTTCGACAGAAGCTGCTGCTAAATCTGTCAAACAGACGTATACGATTGTCGATGCAAAAAACAAAAAGTACACCGTGTCTGTTCAATCTAAAGCAGCAACTTGCCGCAAAGCGACGGCAGACGACTTTTGGTGGGTGAAGGGAAAAGATACGTTGTGTACTGGGAAGTTCTCTCTATACTTAAACAATAAATCAACATCGTATCACTATACATTCTCTAAGGATAATCCGTATGTGATAGCTACTCACGATTTTCGTACAAGCGGGAAATTAAAAAATGTATCAGGTAATCCGACTGTCTTTTCCCTCTCTTCCCGCGAAACATCATCTTACATGAGTTTAACTACATTCTCGATTCAGAACGGAAAATTAATTCGTCATCCAGGAACATTCATGTCTTACGGTATGCGACCGAAGATGAAAAGTGACTTGTTACAAGTTCCAATCTACTCTAACGCTGGAGACGAAGTCGGCTTTTTGTTCCAAGATAAAAAATTATCTAAAGGAAAATGGATAAAAGGCAAAGAACATTCATTCTTATCCTCCAGTTTTAATAGCAAAACGTATAAAAAAGGAGTCCAAGAGTGGAACGCCTACAGTTCTAAGACGAGCTATTTCGTAAAGTAACGCTAGCCTATGTAAAAGGAAGCCCTTATATTTTTATGCATCCTATTGGCGCACATAAAATATAAGGGCTTTTGTAGTCAAAATCAGTCACTTTCTATTTAGCGATTGACGCATGATGTATTGTTTCAAATCCCGCTGAGTCCACCCTTCAGAACGTAACGCCTCCCAAATCTGCACATCTGTTGATTGATAATGGTAGGTCGTGCCCGGTAAACGACGGACGACTTCTGTCGCATGTTTTGCTTTTTGTTCTGCTGGACCGACGACTGACAAGAGCGATGATTCGGCTACTGCCACTACACTTTCTTCTAATTGATAATAATCCGTTTGTAATTGCTGCATGACATGAGGATCTTGCTGCCATATGTATTCCCCTTGTCCATGGTACTGTTTGAAAAATTCCGTTTCTTCGATCGTCGGCAGAGCGGCTTCTTGGCGTTCATCTGTTAAATGAAAATATCCGATTTCTCCAACGATCGTGTAATGAAGCGATTCATACAATCGAATCGCTGGGTCGTTCCCTTGAATGACTTCAAGCATCAGACCATCCATTCCGATTTCTTTGGCATGGCTCAGTTGTGCTTGATATAAGGCTTTCGCAATCCCAAGACGACGATACTGTGGTGAGATCCCCAGTCCCCCACACCTCATGATGCGTTGACCCTCGATCTCCTTCCAACCGTTCAGCCAGAGACCGACCGGCTTTTCTCCATGATAGGCAACGAATGAATGCTCCAGTTGATTTCCGTCTCGTTCGAGAATCCGCTTCTGAAACTCTTCTTCTGATAAGTGCAGTGGAATCAGATAATCTTGAAATCCATCCTGCATCGCTTGATACGCCGTTTTTACGTCAGGTTCGCGTTGAATGTGAATCATCGAAAGACCTCCTTTTCCACTGAGCTGTTTCGCTTTTGTTTACCTAATATCCTGCATATAAAAACACCCTTGTCGCCAAGGGTGTCCCTACTTATTGAATTTTAGAGCGGCTACGTCCATAACCAAAGTAAACAAGTAGTCCGATTGCTGTCCAAACGAAGAAGGCAATCCATGTGAATTTCTGTAAGTTGACCATCAACATGATACAAGCGAGGACTGACAGAATCGGTAATACTGGAACAAACGGTACTTTAAAGGCACGCTTCAAATCAGGACGCGTCCGGCGTAGGATGATGACTGCGATTGAGATAAGCGCGAATGCTGCCAGTGTTCCGATGTTGATCAATTCAGCGAGTGTACCGAGTGGAACGAATCCAGCGATCAAACCAGCTGTTGTTCCGAGAATCCATGTCGCTTTGACCGGTGTGTGTGATTTTTCATTAACATCCGAGAAGACTTTCGGTAAAAGTCCATCACGGCTCATTGCGAACAAGAGACGGACAAGACCAAATGTCATGACGAGGATGACCGTCGTCATACCGACGATGGCACCTAAGTCGACGAATCCAGCGACCCAGTCTTGACCTGCCACTTTCAACGCAAGTGATACAGGACTATCCACACCTTCGAACTGTTTGAATGGAACGATTCCGACCATGATAGCAGAAACGACGACGTACAGGACAGTAACAATCGCAAGCGATCCTAAGATTCCGATTGGTAAGTTACGTCCCGGATTTTTGACTTCTTCTGCCGCCGATGTAACGGCATCGAATCCAAGGTACGCAAAGAAGGCAATCGCCGACGCTTGTAAAATACCACTCATACCAAACGGAGCGAATGGTTTATAGTTGCCTGGTTCGACATACCAAATCCCGACGACGATGAAAAGAACAACGACGGCAACTTTAACGAGTACCATGACATTGTTGACGCGTTTTGTTTCTTTGATACCAAGCGAAAGTAAGAACGTGATGATCATTAAAATCAAGAACGCTGGTAAGTTAAAGAACGTCTCACTTCCCGGTACAGCACCAGGAGCAGCTGTTAAAGCCGTCGGCAAATGAACACCGAAGCCTGCTAACAGCGACTGGAAGTATCCTGACCATCCGGTAGCAACGGCACTTGAAGCGAGGCCATATTCTAAAATCAAACACCAGCCGATGATCCAGGCGACGAGTTCCCCGATCGTTGCGTACGTATACGTATATACACTTCCTGAGACGGGAATCATCGACGAGAATTCAGCATAACAAAGGGCTGCGAGCGCACAGACGATAGCGGAAATAATAAATGAGATCGGTAAAGCTGGTCCTGCGTAAAGAGCCCCTGTTCCTGTCAGAACAAAAATTCCGGTCCCGATAATAGCACCGATTCCAAGTAAAATAAGGTCAAACCCTGATAAATGACGTGCCAGCTTGGAATGTTGTTTCATGTCCATCATGACGCTGACATCTTTCTTACGAAGCAAACTCATGTTTCTTCCTCCGAACTTTTCTTTTTTTTCTGAATATTCAAATCATTGAGGTGATTGACTTTCTAATCATAACAAACGATGTCAGGTTCGATAAGTCTTTTTTTCTGTGTTTTTTCACAAAGTGGTCAAACCACTTTTGTTTAAATACGACAACGCTTTGATGCGTCAACGCAAAACACCCTTTCCTCTATATTGAGAGAAAAGGGTGTGCTCGTATTACGGACGATCGTTTGGATGATCAAGGTTAGGACCTTTATGATCATTCGGGTCGATCGGGTAATCATCTTGTTGTGCTAAATCATTTTCTGGCAATGCACCTTTTGGTGTACCATGTGTTGTCTCATCCGTTGAAGAAGAACGCGATGAACGTGGTGCACGATCTGGTGTGACATCATCCGCTGCTTGTGAAGCTGCACCTTTTGCTGCATCTTTTAAGCTCGGTGCTGATGAAGTCGATGCTGACTTACTTGGAAGGTTCGATGTGTCAACTTCCGTATTCTCCGCTTTCTTTTGGAGACGATCGAGGTAACGCGATGCATTATCACGTCCACCAAGACCAAACGCAAGACCGAATGCAAGTGCAAGTGCCCCAAGGATCAAGATGAAGGCTGAGTTGACGATCGTATCCGCAACACCTAGCTGATCAAGTGCCATGAAGACAGCAAGTGCAAGAATCGCATACTTCGCAACGCTTGAAAGGACTTTTAGTTCAGAGTTGCCGAACAAGCTGTCCATCGTACGTTTGACGAGGTTGCTGACGATGATCCCGATTGCGAGAATGATGATCGCTGTCAAGACGCTCGGTAAGAACGCAAGGACGGCACGACCGAGGTCGACCATAAAGTCAAGACCAATCAAGTTGAAGGCTTCGACGACGAAGAGAACGACGATGACGATCTCAACGAGTGCACCCACGATCGAGGCTGGTGATGTAGAAGCTTGGTTTGCATCCCACGTACCGATTTTCAAGTGACGTGTCAGGTTATTGAAACCAAGACGTGATAAGAGATCCGTCACGAATTTCTTAACGAAACGTCCGACATAAAGACCGACAAGGATCAGTACGACACCAACGATGATGTTCGGAATCATACCGAGGACATCGTTCAACATGTTGATCGCTGGTCCTGTGATTCCTTTAATGTTCAATTGATCAAGTGCTGAAATCGTGATTGGAATCAGAATCAAGATGAAGACGACTGTTCCGAGAATCGACGAAAGTGATTTCGCATCTTTTTGATCCGTTGATCCAAGGTTGAAGCGAGCTGCAAATTTATCCGTTCCAACAGCATGAAGGAAATTCGTCACGATATCGCGGACGATTTTCGCTACGAGGAAACCAACGAAGAAGATGGCTGCCGCAGCAATCAAGCGTGGAATGAATCCAAGGAATGACGATAACAATTGGCTGAACGGTTGTGAGACACTCTCAATGTTCAAGGCACCGAGTACACCCGGTAGGAACAGAAGCAAGACGAGGTAGAAGACGATCTCCCCTGCTACTTTTGGATAAGCTGAAAGATCCGTCTGACCTTGAAGCATTTTATTTGAACGTACTTTGTCGTTCGCCATCAGCTTCGTTCCTGCTTTGACGATGATCATGCGAAGAACGACCGCAATGACGTATGCCAAGAGAAGGATAAGGGCTGCTTTCAAGATGTTCGGGATTGCCGCGAGTAATGTACTCATCGTATCCGCAAGTGGTCCAGCAATGATGTTCAGATCAAGGATGTTGAAGACCAAGATCAGAACGAACACCATGAGAACCCAAAAGACGACGGTTCCAATGATTTTTTCAGGTGTCCACTTTTTCTTCTTTGGTGGCGTACCTTCTTTTTGAGGTGACAACTTGTTGACAACCCCAGACTTCTCTAACGCTTTTTGAATCCCGTTCGCGATCAGCTTAGCAATGAGCCATCCAATCAAGAAAATGATGATCGCTCCAAGCAAGTTGCCGAGTGATCCGAGAATGCCGTTCAAATTCAACGACGTTCCATTCCAAATGTTATTCATCCTGCCACACTCCTTCACCTAAATAAAATTATATATTTCTGACACTTCTTTAATTTCCCCAGCTAAAGGATTTATTAAACCCTTGTCCGTACCAGAATGTGGCGTTTCTTGTTTTCAATACAAGAAATGGGATGATTACTATATGTGAGGATACACCGTTGCAGTCAACACAAAAAGGCAGCATCGTCAAAATGACGACACTACCTTATATCAAACGACTTCTTTTTCAGAGAATTGACTGTTGTACAGATCCGCATAAAAACCATTTGCTTCGAGCAACTCTTCATGTGTGCCCTGTTCGATGACACTTCCTTGATTCATGACGAGAATCAAATCGGCATCCTTGATCGTCGAGAGACGATGGGCAATGACGAAGCTTGTCCGTCCCTCCATCAAGCGACGCATCGCTTGCTGGATGAAGACCTCTGTTCGTGTATCCACACTAGAGGTCGCTTCATCGAGAATCATGATCGGAGGATCGGCAAGAACGGCCCGAGCAATCGTCAACAACTGTTTCTGACCTTGCGAGATGTTCGAAGCTTCCTCGTTCAAGACGGTATCATACCCGTCCGGCAACGTTCGAATGAAGTGATCAGCGTGCGCCGTTTTGGCTGCCGCTATGATTTCCTCCTCGGTCGCCCCACTTTTACCGTAAGCAAGATTATCTCGGATCGTACCGTTGAAAAGCCACGTATCTTGTAAGACCATCCCGAACGTCGTCCGTAAGTCTTCGCGTGACATCTCGCGGGTATCGATGCCGTCAATTCGGATCGTCCCCCCGTTCAACTCATAAAAGCGCATCAATAGATTGATCATTGTCGTCTTACCGGCACCCGTCGGTCCAACGATTGCGACCGTTTGTCCCGGTGCGACATCGATGTTCATGTCCTCGATCAAGAGATCGGTTCCATAGCCAAAATCAACGTGTTCGAACACGACCGCTCCTTCAGCCTGCGTGAGACGATGTGTCGTCACTTCCTTGATTTCTTCATCTTCGTCCAGTAATTCGAAGACACGTTCTGCTGCTGCGACCGTCGATTGAACGATGTTCGCGATGTTCGCCGTCTGTGTGATCGGTTGCGTGAACTGGCGTGTATAGGTGATGAACGCTTGGATATCCCCGATCGAGATCGCCCGTTGCGTGACGAGAATCCCGCCGACGATACTGATCAGGACGTAACTGATATTTCCGATGAACATCATCATCGGCATGATGATCCCGGAGATGAACTGTGCTTTACGTCCTGCTTCATACAACTCTTCGTTGACAGAATCAAACTGCTCGACCGCTTTGCGTTCATGTCCGAACGCCTTGACGACTGAGTGTCCGGTATACATCTCTTCGACGTGTCCGTTCAATTGGCCAAGTGTCCGTTGTTGGTCAGCAAAATACTTTTGAGAACGTTTCAAAATCGGTCGGATCGCAAAGATCGAAACCGGCAACGAAACGAGCGAAATCAGTGTTAACAGCGGGCTGATCGTCAACATCATGATCAGAATCCCAACGATTGTCACGATTGAGGTGATGAACGATGTCACACTTTGTTGTAACGTACTGCCGATCGTATCGATATCGTTCGTCACGCGGCTGAGTGTCTCCCCGTTCGGACGACCATCGTAGTATTTCAACGGCAGGCGTTCGAGTTTATGATTGACGTCTTCGCGTAAATCGTAGACTGTTTTTTGAGCGATACCTGACATCAAATACTGTTGCAAGTAATTAAACAGACTACTGATGATATACAGTCCAGCGAGCCAGAGCAGGATCTGTCCGATTTTCGTGAAATCGATTGCCGCTCCCGGTACACCTTGGAACTTCGCATATGCCCCTTCAAACAATTCCGTGATTGCCGTCCCCATGATTTTCGGACCGGCAATCATGAAGACCGTACTGAGGATGGCTGCGAGGAAAACACCAACGAGTGCCGTTCGACGCGGACGCAGATACCGAAGCAGACGACGGAACGTTGCTTTGAAATCCTTTGGTTTTTCTCCGAGCATCATCATATTTCCGCCACCGGGACCACCAGGCGGAGGACCGCCGGCAGGTCGTTTTTTCTCACTCATGCGATTTCCTCCTCTGATAGTTGTGACTTAACGATTTCCTGATAGACGGCATTGTCAGCAAACAATTCATCATGCGTTCCGATTCCAGCGACTTTCCCTTCATCCAGGACGATGATTTGATCGGCATCGATGACCGTGCTGACACGCTGAGCGACGATCAAGACGGTTGCTTCTCGTGTTTCTTCCCGTAAGGCTTTCCGAAGTGCGGCATCAGTTTTAAAGTCGAGCGCTGAAAAACTGTCATCAAAGACATATAAATCTGGTCGACGAACGAGTGCTCGCGCAATCGACAACCGTTGTTTTTGCCCACCAGAGACGTTCGATCCACCTTGTTCGATCCGTGCTTCGTAACCGTCCGGCATCCGTTCGATGAAATCGGTCGCTTGTGCGATGTGCGCCGCATGCGCGACTTCTTCGTCTGTCGCGTCCTCTTTCCCGAAGCGAATATTTTCAGCGATTGTACCCGTGAACAGTAACGCCTTTTGGGGAACGAAGCCGATTTTCGACCGCAGTTCCTCTTGTGGTACCTCTTGACAATTGACGCCGTTGACGCGGATGCTGCCTTCCGTCACGTCATAAAAACGAGGAATCAAATTGACGAGCGTTGATTTACCGGAACCCGTTCCACCGATTACAGCCGTCACTTCACCTGGTCGTGCCGCAAAGCTGATGTCGGATAAGACGGGTGTTTCTGCTCCCGGATAACGGAACGTGACACGATCAAAGACGAGCGTTCCTTTTTCACGATCAGCGGTTTGTGTTCCCTCATCAATCATCGTCGGAGTCATCTCGAGGACTTCATTGATCCGTTTCGCTGAGACGGCTGCCCGCGGAATCATGACGAACATGACCGACGCCATGACGAGCGCGAACATGATTTGCATGACGTACTGGATGAATGCCATCAAGTCACCGATTTGCATACCACCATTATCGATCCGGATACCTCCGAACCAAATGACACCGACGACCGTCAAGTTCATGACGAGCATCATCACTGGCATTAAGAACGCCATGATTTTATTGACCTTGATCGAGACTTCTGTCAAATCCGCGTTCGCTTTTGTCAATCGTACTTGTTCATCACGTTCCCGGTTAAAGGCACGGATGACACGGATCCCGGTCAAGTTCTCTCGCAAAACGAGGTTCAGACGGTCGAGTCGCTTTTGAACTTTCCCGAACAACGGAACCCCTTTCCACAAAATCAACAGGATTGAAATCACAAGGACCGGCATCGCCGCGACGATGACGAGTGAGAGTTTGGCATCTTTTGAGACGGCCATGATCAATCCACCGATGAACATGATCGGTGCACTGACGACCATCCGTAACATCATGATGACGACTTGTTGGACTTGTGTGATATCGTTCGTCGTCCGCGTGATCAATGACGCCGTTCCGACTTGGTCGAACTCTTGCAGGGAGAACCGTTCAACATGGTTGAAGACTTGGCGACGGATATCCCGTCCGAGTCCCATCGACGCCTTCGATGAATAATAACTGGCGGCAACGGCAGCTAACGCCCCGACACCGGTTATCCCGAGCATGACGGCACCAATTTTCCAGATATACGCGGTATCGCCGGTGACGACCCCTTTATCGATGATGTCCGCCATTAGTGTCGGTAAATACAAATCGGACATCGACTGCGCGAAAACCAAGATGAGCACAGCAAGGACTGCCCATTTATAGACCGTCAACCGTTTGAGTAACTTAATCATCCGAACATCCTCCTTTCAGATCTGGACGTAAAATCTGACCGATTCCTTCAGCAATCACTGCATGTGTTTCAAGCATTTGTTCGAATGCGTCCGGGTCAATCGTCGCAAGCACTTGCTCCAGTTGACGTTGCATGCCTTTCTCTTGTTCCTTGATGTCGGTGACGAATTGCTGACCTTGATCACTGAGCTTTAAGACGACTTCCCGTCGATTGTCTGGGTTTGTCTCGCGAATGACCCAGCCCGATTGGACGAGCCCTTCAATCGACTGACTGAGCGTGCTTTTCGGTAAATGCGTATGCGCAGCGAGCTCTTTTTGCGAGATCGGTCCACGCGGCGCAATCGTCATCAGACTATGAAATTGCGGTAAACTGAGTCCGTTTTCCTGTGCCGTCTGGTGTGCTGCCCGGACGAGGTGCCGTTGCACGTTCCAAAAGGACTGCATCATCGCTGTCGAACGGGTCGTTTCCGTTTGATCCATTTTGTTTCGCCTCCTTGTTCCATTTCAAATCGTTCCAAAAAGAACAATTACTTATATGAATTAAATTACGCCGATTATTTTCAATTGTCAACGAAAAGACAATGTGAAAACTCACATAGTTTTGCTATGCTCAAGGAAGATAAGGAGTGAGCATAGATGAGACATGAAATGGGGTTATTCGAAGAACCGTTTCGTTCGATTGAACAAGGACGAAAGACTGTCGAGATTCGACTCAATGATCCAAAACGACAACAGGTACAAGTCGGTGATCAGATTCAGTTCACACATACGGAAACGAGCGAAATACTACTCGTCCACGTGACAAAACGGCAAGTCTTTCCTGATTTCCGAGCGCTTTATGAACAGATCCCAAACGAAGATATCGACTGTATCGGTTGGTCACTCGACGACCTCGTGACATCCACTTATACGATCTATTCACCGGAAGCCGAGCAACAGTACGGGGTACTCGCTCTGACGATCGCATTAGAACCATAAAAAAAACGTCTTTTCTACAGTCAGCGTAGAAAAGACGTTTTTGAATTCATTCGGGTTCGACGTGAACATGGATATCATAGACACCGTATTCTTCCGTCAGCGTATCCTCAACACGTGTCGCAATATCGTGCGCCTGATGGATATTCAAGGTGGAGTTGACGAGGATGACGACATCGACGACTTCATTGTTGCCGTAGTTGCGCCCTTTAATTGATTTGATGCCTTTGACACCTTCGAGATCGAAGATGACATCTTCATACATCTTCAGCTTCTTTTCATCAAAGCCATCCGTCAGTTCGTGTGACGCTTCCGTAAAAATGTCCCACGCTGTCTTACAGATCAAGAAGCCGACGATGATCGCTGTCACAATATCAAGCCATGGCATGCCGAACTGTGATCCGACGATCCCGATCGTCGTCCCGACACTGACCCACGCATCGGAGAGATTATCTTTCGCTGCTGCCATGACGGACTTGCTTTCAATCTCTTCGGATAACTTCTTATTGTAGCGGTAAACGAAGTACATCACGAGAGCTGAACCAATTCCGACGTATGCGGCGAGGATATCCGGTGATTCCTGTTTGCCTTCGAACAACGTCGAAATTGTATCGATTAAAACTTGAAGACCAACTGCCATCATGATGAAGGAAGCTACGAGCGAAGCAATCGTCTCACTTTTCCAGTGTCCGTACTTGTGATCGTCATCTGCCGGACGTTGCGAAATCCGTAAGCCGATCAAGACAGCGATCGACGCGATGATGTCAGTCGCGTTGTTCAAACCGTCCGCCCGGAGTGCGGCAGAATCTGCTGTATAACCAATGATTAATTTTAAAGCTGATAACAAGATATAGGCTGCGATACTGATCATCGCACCGCGTTCGCCGCGTTTTAGATTATCGTATTTTTGTTGTTCCATTCTCGTCGCCCCCACTTTCTCTGCGATTAGCAAACCTCATCGTACCAGTCGGAAATCGAGTGGGTCTAGAGAAATCATTTTGTTTCGAACTAGGTAATTAACAAATACACAACAATGTTTCCCTATACCAAACTGAATTTGATTGGTTCATGTGGCTCTTTTCAAGAAAATCAGTAGCATTTTCTTAAAGAGCAACCAACTTTTTTGACTTGTCAGACTCTTTGACGAACATAATTCGTGCAAGTTCTGAAGGGAATCGGTAGACTAAAGGTACAACACCAAGAGGAGGAGTTCTCACAATGGCAGAATTCATTAAAAGTGAAGAAACATTCAAGGAATTGATTTCAAGTGATGCACCGGTCATCATCAAGTTCGAAGCAGACTGGTGCCCGGACTGCAAACGGATGGATTACTTCATGCCGGACGTCGAGTCACAATTCGACCACTTACCAATCCACACAATCGACAAGGATGAGTTCCCTGAAATCGCATCGAACCACGATGTCATGGGGATTCCAAGCTTGCTCGTCTTCAAAAACAATGAAAAATTGGCGCACTTGCACAGTGCAAATGCCAAAACACCAGAAGAAGTGACAGCATTCTTAAAGCAAAACTTCAACTAAGCAAAATAACCTGACGCTGCGGCGTCAGGTTATTTTTTATGTATCGATTTGATTTGGGTGCTACTTCAATCCGTCTCAGCTTTTCTTAAAAAAGATACGGGTGAATAGATTCGTAATCGTTCCCGCTATAGCTGCTTCGATCAGAGCAACGACTACAATCGCTAAAATATCCTGCATACCGAGTGTCCCTAAGAAATTAATAAGGTTCAAAATGAAAAATAGAATGAAGAAAATGAGATAATCTCGCTTTCGCATCGTAGCCCTCCTACTCAATACGTATTTGTCGTCTTTCATCGCTACAACACTACCATACATCAGGACTTTCCAAGGATTACATAATTGAAAGGAACAACGAACCTCTAAAAAAAGTAGTCTTTCTCCCATTTGAGAAAGACTACTTTTACTTCTTTAACGTTCACACGCAATCCCGTCATTATCCCGGTCGCTCTTCGTGTTTACGTTATACGTTGCAAGACTTACGTATGCCTTGTACTTGGTTGCTTTGTAGATCGGTTTTCCGTTCTTGTCATACCCTGTCCGATTTTTCAGTCCTGCTTTTTTCGCAACGCCGCCTTTATACGTCTTCTGCATTTCTGTACAGTTCTTAAAGGCTTTGGCTTTCGTCGCCGCTTCGCTGGCTGCTGGAACATGGATTAAGGCGAGACTGACGACACCCGCGAGCACAAGCCGACTCCATTTTTTCATAGGGAATCCTCCTTTTCTCAAAAAACAACGATTCGTCTTTTGATTATAAGAGGTTATTTTTAAAAAATGGCTGTTTTTTTAGAATATCCATCAATGATTACAATTTTTTGAAATTTAACGAATATAATGCGAACTGACGAGTTCATTTTTTAAGATCGACGTCGGAATCTTAAATTCGACGATGCCCATATATCCTGGAGCGATACTGTATTCATCAAACGACAGGACTAATTTGTGATCTGCCGTAATATAGAAGTTTTGCTTCGCTGAAATCTGTTTGAACTGTTCATCCTTTGGGACATCCGGTGTCCCTTCGACGAAGTAGACCTTTCCTTCATCTGCCTTCATTTGGCGACGCATCTCTTCTTTGAGATACGTACTGATTGTCGTGATATATCCGTCATCCTTGAACAAGGATGGTAACGTCAGGATAAGTTGTTCCTTCTTATCAATCGTATCGTACTGGACGCTTTCCGATGCACTTGCTCGTGTCTCCGTGACCGTTCGCCCGATCGACAACAAGTCATCCGTATCCGTCTTGACGTCATAGCGGCTATCGACGGCAAATACCCCTTCCTGTCCGTTCGTCTCCTGTTTGAACTTTTCGTAGAGCGCTTCTCCTTCTGCGATATACTTTTCGTTTAGTTGTTGCTCGAGTGCCTTGTCCGGTAACGTCACTTGAGGTGCTTTGATATCAGCCGACTGGTGTGTCTTCGTCTCTTTCCAGTCGATCGTCACGATTTCAGTCAGTTGACCGAGGACTGGTACCTTTGCCATCGCGTCCGCAAACGACGCATTACTATTTAATCCGCCGACGAATAACGTGATCGCGGCGGCTGTAATCCATACGGATTGTTTCGTCCGCGAAGTACGCGTCCGGCGCTCGACTTGTGCAATCATCTCATCGAGTTCTTTTGGAACCGATGGTTGTTGGTAAGCTTGTTTCAAGTCATCAAGTTTGTTAGACATCTAACTCATCTCCATTCAATTTCATTTTTAGTAAGGTCAATCCTTTATACAGCCGGGATTTAGTCGTGCTTAAATTCAGCTCCAAAATCGTTGCGACGTCTTTTAAGATCAAGTCCTCGAAATAGTGTAAGATAACGACTTCTCGGTACATGACCGGTAGCTCCTCGAGCGCCTGGCGTAAATCAGAATCCGGGTACGTATCTTCTTTTGTTGCAACGAGTTCGACGAGGCGCTCTGTATCATAACTGATACTATGCTGTCGCTTTCGAATTGCATCAATCGCCGTTCGTGTCAAAATCTGATAGAACCAGGCTTTCATCCGCTCGTCGTCCTCGAGTCGATCAAGCGATTGTAACGCTTTTTGAATGCTGTCCTGAATCACATCGAGACTATCCTGTTCATTTTTCATATAACTGTAGGCTAACCAGTAGAGATTCGGTTTGTACTGCTTTAAAAAACGGACAAATGCTTTTTCCCGTTTTCTCGTTTGGCGAGAGGTCATAGGCCGCGGCTCCTTTTTTCGATATCGTTCTGTGTATACATCATTAAGACGGGCGAGTCGAGAAAAAAGTTGACGACACAACAAAAAAAGGTGACACAAGGTCACCTTTTCATGGGGCAGACTTCATTAAGATCAGTAGAATCAATAGAAGCGGGACGATAAACAGCAACGGAATGCCAATAATCGTGACACATCCAATATCAACTTTTCGCTGTTTTCGTCGTTCCCGTCTTCCTGTCTGTTCTTCACGTTCATTCACGGGACTTAACATACGATTCACCTTTCTACTTAATAACGCAAGTGTCGCGATGTATCACTCCATACTTTCACCTGAAGCAAAATGAGCGCAATACCGTAGAGGACACTCATGTATAACGAAAATTCACCAAATAAGACATTCGTCCAAGCGTTTAACCCAAACAATGGAACGACAAAAACGACATACAGTAAAAATTCAAAGCTTGCTAACAGATCAAACCAAAGTGTTTCTGAGAACATTCCTTCAAGTAACCAGACACCGTAAATATACAGTGTCGAAATCAAACCAAACCAAAGATACTTAGCGATTAATCGATACATCTTCTCTTCCTTTATGTAAAACAGCGAGCCGACTAAATAGCCGAACCAGATGACTGAAGCAATGCTTTGCCATCCATTTATCGTTCCGTCGGGATGAAGTATCGCGGACCAGCCATTGATGCCAATCATACTCATTAAAATTAACAGAAAGAGCAGTCGATATGGTATGTTCCTTTGACGCATGATATGTTTCCTCCCCAAAGCATGAGTACCTATCTTTTCTCTTACTTAATATTCCATATGATGGGTTTCGTTCCTCTTCCATTTCAATAAATTATTCGTCTCTGTCGTTTAAACCACAACAAGGCAATGGATGCGTCCATTGCCTTTCCTTAGTCATTCCTTCACTTGTAGATTCACATCATCAATCGTCACGTCATGGGCAGCGAATGGCGAACCTTCCACGCGTCCCATCAAGAACTTCAACGCCCCCGTATCCGCTTGTCCCATCGTAAAGGTATAGCTGTACGTCTTCGGTGTCGTCGTGATTGGCTCGACTTGACTGAAGTAACGCGTGTACGAAGCATTTTCGACTGTTACTTCGATCGGACGCGGTACAGTCGACGATGCCGTAAAGCTCAACTCATATGTTTTGCCTTTCGCGAGCGACAAGTTTCCTTGCTCAAGCAAGACACTCCATGGTTCTTGTCCTTCCGCTCCGATCTGGATACGTGCTGCTTCATTGACTGCTTCGATAGCGGCTTGTGCATCATAGTGGACGTACGACGACCACGACGTCAATCCGTTTGTAAACGAACCGTTCTTCAGTGGTGACGGGTCGACCGGAACCGGTGTGACATCAATCAACTCCACATCATCGAGCGCAATCGTTCCGGCTTGTCCACTAAAGTCAAAGACAAGCTGATTGTTATCTGCCGTTTGTGTAGCCGTGAACGGAATGTCAACAGTCGTTGCTTGTTTCGTCAACGGTACAGTCGTCAGTTTCAATTGCTCTTGTGCCCCAGTGATTTTCACCTGAAGTGACTTCGCTTTTTTCGCTCCTGCCGTGAATCGAAGCTGATACGCATGCCCAGCTTCCAGTTGAAGTCCCTTTTGCGTTAAGCGCGCCGTCGTTTTTTGTCCAAGCCCTTCATAACGGAAATCACGTGACTCGGGATCAACGAGTCACGTCGTCCGCTTGCTACCGTCGAAATGCCAGTACGTCAAACGATCCATCGCCCCTTGATCGAACGTCCCGTTATAGACGAGGTTTCCGTCCGCGAGTGCCGGTTTCGTTGCATCTTCATCGATGACGCCGCGTGGAATCTGCTCGACACGGACATTCCCGATCTGAACGTTAACTTTTTCAAGTCCGAGGTTGAACTCAAGACGTGCCGCGAGATCCGTCTCTGCTGCCATATCGAACGTGAACGTATGCCGTTTGACGCTCGGTGTCAGTGCAATCGACTGTTCATTTGAATATTTCGTGTAGCCACGCTCTGCTCCACCGCCGACTTTGACCATTATCTTCCGATCTGCTGAGCTGCTCGCATCAAAACTGACTTGGTAACGCCCACCTTGCGCAAGGGATACGTTTTGAATCAGTTGATGAGAATACGTTTGTGAACCTGGCTGATCAATCGTGACGTCCGCCATCCGTTGTCCCTCTTTTTCGATGATTGCAAGACTTCCTTTGCCACCGAAGTCTGGGAGCGTGACGTAGTTCCAGTACAGCGGATCAAACGACTGATTCCCGGTGATCATCGTGACCGGTTGTTCAAATGCTGTGTCGTAGACGAGATTCCCCTCGATCGGTTTCTTGGCTCCGTCCGGTAACGTCACGTTTTCGTAGGTCGGTTCGACCGGTTCGCGGTACGCTCGGTTTTTTAAATCATAGACCCGGACGTAGTCGACTTCCATCTCGGCTGGGAACTTCGTCGTCGCATCGACTTCTCCGTCAAACCAACCGCCGACCGCGAGGTTCATGACGAGATAGAAGTTTTGGTCGAACGGTGCTGGATAACTATAATTCGTTGCTGTGTTCAAGCCTTTACTGTACCAATCGTTTTGTGTTTGATAAAGATTGCCGTCGACATACCAGCGGAGTTCACCCGGCTCCCACTCGACTGCGTACGTATGCCATTGATCGATCCGCTGTCCGTCTGGGAAGTGATAGTCTTTCCCCGTATATTTATTGTTTGGCCACTTTTCCCCGTAGTGAATCGTTCCGGCAACCTTGTCCGGCTGACTACCCCAAGACTCCATCACGTCAATCTCACCGGACGCTGCCCACGCCCCGTACTTATCTTGCTCCGGTAACATCCAGAACGCAGGCCAAAGCCCTTTTCCGGTCGGCAGCTTCGCTTTGATCTCATAACGACCGTACGTCTTACTGAATAGTCCTTTCGTCTTTAGCTTCGCTGACGTGTAATCGTATGTACCGAGATCATCCGTCGTCTTTTCCTGCTTCGCCTTGATGACGAGTTTCCCGTTGCGAATAAACGAGTTATCTTGTTTCGTCGTATAGTATTGTTTTTCGTTGTTCCCCCAGCCCGGTGAGACCGGTTGTCCGTTCGCATCCTTGATCCAGTTCCCCGTATCATAGGTCCATTTCGTCCGGTCGAGTTGTTTTGCCTGAAACTCATCCGACCAGACGAGCTTCCACTTCGTCTCTTTTTTGTCTGCCTTTGCGTCGACCGCTTGACCGCTCAGCAATAAACCGGTCCCGACCGCCAGTGCTACCCATGTCTTCATGTCTGTTTCCTCCTCTTAGTCAAAAAGAGGCAAGGACGAATGTTCGACCTTGCCTCTTTTATCACGCTTCTTGCGGAATCGTTGCCTTATGTTGCTCGATGACGCCCGCATACCAGTAGGCGCTGTCTTTCCAAATCCGTTCCTGTGTCTCGAAATCGACGTAGAGGATCCCGAAGCGCTTATCGTAGCCGAAGCTCCACTCGAAGTTGTCGAGCAGTGACCAAAGATAATAGCCTTGGATGTTCATCCCTTCTTCGTTTAAATCAGACACAGCTTGGAGGTGTTGTGCGACGTAATCAATCCGGTTCTGGTCAGCGACGCGACCATCGACCAATTCATCGTCGAATGCCGCACCATTTTCTGTGATGTAGATCGGTAAATCCGTGTACTCGGCGCGCAAGCGACGAATCAAGTCCTTGAATTCGCTCGGGGCGATATCCCATCCCATGCCTGTCTTGTCATAATCCGAGTATGCATCCTTCTGCAGGAAATCGTTCGCAGCACTGAACTCGACGAGGTTGCGGCTGTAGAAGTTAATCCCAAAGAAGTCACACGGGACAGAGATCGTCTCCATGTCGCCTTCCTCGATGAACGCGTAGGAATGGACGTATTTTGAGAACAAGTTCATCATATCGACCGGATACTGACCTTTAAAGACTGGGTCGAGGAACCATCGATTCGCATATCCGTCTGCGTTGTTCATGGCCAACTGATCGTTGGCGGAATCCGTCTTCGCATACTTCGGTGCCAAGTTCAACGTGATACCAATCGGTGTGACCGATTTGAACTCACCCTTCAACAATTCGACTGCTTTTCCGTGCGATAACAATAAGTGGTGCACGGCACGAACGGCTTCGTTCATATCCGTATGACCTGGTGCATGTTGTCCGAGATGATAGCTGAGGAAGCCGGCACACCACGGTTCATTATGTGTGATCCATGAATCGACGATCCCGTCGAGTTCCGCAAAACACGCGCGGGCGAAGTCGAGGAACCAGTCGACCGATGCCCGGTTGACCCAGCCACCTTCTTCATGTGCCCAGAGTGGTAAGTCCCAGTGGTACAGCGTCACGGCTGGCTTGATGCCTTCTGCCCGCAGACGTGTCGCGAGTTTCTTATAGAACGCCATTCCTTCCGGATTGTAGACCCCTTTTTGCGGGAAGATCCGTGGCCAGGCAATCGAGAAGCGGTACGTGTCGACGCCAAGACGTTTAATGTGCTGGATGTCCTCTTCATAACGGTGGTAATGATCACAAGCGACATCACCGTTATGTTGTTCGAAGACTTTTCCATCCTCCTCACAGAAGGCATCCCAGATCGAAGGTGTACGTCCGCCTTCGTTGTGGGCGCCTTCGATCTGATACGACGACGTCGCCGTTCCGAATACGAAGTTCGGTGCAAATTTCATATGTGTAATCTCCTTTAAGCTACTTATTCTTTCACGGCACCTGCCGAGATACTGCTGACGATATATTTCGAGAGGAACAAGAAGGCGATCATGATCGGTACGACAGAAATCGCGATCCCGAGATAGAGTGAGCCTAAGTTCTCTGCGACTTGTGATCCTTTCAAGAAGCCCATCAAGACCGGTAACGTGTACTTCTCTGGGGAGAAGAGTAAGACGAGCGGCATGATGTAGTTGTTCCATGAACCGATGAACGTAAAGATCGACATCGTCGCGATCGCCGGCATCATCATCGGTAAAGCAATCGTATGGAAAATCCTGAACTCACTCGCCCCGTCCATCCGTGCTGCCTCGATCAGACTTGGATGCAAGACGGTCTGGACATACTGCCGAACGAAGAAGACCGTGAACGGACTCGCGATCGCTGGAACAATCAATGGGATATAGCTATCAAGCAACCCGAGATTTTTACTTAATTCGTAGAAGCCGATCAAACCGAGTTGACCCGGCACCATCATCATGACGAGCATGAAGACGAACATCGCGTTCTTGCCTTTGAACTGATAGAAGGCAAATCCGAATGCTGTCAACGCCGAGAAATACCCTGATAGGACGGTAACGAGAACGGCAATGATCAAGCTGTTCTTGAACCCAGACCAGATGTTGACGTATGAACTGAGGGCGGCGTAGTTCTCAGCAAGTGAGTTCCCGGGAATCAACGAGAACCCGGACAAGACTTCTTCGTTCGAGCGCGTTGCGTTGATGATCATCATCAAAAACGGGATGATACAGGCGATCGTTAAGACGACGAGACCAATATAGATGACACTTTTGCCGAACCAGGCTTTCTTTTGTTTCGGTGGTGGTGTCAACTTGAGCGGGCGTTCGGAACGCTCCGGTTGTTCCTCCGTTTGTGGCACGATCCGACGTGCTTCTGCATTTCGTTCCATCGGTCAGGCTCCTTTCGGTGAACGTTCTTTTCGGAACATCCCTTTGAAGACGATGATTGAAAAGACGAGCGTGATGGCAAACAGTCCGTATGCGACAGCAGCGGCGTAGCCATAGTTGTTGTATTTGAAAGCTTGGTTATAGAGATAGAGCACCATCGTGTTCAAAGCACCATCTGGCGCACCGACACCATCCGTAATCAACATCGGCAGGTCGAACAATTGCAGACCACCGATCAACGACGTGATCATGATGTAGAGCAAAATCGGTTTTAAGAGTGGCAATGTGATGCGTGAGAAGATCTGCCAACGTGTTGCCCCGTCAATCAAGGCTGCTTCGAAGTAATCCTTTGAGATCCCGGATACGCCCGCCATGACGACGATGAACGAGTGACCGAGCCACATCCATGTCAGGATGAGCGAGACGGAAATTTGTGCCGTCACCGGTTGCGTCAACCAGTTGATCGGCTCCGAGATGATTCCGATTTTCATCAACATCATGTTCAGTGAACCATGCTGCCAGTCGAGCAAGATGCCGAACAATAAGGCGACCGAGCTGATCGTGATCAAGTTCGGTAAGTAGAACGTCGCCCGGAAGAAGGCCAGTCCTTTTAATTTCAACTGGAGATCTGAGAATAACAAGGCGAGCAATAAGGCGCCGCCAATCTGAAGAATGAAGTTAAGCCCCCAAATCTTCAGAGTGTTAAAGAACGCTTCGATGAAGTACGTATCCCCGAGTAACCGCGTATAGTTCGCGAGTCCGACGAGTTGTTCGCCTTCAGCGCCCGTGTAGTTCGTGAAGCTGTAATAGAAAGTCAAGGCAACCGGATAGATACTGAAGATCAAGAAGACGATCCAAAACGGTGCGATGAACAGATACCCATGGCGATCGAGTTTTTTCACAGGTCAAACCCCTTTCTTAAACAAGAAGAGGTGAGGCGAGGATCGCCCCACCTACTCTCCTTATTCCGGTACTTTTACGTCCGGATACGCGTTTTTGACTTTTTTGTAGAATTCAGCAAGTGCTTCGTCTTTTGATTTTTTACCTTGAACGTATTCCATGACCGATGCACCGTACAATGTATCGAGCTGTTGGTCATACTTCGTGACGATCCCTGGTGTGATCTTGTCTGCTTGATCAAGGAAGAACTCATAGTTGTTCTGTCCGCCAAGGAACTCATCTTTGAAGTCAGTCTTGATTTTGTCTGTGACTGGTTTGTACGCTAACACGTCACCTGTTTCTTTTGCCCAATCCGTTAAGAACGCTTCGTCTTGTGTCATCATCTTGACGAAATCATAGGCAAGCTTTTGTTTCTTCGAATCTTTGTAGACACCTAACCACGTACCGCCCCAGAAGTATGGGCTTGGTCCGCTTGTGACTGCCCAGTCACCCGCTGATTTTTTCGCGTTTTCTTTGAGGACACTGTGAAGACCCCATGTCGGGAGGACGTAAGAGAAGACTTCTGTTTTTGTCTCTTTACCGTTTTCTTTGACTTTGACCGGTTTATCCATCCCTGCGAACCATGATGGTGACCATTCTGGTGCGAGTGCCGTATATTGTTTCGTCCGGAGTTCTTTTGCGTAATCCATGTAATCCTTCTTGTCTTGTGTCAAGACGAGCTCTTGCTTATCGTTGACCCAAGGCTGTGGGTCGTTCCCTTGTGCGAACCAACGGATCGATCCTTCATCCGGGAACATCTTGTAGCCTTTGCTCTTCATTTTTTCAGCGACTTCGAAGACGCCGTCCATCGAGTCCATCATGCCACCGATTTCTTTTGGATCATCTGTACCGAGAACTTTTTTCGCGATGCTACGTTTGTAGTAGACGCCACCTGGTGTCGTTTGCCATGAGAGCGCACGCACGTTGCCATCCTTATCTTTCCCCATGTCATAGACGTACGGAATATAGTCATCTTTGACTTCGCCTGCGTTGAATGGTTTTTCAGAAAGATTCGCCCAGTAGCCGGCATCAACCCACTGTTTCAAGAACGCGATCTCACCTGTGAAGATATCCGGTGCTCCAACGCCACTTTCAAGAGCTGGTTTCAACTTCGTCGGGTAGTCGGCGATTGGCACGATCGTCAATTCGACTTTGACTCCGTTTTTCTCTTCGAACTTTTTGATAGGCTCTTTTAACTCATCCGTGAACGACCAGATTTTAAGGACTTCTTTCCCACCGCTCGTCTTTTCTTCGCTGCTACCTGAACATCCAGCAAGGACACTTGCTGTTAACGCACCGACTGTTAACACGCTAACTAACTGTTTCTTCATCTCATCTCATCCTTTTGTTAAGTATTCCGCTCATAGGTAAGCGGTTTCAATTTGTTATTCAAAAATATCGAAAGCGCTTTCGGAAAGGCTTTAAAGAAAATTCCCGAAAGCCCTTTCGGAAAAAGTGATAAAAAATGATTTCGAAATCGCTCTCGCTTTTCCTCACTGACAACGAGCGAGAGCGATTCCGAAACAACCATTGTGTTATTCAGGTACTGGACCTGTCGATTGACGAACCATCAAGTTAACCGGAATGACATCACGTGTCGTAACCCGTTTTTTGTTGACGATCTGTTCAATCAAGACGGATGCTGCGTGCTGACCGATCGTTTCCGTATCTTGTCGGACCGTCGTCAACTTCGGTGTGATGTACTGCGCCATGTAAATATCATCGTACCCAACGACTGAGATGTCTTCTGGAATCCTTAAACCGGCTTCATGAATCGCCTCAATCGCACCGATTGCCATTTCATCCCCAGCAACAAAGACGGCTGTCGGTCGATCAGGTAGTGCTAGCAACTCGTTCATTGCCCGCTTGCCTTCTTCTCCGGAAAAGAATCCGCCATTGACGAGATAACCGCCCGGAATCGGTAAAGCGAGTCGCTCCATCGCTTGCTGATAGCCTTCAATTCGCGCTCTTCCGGCATCTGTCGACGTATCCCCCGCAATGTGGGCAATCAACCGATGACCGAGTTCGTGCAAATGATTGACGGCGAGTGTGCCACCGGTGATGTTATCCGAATAGACGACACTACAATCGGCACTATCCATGTCGACGACGACGATTGGAATCGTACTTTGAATCAACTCCTGGACGTGCTGGTCCATCTGATCGGAGCAGATGACGACGATGCCGTCGACTGCCCGGTGTCGGAAATGCTCGAGGTAACTCATATCGCGATTGCGTAAGTTCCGCGATGCGAAGATGAGGTCATACCCTTGTTGTTCTGTTGCTTTTCGGAAACTCTCAATGATCGCGTTGAAGAACGGATGCATCATTCCGACGCCATGTGCTTCCGAGAACATGACACCGATCGTCCACGAACGTTTCGTCGAGAGCGACTGGGCGTGCGCGTTCGGTAAGTATCCCATCTCGGCTGCTGCTTGGACGATTTTTGCTTTCGTCTTTTCGCTGACATCCGAATAATTATTTAAGGCTTTTGAGACCGTTGTAATCGAAAAACCGGTTATCTTCGCTAAATCATAAATTGTTCCCATGCTACTCACTCCATTTCACCGAAAGCGCTTTCGATAAATTTAGTATACGAAGTCTCTCTGGAAGTTGCAACCTATTTTTTTATAAATATCAGAAAATACGAAAGCGTTATCATTAATACTCGATTCACTTCGAAAAGAGTTCGATTTTTCTTTTAATGCGAACAAATGTTTGGTATACTTAAAAAAACACACTTCGCTTTTTTAGAGAGGAGCTTTCCCATGCCCATCAATCCGTATCTCGTCTTTAACGGCAACACGCGTAAGGCACTGACGTTCTATGCACACGTTTTCGGTCAAGAGCTACCGGACATCATGGAGTTCGGACCAGGTCCCGGTCCTGACGGTCAGCCCTATCCAGAAGAGATGCAGTCGCTTGTTCTACATGCTGAACTGATCGTTCATGGTACCCGCTTAATGTTCTCAGACGCAATGCCACATGATCCGGTCACGATTGGTCAGAATGTTACCTTGGCACTTCACTTATCTGACGTGGATCTGTTACAGAAGACATTTGATCAACTCGCAAAAGACGGCAACATCATTATGCCGATCCAAAAGACATTCTGGAGTGAAGCCTACGGAATCGTCGAAGATGCGTTTGGTGTCCAGTGGCAAGTCAATCATGTAGAGAGTGAAGTGTCGGTGTAACCTTTAAACTCCTCGAGAACTCGAGGAGTTTATTTTTAGTCTATCCAAGCCATGGTATACTTTGAAAAAAGGGTTGGAAGGAGCGAATCATATGATATCGATGACGTTGCGACAACAACTCGTTCAAACAATTAACGTACACGTGCATGCTCATTTTATTATCTTATTCGGCTCCGGAGCTACGGGAAACATGACAGACGATAGTGATTTGGATATCGCTTATTTAAGTGACCACACCCTCTCCGCCTACGATCGATTTTTATTGGCTGGTCAATTAGCACGACTCGCTGGTCGTGAAGTTGATCTCGTCGATATAAAACAGATTGATCCGATTTTGACGATGCAGATCTTCACAGAAGGTTTAGTAATCGACTGCCAAAATCCGAACGAGCTGACACGACAACAAATGCGTGCTTATAGCATGTATGCCGCCTTTTCTGAGGAAAGGGCTCCAATCGTACAGTCAATCAAAGATCAGGGGAGTGTTTTTTAATTATGAACGATGTGTTGTTAAATAAGATAGCGACCATTGAACGTTGTTTATTAAGAATACAGGACGTCTACCAGAACGAACCTAGTCACTTAAAGGATTACACCAAACAAGATAGTATCATTTTGAACATCCAGCGTGCATGTGAGGCAAGTATCGATATCGCCATGCATCTAGTTCGAACACGGAAGCTTGGTCTACCTAAATCGAGTCGTGATGGATTTCACCTGCTCGAGGAAGCTCAGCTCATCGACGCTTCACTGGCTACTAGTCTCATGAACATGGTCGGATTTCGTAACATTGCAGTACATGACTATCAATCACTGAATCTAGACATTCTTCAAGCAATATTAGATCGTCATCTTAATGATTTTTTGACATTCACTCGAACTGTCATTGAACTAGAAGATTGATTCGCTACGAAGCTTTTTTATAGGTAAAGGCGATTCCGTAAATTGGAATCGCCTTTTGTTTAGCTATTGCTTAAAGAGCGGAATGCATATGGCTGAGTTAACTGCTCCAACTATTATTGTCTTATGTGTGCGGAAAATCCTCCATTTCCACACACATCTCCACTGTAATGTAGCTAAACAAAATAGAAATGATCTTTCAAACGTTTCTACAGGTTCAAAGCAATTTACAGGAACAGTTGATGATATAAAATATGTCATAAGCGTTGAAGAAGGACATATACATTAACGTATTTCATGAATGGAAGAAGGAGCGTACTTTATGGATATCCAAACCTTTATCTATTTAGAGAATGAACAGAATCATGTGAACATCACAGAACAAGATCGCATTCAAGTATACATTCAGCAAAAAGAGGATTGGTTAGAAGATGGTTTTTTAAATCTAGACGGTACGATTTCTTTTACCCAGAATGGAATCATACAAGGAGCCGATCACTCAGACGAACTTGCACCACTATGGCAGTACTATGCAGACGCTTTGAAAAACTTTCTAGAAGATGACTCTGCTACATTTTATTATCCGAACACACCTATTGAAGTGTGTTTGAAAAAAGTAAATAACAATCGATTATCATTAACCATTGATCAAGAAGAGGCTATCTATGATACGTCAGACTTCATTCAAGCTTTTAAACAAGCAGCTTTATCTTTTCATCAGCTCGTCGAGATCATTTCTGATAAAAAATACGAGGATGATTTACTCGAAAAAATAGAGAGCTTGCCGCAATGATAAAAGGCGATTCCATAACTTGGAGTCGCCTTTTAGTTAGCTCTCGTTTAAAGAAGTCGAATGTACAGTTGACTGAATCAACTGCTTTAACCAGACTTGTCTTGCCTCTACTGAAAAATTTTCATTTCCGAATATCTCTACTCTGAACGGAATTATTTCTAACAACTGATGCTCTAATGCTTTTCGCGCCTGTAGAATCGCAATCGTCCCTTTCACTCCTGATAACGAGTGATTCACACCATATGCTTGCTCTGTGTAGTAGGATACGAATCCGTCCGCCCATTCTGTCGGACGCTCGTTTAATGCTTTACGGAAGCTTCGTTCTACATCTGGTTGATCAACATAAACGAGAACGGGTTGTAGCGGCGTAATGATCGTTGCTATGCGTTCAATATACGCTCGCAACGTCGCTTCCGGTAGATCGTATTTGATGAGCCCCATCGTCAACGGATTTTGCAAGAAGCAACACTCAAAAACATATGTTGTATCCGTCGTTAACGCTTGATCGACGAACGCTTCCCACTTTTTAAAGATCAATGACTGATATAACTCAAATGGTAGTTCATAGATATCTCTTGCTTGTAGAAACGCAAGTACTGCTTCAGGAACATCCTGTTTTGACTGCCACTGACGATACGATATTAGCACGTAGTCATTGAACACCTCAGCAAATCGTAAGACATCGAGTGAAGCGTATTTACTTTGAAAGTCTATCCATTCATTCATCGTTAAGTAAGCGACACTCTCATAATCTGCAGGATGGTTGAGATCTCCTTCTATATGAAGACACGTGTTTATTTTTTTCTCTTGTAGTAAACGAGTTAATGCTTCAGCTGTTGTTGTTTTGCCCGAGCCTGGGAGCCCTTCTATTAGATAAATTTTAGTGCTCATACTGTACACTCCTCAGATTATTTTCGTGTCACTGTTTGATACTTCATTTCTATAGTACACAAAGTAGTCAAAGATAGATCATAAACAAAATAAGTATTGAAGAAATAAAAATCTAAATATCCTCTCAAAAGTTGTATTTAATATATATTCATATGAATATTTTAATTTTTTTGTTAATAAATTGATTGTTCTTAATGATGTAAGGGAATTTTATTAATATTACACTGTTCTAGTTTTTAAAGAAGGAGGTCTAATATGCAAACTATATTAATAATCATGAATTATTTTTCGTTAACGATTTTAATCTTAACAATTATTTATCGTTCCCAAGTTATAAAAAAGGGTCAGTCTTCAGAAAAAGTAAAAAACACTACCCTTCTACTTCAGTTAAGTAGCCTACTATTCACCTTAACTCTACTCAATGTGTACGTTTTGTATAACCAAGATGGTCAGTATGAAATCATAATGCTACCGATTTTATATGTCATCATATTTAGTTCACTTTGTTGGATGCTTTATTACAGCTACAAAAACCCAAAAAGTCGGCCCTCTCCGCAAATTTTCATTCCAACTATTTTGCTATTCACATTATTTATACTCACTATATTTGCCACTGCACTTCATTTTGAAAATATTTTTTACATCATACTTTGCATTGGTATAGTAGGTATTTTTATGAGTGTGCTTTTTTTGTTAAAGCATCAGTCTTTTAAAGAGCTTCCTCGAATATGGAAGTTTGTCTTATCTTTTGGCATCCTATTCTTAGTAACCTCGTACGAAGTGATTACTTCAGCCCCCACTGAGATTAATTCAGAATCTACTGCTAGTACTTCTACCAATACTGATAGCACGACTACAGATGACTCCGTTGATGAAGAAACGACTGCTGAAGAACCTATAACTAGTGACTCTGAGACAGAACAAGATACTTCTGTCGATACAGCAGATGTGCCTGATAAAAAAATTTATGATCAAACAGAAAAGTACTATGGGTCATACAGTTCTTTGAAACTACAAAAAATTAATAAAAAAATTGAACTAGCCCCTAATTTCTTTTACGAAATCGATCAAATCGAAATTGGAGAGGTCACTGACTATAAGCCATTCGTCAAAAAATTCATGTTTGATGTAGAGCCTACTTCCGTATTAAAAGTAGATGCAACCGTTCAAAACAATACATCAATAGACTGTTACTACTCGTTTGCTGGCACCTTTATCAATAACGGTATAAATGAGTATAGTCCTGTTGGAAAGTTCACACTGGACAAAAGCTATAATCCAGACGCAGATTTGCCTCTCCTAAAAGCCGGTATGACTGATAAGGGGAGCTTCTATGTTTTTATGGAAGAATCAGCTGACACGCTGACTTCTCTTGATTTCTTGATTGGATTACCAACAGATCCTGCTACAGGAGATCCGATTGATTCTTCTTCTGATAACAGCATAACGATTGAACTTCCATAATCGTAAAAGACCTTCCGATAAATAATTCGGAAGGTCTTTTTTGCTTTGCACTATTCTCTCTATCCCCTTTCCTTGTATACTAATACTGTCCTAAAAAATAGGAATTAATCGATTTATTTTTCAATAAACCACCTCTAATTTCCTAACTTTTAAATTTACATACAAGGAGCATCTAGTAATGAGTACTACTCGAACAAAAGCGATCAATCTGTTTCAATTCATGGCTTCCGTCAAAAAACTAGGATTAAAAACGCAACGCGATACGAAGACCTATACCGCGATTTTAGACGAGACGACACTTACTTTCCCAAACGTCAACTTGACGTCTGATGAAGGCCAACAAACCGTAGTCGAAGTAAAGTTCCAACCTGCTTTCACAACGGATCGTCCTGTACTTCCAAATAAACTTACTGAATGGACGGTCATTAATGGTGATGAGGTCACACCAAAGGCTTCTCTCCCTACTGAATTGACTTCCGTTTGGACGACTTATGAATTAGCCGTTCGAGACTGGAAAGAGAAAAAAAGACAACATGAAAAAGCCCAAGCCCTCTATGATTTGATGTACCGCATGTATCAATTCCAAACGACAGATAATGATACACACGAAATCGTCTGGTCGTTTGGTCACCTTCATTGGCCAACCCAATCCATCAAACGTCCTTTGTTCGTTCGACCGGCTGTCATTGATTTTGATACGGAAAAGAGCGTCTTCCGTATCGAAACGACACCGACCTTGCCAAAGCTCGAGTTGGACATGTTGAACTGGGATAGTGTTTGGATGAAAGCCGAGCTTTCTGAGTATGAGCTTGCCTTTAAAGAAGATCATGCTTTTGACTTTAATCCATGGGACAATGAACAACTCCAAGAGCGGAGTGAACAAGTCTTACGTTTATTGCATGCGGATCACGCCTATGGTGAGGAAGCAGATGTCTACGTCTTACCAAACATCTGTCTCTATCGTCGTCCTAAGTCGAACCATAGCTGGGTCGAAGAACATGAACATCTCGCAGAAGCCATTGAACAAGACTTACCGCTCTCACCAGCACTCGAACAATTCTTTACTTCTGATGATGCTGCCATCGCCGCACTCGATCAACAAGATCGAACAGAGTGGCAAGCAGTCGGAGAAGAGATTCTATTTCCCCTTCCGTATAACGAAGAACAAAAACGCATCCTACAGCAACTCAGTAACAATGCCGGTGTCGTCGTTCAAGGTCCTCCCGGTACCGGAAAAAGCCATACGATTTCGAATTTGATTTCGCATCTGTTGGCACATGGTAAGCGGGTCCTTGTCACAAGTGAAAAAGAGCACGCGCTGACTGTTCTTCGTGACAAGTTACCTGCTGAAATTCGTGAACTTGCCGTTTCCGTTCTTGGGGCAGATTCAAAGACGATCAAACAGACAGAAACATCCTTACATGGGATCTCAAGCTATTTGAACAAGACGTCTGCTGAAGAACTAGAAGTCAGTGCTACGACGATTCGCCAGCGGTTAGAGTCGATTCGTCAAGAGATTGCATCGACTCGTCGGACGATGCTCGATCAAGCCATTGTCGAACATGATGGTTTAACGATTGGACAAGAAACAAAAACACCACTCGAATGGGCCAAGTGGATCAGTCAATCAACACTTTCAACACACATCCCGACGCCACTCTTAACAGAAGAGGCACCTATGAGTGCGATCGATATTCAAGAATTATATGAATTGATGCAAGACCAAGAGGCATTGGCTGAACTTAAAATCTTAGGGCGTCGTCCTATGCGAACGTCTTTTGCCAAACCATTACTTTTTAAAGAAATCGTCAATGAAGTACAAACACTACGCGAACTTGAACCAATCGCTTCATCAGTCGCCTGGATGAAATCTGCCTCTGATGATACGAAAAATCAACTCTTAGACTGGTTGCGTCAGTCGTCTCGAAAATATCCACTTCTTGAGCAATGGGCAGTGAATCTGTATTGTCATTGGTTGGCACACTCATCTGATTTCGATGAACTCGAACAAGATCGCTTATCGTTCGAGCAGGCGTTGCATGAGATCGAGCAACTTGAACGAATCGTCTCTCTTCACGACTTCGCGATTCCAACAACCGATCAAGATGTATCTGCACTCGCAGCAGAACTCTTACCGCTATTTGAAGGTAATAAGGTCGATGGTGTGTTCTTCAAGTGGACAAAACGAAAAAAATACGCATTCCTACTAGATGAAGTGATGATTGATCAGAAACGATTAATGAGTGCTGCTGACGTCACACTACTTTTACAGCACTTAACATATATTGACTCACTTCGAAAATTGGAACGTACCTTTAAACATCGCTTCGAGCACCACTCGATTGAGTTGACGATACCTGAAATCACGACGTACAGAAAAGCACTTGATGTCTTCCGCTCTCTAGACGACATCATGCAGCATTTCACACAAGTCGTTCGTCCATTGCAGGCAAGTTATGAACAACATGATTTCATGTATGAAGCGGACTGGCTAACAACGCAAACACATGCACTCGAAACGTTATTCGAGTTGAATCGTTTAGATGAATTAACAGCCCAGCAACAGACCTGGTTATCACTACTCGACGTAGCAGAGTTGACGCATCCCATCACCTTACCTTTACAACAGGCAATTCGTGACTGGAATCCGGATCAGTATGCAGTTATTTATGAAGAGTTACGCGTTCTAGAAACAAACGAACACCGAGCGAGCCGCTTACAAACACTTAGTGACACACTCGAGCAAGCAGCACCAAACTGGATCACGGCGTTACGAACGAATAGTGCACCGACGTTCCAAGCGCTCGAACTTCGAGATGCTTGGCACCTTGCCTATGTTAAAACTCGACTGGAAGCATTAAGTGATGCGGACGAGCGTGAGTATTTGTACCGTCTCGAGCAAGAAGAAGGTCAAACTGTCGCACGACTATGCGCCACACTGGCATGGAAAGAACAACTCAAGCGGATGACGCCTTCGAAACAAGAGCAACTGAACAGTTGGGCAACCTTGATCCGTAAAGTCGGAAAAGGGACAGGAAAACATGCCCCACGTTACCGAAAAGAAGCGGCTAAACAAATGATGCAAGCACAAGACGCGATTCCGGTCTGGATCATGCCTGTCAATCGTGTGCTTGAATCCTTCAAGGCAGCAAATGATCTCTTTGACGTCATCATCTTTGATGAGAGCTCTCAAAGCACGATGGACGCGATTTCTCTCTTGTCACGGGCACGTAAAGCCATCATCGTTGGAGATGATCGCCAAATTAGTCCGACGAGCTTTGATAATCGGGATAACGTCGAAGAAAAGCGAAAAACCTATTTTGGGGATGATTCCACGATGGCGTTGTTCGATGGAACGAGTAGTCTCTATTCACTCGCTTCCGTTAAGTTCAGTACAAAAGTTGGATTGCGGGAACACTTCCGCTGCGTTCCGGAAATCATCGGCTTCAGTAACGCTCATGTTTACGAAGGTACGATTGTTCCACTCCGCTTACCACAGCGAGCTGAACGACTGAATCCTGCGGTAAAAAATCATTTCGTCAGTGATGGATATGTCGACGAGACGACGACGGATAAGGTCAACATTCCGGAAGCTCGTGCCATTGTTGCTGAATTAAAACGAATGATTCAGGATCCGCTCTATCACAATCGGACGTTTGGTGTCGTCTCCTTACTTGGAAATGCGCAAGCGACGCAAATCGAGCGGATCGCAACATCGGAAATCGGAATCGATGTCTTGATGCAGCATCAAGTCCGTTTCGGAGATGCGTATACGTTCCAAGGAGACGAACGAGATGTCATGCTTCTCTCAATGGTCGTCGCACCCAATAAACGCTTCATGTCGATGACAAAAGAGACGGATAGTCAACGCTTCAACGTCGCGGCTAGTCGAGCCCGTGATCAAATGATTTTGTTCCATTCCGTGACGTTAAACGATATCGGAAACAACAACTGTATGCGCTACAAATTACTTGGGTATTGTCAAAATCCCCTCGGTGACCAAGCATCCTTCGATAGTGTGAAACATCGCTTTGATTCTCCATTCGAAGAAGCCGTCTATCGTCGCCTTGTTGCACGTGGTTACCTCGTCACACCACAAGTACAAGTCAATGGCTACCGCATCGATCTCGTCGTTGAAGGTGAACACAATCGCCTTGCTGTCGAATGTGATGGAGAACGCTGGCACGGTCCAGACGCTTATGAAGCAGATATGTTCCGACAAAAAGTGTTGGAACGCGCAGGTTGGCAATTCTGGCGTGTCCGTGGTCGTCATTTTTATCAAGATGCTGATCGAGCGATGGAATCGTTATGGACGACGCTTGAAGAGATGGAGATAAAACCAGCCTTAATTGAATACGTATAAGAATCTATTAAGTACACAATGTATAAACATATTATTGTATTTAATTAGAAATGAACCTTATACTTATAATTAGAAAATAAATGGATATTTTGTTTTCGAGAGAGAGGTGGTTTTAAGATGGATATGAATAAAGTAAAGACCCAAAAAACCTCTGATCGATCAGCACTAGGTGTATTAAAAGCAGGTACTACTCCTTCATTATCTGGTAGAAAACCAGTGCATGTAGCAATGTTTAGTGGCGGTGCATCTTCTGCCTATGTTGCTTATCATATCGTTCAGAAATACGGCAAAGAAAATTGCGTTCTTTTCTTCACTGACACGCTTTGGGAAGATATCGATAACTATCGATTCATGGATGAAGTAGCAGAGTATATCGGTATGGAGATTACTACTCGAATAGATGGAAGAACGCCTGACGAAGTTTTCCACGATGTTAAATTCTTGGGTAATTCACGTATGGCTAAATGTTCTGAGGAATTAAAGGTTCGTCAAACAATGATTTATCTAGAAGAACTTCGTGATGAGCATAATCTTGAACCAATCCTTTATTTCGGTATTGGTCCTCATGAGCAGCATCGAGCTATCAACCTTCAAAATTTCTACGAACACAATCCAATCGAACCGATAGAAACACGCTTTCCTATGATTGAAACTTTTAAAGGCGATCTTGATACGAAAGAAATTATTCGTGACGAATGGAAAATTGCGTTGCCGAGAATGTATGGTTTAGGCTTTTCTCATGCAAATTGCGCTGGTCGATGTGTTCGAGGAGGCTTAGGTCATTACGCTCTTTTATATAATGTCTGGCCCGAACAATATGCCGAGCAAGAAGCTATGGAAGAACGCTTCCGTAGTAAGTTTGAGAAAGATGTTTCTATTCTAAAGAGAAACGGTGGACCATTTACATTGCGTGAATATCGAGAATTAATGGATAGAGACGGAATCGAAAAATATTTAAGTGAAAAAGACGATACAATTCCTTGTGTATGCTCTTTCTCATAAATAAAATCTATACAAAAAGGTAGTGGATAAGATTCCGCTACCTTTTTGTATAGATGGATTCGACAAACAATCATTAAGCATTAAATAACTGTAATTTTTATTTAGATTCTAGTTCACTTAAAATCTTATACACAACAAAACGGATTTCATCATCTGACATTGTTCTACTGCCAGCATTTACTATCCTACTTACATTGTTATAGATAGTCTTCCCTTTAACAGAAAGCTCAACTTCTTTGATTTCCATAACTGTTTGATTATCAGTCACTATTTTGATTAATCCATTTTGATTTTGATTCGTCAATAATAACTGCTTGAAATTCATCCAAAACGAATCATATGTGACATCTGACCAGTCTTTTAATGACACTCCAACAATTTTTTCAATTAAATATGCTAGCCAATCTTTATTTTGAGCGTACTCTGAAACAAACCCAGCTAATATTGGACTGCTTAACACAAGTTCTTTATTTCTATCAGCCCACCCATGAATATCTTTGTTTGATTCAACTTCCATTTTAAGAAGAACTTCTTCTTTAATTCGCTTTATCATAAGACTCAAATGGTTTTCGAGTCCAGATTTTAATTTTTTTAAATCAGAATCACTTTTAACGATTTTTGCAAGGTTATTGACTGAAGCAAGTGGGTCTGTTTCACTGTGGCGAATAATCTCTTTGAAATGATTTTCAGTAACAGTCAGTTGGTCGGTTACTTGAGTATATCTTGGCAAGCTCCGTAACCATCGCATCAGCTCTGTAAAAATTATAACGGGTTGTTCTGATAAAGTTCCATTAAAGAATGTAGTATTTACATCTTTGAGTAATATTAAGTTTTCTGAAGATAATTCATATAGTTCGTATTCATAAAAATCTGCTCTTAATTCTAAAATATCATATAGCATATCTGCATTTAATTCATGAATATAAAAATCATTTGAGTAAAACGCCATCTGATGCCAAACGTCTTTTAAAAGACCTATTAATAATAGTGGTATTAGTGGTTCTCTAATGCCATAGGGTTCATGTCTTAATAAATCATATAAATCGACAATTTTCCCTCTCTTATTTTGTTTGAGATGCGAAAGCAGATCGTACCTTAACTCCAACAGATTATCATCAGCTATTTGACTTAAATTATTTGTATCGATTCCTGTATTTTTAAACATAGTTGCATAAATTAAATAATCCGGACCAAACCCTTGGATGTCAAAATCACCTGAAAATGTAGGCGCAAGTAGCTGAGACAAGATACTTTTAGCAGCTTTCTTTTGGATAGAAGTAACGTTTCTTTTGTTAAATCCTTCATTTCTAATTTCCGGTGTGGCAGGAAATCTGTCGAACATCCATTTCGAAAGTTTCTTTTCAAGTGAATTCTTTGAATCGATTTTAACGACGTCATTTTTGATATACCAAGTTAAATTATCTGTCTCAAAATGTCTAATTGGTCGTAAGAGCTTTTCAATTTCGAATCTTATATTTTCTAAATGAATTACAATTTCCGCTTCCAAATTCTCATCTTGTTGAAGTAGTTCTGAAGTATTGAGTAGAAGATCTAAAATCATAAATTCATCTAATTTAATAATTAAATCTTTAGTATTTAACTTCGTAACGCAAACTATAATATCTTTTCTTTTAGAATTTATTACGAACTCCCGGATATTTTTTAATTCTTGATCATTTCTATAGATCATATACAGTAGCGTTCCATCACCAACCGAAAGATCTAAGTTCAAAATGTTTCCCCAGGTAAATTGAGATTCAACAAAGCGTGTCATACTTTTAACATTATTATACTCATGAGGCAGAAAATATTTATTGGGTAAAAAATTATTTAAAAATTTTATTCTAGATTCATCATTAATAACTGTTTTAGAGCAATAATCTTCTATTAAGGATTCTAAAGAAAGTATAGATCCACTATATAATTCATATGATGAAGCTAATGGATTATATCTTATTATCTTTATTTTTTTTAGTTCTTCTATACTTTCTCGTATTTTTATCTCATTGATACCTAGTGCAAAGGATAAAAAATCTATAGAAAGTTTAAAAGGTCTATTAGATATATTCAATAAAGTCATTAATTTTACAAGTCTTTTTGCTTCGTTCGATATTTGGTAACTCATTGATAGTCGATAATACTTTAAATCATCAATTAGATAAAATGAAGATTCATCTGGATAGAAATAATTAAACAACTGATCTGCATAATACCAATCAGTCTCTAAACCATTCTCATCAAATTGAGATAAAAACGTATATAACGTTCGATCATTTTGTCCTAACATATTTGAAAGAATAGGCAATAATCTAATTGTTAATGGGTGTATAGGTTGGCATTTTTCTAAAATGAAATTCTCAACTTCAGACACTTCCATATCGGGAAAAAGACTATACTTTTTTAAATCGTTTTTTATTTTTTCAATATCGTTTAACAAAAATAAGTTTGGAGCATTATCTTCTTTAACGATCTCAAGTATTTTAAATGCTGTTCTATAAAATAAAGAGGGATCACTATCTAAGCGATGCGATTCAAATCTTTTTTCAACTCTTTCTAATTCTTCTTTAGATAAATTATTACTCTCTGTTGAATACTGTCGAAGACCTGTATGAGTAATGAAGAGTAAGCCTAAGTTAGAAGACCTGTTTGCAAATTCAGCGATATCTTGTAAATCTTGCATAGTTTGAAAAATCAACGATTGGTTTACACCTTGAAGAAATCTTCCAAACTCATCATAAATAATAAAAAGTCCCATTTTTTTTATAGATAATTGATTCGTCAAGTGTTGAATTTTTTCAACAAATGATGCTTTTGATTCTGAAATATATGTAGCTCCAGAAGTCAAAGTTCCATACATTTTTTTAAATTCCACTATGAATCTTTCATCGTTTATAGTAATTCCTTCAATCAATTCTTCTATAGTACACCCAAAAGATGTACACAAATTTATCAATTTTAAATACGTATCTTTATAGTCGTTCTTCCACAATTCAATGGTGTGAAGAATTTGCTCACTATCTCCTTTAAGAGATAAAACAATTCCTTCTGACTTTAATTTTAACTGAATAGCTTCTAAAATAATTTCGTCAATCCGTCCGTTTTTACCTGTGATAGTAATAGGAATCCACTTAATATTATTCTCATATAAATTGTCTTTAATTTTATCTGATAAACTATTATTTAAACCACTCACGTTATATAAAAACGACTTTACATCTTTACTATTTTTTCTTGCTGTTATTAAAGAAGCTGTAATTGCCCCGACCATTGATTTTCCTGCTCCATATGGACCAATCATAAGATGCGAATTGACTAAGCTTTTTTTAGATAGACTTGAAATTATATTTTCCATAATTTCCAACTGATCATTGTTAGGGACAAACATATCAAACAGTTCGGACTTTCCTGTGTCATAAACTACATTAATACTAGGTTGAAACTTTTTCATAGCACTACCTCATTTTCAAAAAATCGTTCCATATAATCTAAATAATTAGTTGTAGCAGTAATTCTAACTACATCGAGACGGTTTGTTCTAGTAAAGATTATTGGATATCTTTTTTGCATCTCTTCTAGACAGTTAACAATTTCAGATCTTGAAAGGTTAAAAATTCTTCCCCATAGATTTTCACCATCGATTAATTCATCAAGACTCACTTCAGTGAGTTCATTTCTTTCTATATAAATTAAAAAAGTGATGAAAAGTACTTCAAACTTAAATACTGTATCTAATGGTGTTTTTTTGTAAGTACCCTTAACTGTATTACTTACCAACCCTAATTCTTCAAACGGACTTTTAATAACATCTTCAGGAGTAGATGAAAGATTATTTGGGCTATACATTTGAATGAGACAATCAATATCTCTTTTTAGTGAATTAGAAGAGACTGATTTTTCTAATGTCTGACCAACCCAGATTTCTAATGTTTCTATCAGTATCGCTTTATCGAAAATTGATTCTTTAAATACATTAAAAAACCAATACCAACTTGTTGCAATTTTTGGATCAGAGGCTAGAGTATAATGTAAAATACTTTTCGTAACAGGATGTTGAATATATTTATCGTATTTATCAACTAATTCCCCTAAAGAAGTAAGGTGATGTTCTGTTTTTCCCGATTGCCGCTTCTCTTCCATGAGACCGGTTGAGAATAACCAATATTTCGCTGATTTCGCCATGTTTTTCCCTAAGCCTAGTTGTTCAAAATGAGTATCATTATAAAAAAAGCGAGCATCGCTTTTAATTTCAGTCAATCCTTTATATAACCATTGCGGACGTAAGTAAAAACTTTGATGTTGTCCAAAACCCATTTGTAACCCACCTTAATTTTAACAAAGCAAAGTAGCCAGATTACTCTTGGCTACTTTGTAAGTTTAGTTATTTTTAAAGAACCTCATCAATGCTCGTAAAGACTGTGGTTCTAAATAAGGACTCTTACCTCTAACTGGTTCTCTATCTTTCTTTAAGAGATAGTCACCTTTACCTGCTAAATTTTCGGCACCGCTTGTATCTAATACAACATTAGATGCAACAGCGTCTGTTACTTTTAATCCTAAACGTGCTAGCAAATTATTTTTGATAGTAGTATTAATAATCTCCGCTTTAGGTGATTGTGTACAAACTATCATATGAATCCCTGCTGCCCGTCCTTTTTGCCCGATTCTCTTAATAGCAGTTTCGATACGTTGTGCAAATTCTTTATCTTGCATCATGAAGTCAGCAAATTCATCAAAAACAATAACAATACGAGGTAAAACTTCTGATGATTTATTTTCTTCAATCAAAGCTTCATTGTATTCTTTCAGATTTTTTGCATAAGCATCTTTAAATTTACTATAACGATTTTCCATTTCCATAATCATAACATCTAAATAATCAGCAGAATCCATTAAATCTAATAATACTTTATCAGTATGTTGAACATCTTCAAACATAGAGAATTCAACTTGTTTTGGATCTATAAATACGAACTTTAATTCTTCGGGTGTGTATAGACACATCATAGACATGACAATCGAATTCAAACTAACACTTTTTCCACTTCCAGTTGATCCAGCGACTAACATATGAGGTTCTGTTCCATTAAAATCAACTGACATTACTTCATTTAAAGGGTTAAGTCCAATAGGCACAAGAAAACCATTCTTCAAGTCTGTTTGTGTGATATCTCTTCGAACGTACTTCATAAATTGTGAAAAGAAAATTGTATCAGGATCATTACGATTAATATCTATATTGATACCATTTCGATCACTAAAAATAGTTGGCGGCGAATCAATATGCAGCCATAATGGCATATCTTTAGCTTTCTTTTCAACTGCTGTAATACTTTGATCCGATGGAATTCTACCAATAATTCGAATAACGCTAGCACCTACGATAGTTCGCTCCACCGTAAACTGAACATTATTTATTCGGAGTTTAGTTTGCAGTGTGTCCGCATAACTATCACCTAATTTTTTCAATACCTCATCAAATGATTCTGTTTGTGGAGCTTGAACGTTCTTTAATGCATGATCTTCTGGGTATTGAGATTCATCGATAGCTTTAATTGATTCGATATCTTTTACTTCATTTTTTATACGCAGGTTATCTTGATTCGACGCGTCACCTTTATCAATAACTTTATTACTTGGAATTGTACCCGAAATAAGTTCGCTATTATCTATATGGATATAGTGATCAAAGTACTCACCATCATTAGTTATAGCGGCCTGTTTTAATATAGATTCTTCTTCAGCCTGTATTTCATTATTTACTTCATGATCAGGAACATTCATTTCCGATAAAATGTATGATCTAGTAAAAGTATTTACTGCTATTTCATTTTCGTCTTGTCTTTCATAATAATGTCCAGGTGAAAGTTCTAAACGACCTTCAAATTCAATATTTTTATTATGAATGTATGCATAAATTGACTTTGTAAATTCAAAATTAATTTGAATATTTTCGTTATTTCTTAGTTCATGAAGTATCGCTAATTCAAATTCTTCATAAGCACGTTTATCTTCTAAATGAAGCAAAAATGAATTTAAATACAGATTTCTTTCAAGTGTTGAATCAAACCTTCTAAAGTACTTTTTCAATGTCTTTTCACCTGATATTAACTGAACTTTTGCATCAGTTACTTCGCTAACATAGCTTTCTTCTTGTATAAGCTTTAATTCAATTAAATCAAATTTAACATTATACACTGCTGATTCAGGAGAATATTGAATAGTTGTTTTTAATAAATCCGGACGTTTTTGCCGAGTTCTAAACCACTCTAATTCATCACACATGTCCCATAAAACTACAGTATCATCAGACTTTTGGTCTTGTAGAACAGTTAAATATACTGACAAAAACTCGTTAACAAACTTTCCAGGTCCTAATGCTCTTAGCACTAAACCACCGGATAATTCTTTTACAACTTTAAGAGCGTTATCGACCTGCTGTACGTCTATACTACTTACTTTCAACTGATCCTTTAATCTACTGTAGAGACGATCACGATAATAATTGACTTCCATATCCGCTTTTGACGATCTTCTAATCGAGTCTGAAGAGGAAACCAGAACTTTAATTTCTTCTTTTCCTAATCGATTTACATGATAACGAATAATATTCGAACCTTCGGCTACTTGTTTCATTAATAAAGGATCCATAAATCTATCATAAGTGACAACCCAATTAAACTTTTCATGTGCAAGTTTATATAACGTATTTGTTTCTGTACGAGTTACAGATAGTCTACCTTTTAATAATCCAATTTTGTTAGATTCGATCACTAATCCATCTTTTAATATTGCTTGCATATTATAAAATTGTTGCATCAATTTCGGCTGGTTAGGTGAAACATAGTTTATTAATCGAGTACCTTCTTTAACCGCTTTAAATTCACGATTTTCGTAAAAGACCCAACTTTTATCCGTAAGCTCACATTCTTTATAGCTTTCCGAGTAAAATTGATGTGGAATTTTTAAGTTTTCGCTTTGACCAAAGTAATCAATAAACACGGCTAAATCAAAGTCCAACATAGACGTATCTAACTTTTCCTCAAGTGTTTTAGGATCGCTAAATGGTAATACGTTGATTTCTAGTCTAGGAAATTCACTAAACGAATCTACAGCATTAATATATTCTTCTTGCGATTGAATCCATTGATTGATCTCATCATAAAGCATTGCAGCTCTCGCAGGACTATGAATAGTTATATTTAGCTTTTTTAAACTATCATTTTTCAAGATTTGTTCTACACTCTTTTTTACAAACTCCAAGTTTGTAACATATAAGAATAAGACATCTAAACAGTCCGCAGCATACGGATAAACTCGAACATAATCGTTTGCCACTTTTTCAATTTCTTTCGCAAAAGAAGTTGCTTGGGAAGATACACTCTCAATTTCTCCACCTTCGATATATGTTCCCTGACCATATAGTTCATCTTGTGCAAATAGGTGATTCCCTTCTCTAGATACGTAATAAGATGGTGCTAAGTTCGTAAATGATCCTCGTAAATACTCTTTGTACTGCTTTAAATCTTCTACATCTTGGATTTTATTACGTTGTTCAGACGTATCAGAAATATTAGAGAGTAATTTTCCAAAATGAATGAGTTTAAAGCCGTAAGCAATAAATCTAATAGGATTAAATACAGATACTATCTTACGTTCAACTTCTACTTGCTTAACGTTTTTAGTTTCAAAAACCTTTATCGTTCCAATTTCATTTAATAGTGAGTATATTTTTCTGACACTATCTACATCATGATCCGAACATTTTAAAAATGCTTCGCTAAGGGCAGCTACTCTGTTTAAATCTTCAATAGTAATTCCTCTATTTTCTTCGATAATAGATTTAAGAATACTAGTGTATTCAGCATTATAGTTTTTAAATTGTTCGATGGGTTCTAACAATCTTTTATCAGACATCAGAGTGTAATTTTGTTGTTCGTTCAAATACTCCTTAAGATCTTCTTCAATTGGCGTACCCTTTTTCGTAATAATAGATTGTAAAAATCCATCTTGAATTTGATTGATAAATTTTGAAAAACTCGTTTCAATTAATGATCTACTAGCATCGATTTTGACAATAGATTTCGCTATAGAATTTTCATTTTTTAAAAGTCGTAATCTAACAGGGATTATTTCAATTTCTTTAGATGATTCATTGGTGTTCCTCAATTCTGAAAGAACAATTATGTTCGAAGACAACATTGATAAAGATTTTAGATGAAAATTAAAGAATCTGGCTTGTTCTTCAGAAACTTCTATATTTTGATCTATTGAAATTTCGAAGCTAAGATTACCATTAAATTCTTCGTGATCTATTTCCTCTAACATCACTAAACTTTCAGATAAAATCGCTTCGAAAATATCAATATATTCAGATGGGTTTTCAAGCTTATTTTCGATATTAATAATTTTTTTCAATATATTTTCTTTTTCAAGTTCTTGTTCATATTCTTCTCGAAATTCTCGAATCGCCTCAATATCATTTTTAGCATTTACAGCTTCAACACCACGGTCAAAATGACTTTCAGCTTCCATTTTTTCTTGCTTTAACTTGCTCTCTTCTTCAATACTTTTTGCTTCTCTAATCTTCTCTGCAAAATTATCTAGAATTATATCTCTTGTATTATTCAATTTATCCTTTAAAGAATTAGAAACTTTAAATCCGAAAAGGCGCTCTGCATCATTGTATGAAATTAGATTTAAAAGATCGTTGTTTCGTCTTTCAATAAACTCCATTGTTTTTTCTAAAAACAATACTTTATCGTTATTAAAGCTTTTCCAAACTTCACTTGAAAAATTATTTTTTTCTTCATTGACAATAAAATTATCTACATTTTTCATCAACTTCTCTGGATCTAAATAATTTACTAAAGTTTTTCTTAAGTGACTTAATAAAAAGTTTTTTCTAAGCTGACTACGAAGACCATCTAGCGACTCAAACTTTAAATGCTCGTCTTTAAATAGCCGAAAATGAGGTAGAGATTTTCCTAAAATCACTTTAAACGTATCATTAGATATTTCTTTCTCCTGTAACACACTCTCAATATAGGCAATAAGCATCGAAAGTTGTAAATCAAGTTCTCCTCTATGCTGATATGCTCCAATTAGTTTGAGTAAATCTTTTATCTGATGTGGTTCTAAATACCCTTTTTCTCGTAGAGATTGATCTAAACTGAAAAATCCATCAGATGATAGCAACTGAGTTTCATCAATAGAAACAATATCTTTTAAGCTTTGAGCTTCTGGTGTTCGTTCATTCATTAATAAAATTAATGCTTCGTTCGTTTTTACATTGTTTCGTAACCATACTCCATTTTCGTTTTCATTTAGAACAAAGGAATCGTAACCTTCAATTTTTTTTATAGTCCGTATTAATGGTTCATAAAAACTTTTGAGTTGAGTTTGATTTTCCAATAGAGCGTTTAAAATAGCTGGAAAATATTCTTCGTTTATTCCCTCTATCTTTACTAGTACTTTTTCGGCATTTTTATTTTTATGATCTTTAAGATAATTAAGTAGGTGTTGTGCAATCCAACTACCTATTATCTTTTCTTTATGAGTAATTTTTGCAATCATTGCTTAATGCTCCTTCCCAGTACTTTGCATCAATTATAATAAGGATTTGTAACTAATGCTGTTGCATCTGAGTATTCTTGAAGTAGTCCATTTTGTTTTAACTTTTGTCTCATTTTTTTCTCATTACTTCTAAAATGAGTTAGATTAATTCCCTCTTTTGAATATAAACCAGAAATTTTGGCAGCATCTTCTCCAATAATAATGCGATATTTTTGGAATAATTCATTTAAGAAATCATCATAGGGTAAATTATTCTGACCATTAAGAGTTGCGTATACTAAAGCACTTAAAACATTATCATGTAGTACGTATCGAGCTTTAGATCCTTTTCCTGAGACAATGAACTGACCATCACGAGCTAAAGTTTTCATAATGGGGACTTGTGTTTTAGATAAATCCTCCATGTAAAGTTCTACAATACGTAGTCTAAGTAACTTTTTAGCATTATTAATATCTTTGGTCTCTAATGCCTCTATAAGTTTTTTCTTTTTTGTTGCTTGAAGACTACTGAAATTTAATTCAGAAAAAAATTCAGAGTAGCCTTTCACTTTATCTTTTTCAGAGGTGTCAAATTTATTTCTCCAAAAATAAATTTTTTCTTCTGCTTTAGCTTCAGAAAATACTTCCTCTACTCGATCTTCTACAAAAGTTTTATACGCTTCTCTTACTATAGTTTCGTGAATTCGGTAAGAATCTTGTGCTAAAAATTTAATTGATTTATTTTGACCTTCTAAGCAATCGATAAAGTAACTACTCGTTTCACCAATTATTTGTTCTGATTGAAAGATCATATAACGATGAAGTTGGAATGTTATGAGCGAGGTTAAAATATCAAACATTTCATAAATATCAATATTTAGCATAAGTAGTGCATTAAGTTCCTCGGCAAATTCTTTATATAGATCTAAATCTGTATTTGGTAAAGTTGGGTATTCACTGCTTTCCCAGCTAGTAATGACGTTTGATAACTCTTCGTCTTTGATTAGTGGTGCTGGTTGATCCCCTGTACTATACTCACTAAATGCTTCGTTTATTTGATTAATGACAGCAATTACTCCACTAGAACTAGACAGTAGAGTTTTCATGTTTTTTTCAATATTAATCCTTAGTTCAGAGTTATTTAGTGTTCCATAATGCAACATTAAAAAGTACAGTTCTCCACCACGTGCAAAAAAATTACGTTCATAATTAATGGTTAGATTTTTCGTATTATTTTTATCTCTATTTACACGAACTTCAGAAAAAAGCAACGATTCATGGAGCGGATACATCATTTGAGCGTACCAAGAGCGATCAACCGGTTTTCCCATCGGTGTCATTAGAGGTATAGTTAAATTTTTGAAGAACACTTGTAAATCTTCTAATTGTTTTTCACTTACTCTAAGTTTCTCCCGAATTATATTTTTTTTCTTTTCTTCGAAAATTGCGGTATGACCTTTTGCACCCTCCTTTTCTCCTTCATAGACAAACTGGCGAAATTCAATCATTTTTCTTCGGTCATAATACTTCTTCTCTAAATTGAAACCTGTTCCAGCAAATACATTTAAAAATTCTAAAGTATACTCTGGTCCACGCTGTCCATCTTTAAAACGATGCCCCCATATTTCAGCACTAATCTTGCTAGAAAATTTTGTACTTTCTTCTTGCATCTTTAACACCCTCTCAATCACTTTTTCTTAGATTCAAATGTCATCATCTTCAGGTTCAGTGTCTCCACCAGTACCTTCACTTTCATTAATTTCAATGGTCTCTAATACAAATGCTCCTTGAGTACGATCGAACTTTAAAATTTGTAAAATATTTTCATCCTGTTTTTTTAACGAAATCAATCTATTTCGAAAACTATTAAGTAATATCTCTACATGCTCTCTTAAAACGTTTAACATGCCACCGTTACTCAAGCGCATTAAATATTCAAAAGTTACTAAATTAATGGCTAGTTCTATGCCTTGTATGCTTAACGTTAATGTTGTACTTATTTGATCTATTGTTTCGTTTTTACCTTGAATATGAAATTCAACTTGAGCTAATCCAATGATTTGATGGACTAATAAACTATCTGAAGATACATAAAGCTGATGAGCGGGAGAATATACCATTCTTTTTGCAAAGAATGTATTTAATCCATCGATAAGCTTAACCTTTACATTATGCTCAATCTTTCCTTTTTGAAGAATGCTTATAAAATCATATCGGTGTCTATAAGAAATTAATTTTTCAACCTTTTTATTATCTTGAGATTCAAAGTAATATTTTCTTCTTAATCTTGGGAACCATTTATTCATTAATTCAATACCGTTCACATTATCACCGTGTATATTTGAACGATACATTTTTATATCTTCGTAATAAGCACCATTCTCAACATCGATATCTGTACCAAACAAAGTATGATGAGAATCTTTAATTTGTTCGTTACTACTTAAGTCACCATTAAGCAAAAAGTCATCAATTAAAGAATCTGAAATGTATCCAGGATCTAATGATTTAAATTCTTGAATACCACCAATTTCCTCGAAGACTTCTGGTCTAAGATTATTTCCAAAGAAGTTCTCATAATATGATTTTTTGGCTAGTCCTTGAATTGATTCACTATCAGAAGCTTCATGTATATCTTTACAAGCCATTCCCCCTGTTTGCGTGTAGGCTAAATGAATAAGTAACTCTCGCATTGTCATATGCTTTCCATTCATATCTAAAGATTTATACATACGCATTATTCGATTTTTTGTTGTTTTATCACTTAAAGCTAAATGATTTCTATTTATGATGCATTTACTTTTACTAGCACAGTCACTACAAATACTCCAATTTTGTTCTTCATTCCATCCTTCTACGATTTTTTTTGCATAAATCGACGATGATGCGTATAACAAATTATAAACTTTGACTTCTTTCGTCATTTCTAGTTCTTTATTGTTTGATATAAATTGAGGAGTGACAGCATTTTTTAATTTATTTAATTCAGGATATTTCACAAGGGTGTGCGTTAATTTCCCTTCATTAGCTGCAATGAGGAAATATACTTTTGACTCATCATTTTCTAGTGAATCTTGCAATTTTTTTAATTCTTCAACGATAACTTCATTTTTTAATTCCGATAAGTCTTTTATTATTCGAATTTTATAATTTTTATATGAAATTTCTGCTATACCAGATTCTGGCCACCCTTTAAATTCTTCTTCAACTAATTGATCATATACGTTTCTACAAATTCTGGTTTTTCCATCTCCAGCATTACCTGTTATGATGATAGAGCGAGGAGATGTTGAAAGCTCCTCAATAATTTTCTTATTAACATTTGTATCAATGCTGTATTCAATTTTCTTAGTATGTTCATCAAAGATTTTAGAGTAGTCTGCTGTGGTTAAATCATATTGATGCATAAATGAAACAAAAGGATTGACCTGATTTTGCATTATAATTTCTCCTTAATCACATAATTATTTGTAACAACTTCCCTAATAAATTATATCATTTATGGTTTTTTATTCATATTGTATTGTTAATAATTATAATAAAAGTGATTTTAAGTTATATCTTTTAATTTACTTTAGAGTAAAAATTATTATAAGAATGGAGAGAAATAACGACATGTCATTTTTGAAAATCGAAACTTCTAACGCTCCCGCTGCAATCGGCCCTTACTCGCAAGGCTTTATCGCGAAAGGTACACTCTATGCTTCCGGTCAAATCCCGATTGATCCGGCAACCGGTGAACTCGTACCAGGTGGTATCACGGAACAGACGGAACAAGTCATGCGAAACGTCGATGCCATCCTGAAAGAAGCAGGACTGACACCTGACCGCGTCGTCAAGACGACATGCTACTTAACGAGCATGGAACACTTCGCTGCTTTTAATACGATTTACTCCGATTACTTCGCACCGCACAATCACTTCCCGGCTCGGTCTTGTATCGCTGTGAAGGAACTACCAAAAGGTGCTTTAGTTGAAGTCGAGATTTTAGGACTCATGTGATCTGATCGCTACGCACTCGTTGCGTAGCGTTTTTTATCGCAATCCCCAGCGCCCAGTTCCTTTTCCCGTCTCGCTGTAAAAGAGGTCCTGCTCTCCCCGGTACAATTCACACTCACTCGCATGTAGGTAGATCAATTTCCGAACGCGTGCCTCGAGTCCTGCTTCTGATGTAAACCGTGATAGATCCAAATGTTCTGTTTGTCTGACGCGCTGGTAGATATCAACTAAGTCGAGTGGCGATTGCCGTTCTAGGATTCGTTGAATTACATCAAGTAACTGTTGGCTCTCATCCGTCATATCCTTCTAACTCCTTTTTCATCACTTTGTTTCGAATCGCATGCATTACGATCGGTATTTGTACAACCAGATTCAAGATACTTACTCCGATCACTAGTTGACTGACCGTCAATGGATTGAAGTACCCTTCGCCATATCCTCTCCCTACGCTGAGCGCGATCCCGTATGAAATCGCAAACGAAACTAGATTGCCGATGACGATATATTTCGGTTCCCCACTCCGCGCAAGTGAATACGATAGAGCACCGAGTCCAAACAAAAATAAGGCATAGCCTAGAAGTGAACCTTCTTTCCAATCAAAATAGGGTCCAAACCAAGCAAAGGGAATCACATACAACCATGTTCGTTTCATCGCTGCCCCTCCTGACTCGCTTGTGATGTGAAAAAACGATACAACGCGTCACGGATGTTTCTCCATCCAGGTGGATAGACATTTGACTTGCTGATACAGACGGTTTGGTTATTCGTTGTTACTTCAAGCGTCCAATCCGTCCCGTCTAGCATCTCATGCACTGACTCAGGATACGTCTCCCACGCTACTAGATCATACTTCTTCATCCACGTATCCATGAACGCTAGATCGTCTTGTGTCAGTATACGTTCTCCGGGTGTCGTCAATCGATTTTCTTCATCTTATGCTCGAACCGTTTGACTTGCACGGTTCCACCAAAACGTCTGTCCTATTCCCCTTCCAGACTCGCGGTAATAGACCCGTTTTACTGTCTCCATCATAATCATCCTCTAAATTTGATGTTCCCAGTATACTCCATTTATTATTTTCAACCTGTTACATTTTTTACTATGGTTCTACTGATTTCTGTTGCTGTGAAACATTTTTCTTCTTCTATCAGTAGATGTAGTGAAAGGAGATGTTTCACATGCATGTATCCATTCAACAAGCCGGTTATGACGTCGGTCAGCCCGTCTTACAAGAGATCACGTTTTCCTTACACCCTGGATCCATCACCGGTTTGATCGGTACGAACGGTGCGGGAAAAAGTACGACGATTCAAGCGATGTTCGGTACGCTACCTTGGGTCGAAGGAGAGATCGATTTACCGGTCTCACTCGCCTATATTCCGGAGCAGCCGATCTATTACGAATATTTGACGCTCGCCGAGCATCTTGAGCTGGTCGCTTCGCTTCACGAGACGGATCATGCCTATACAGAACGACTCTTAAAGACGTTCGAACTGCATGCTGTCACGGGTGACTATGTATCTTCTTTCTCTAAAGGAATGAAACAGAAAGTGATGCTCGTCTGCGCTTTGATGCAACGCGCGGACTGCCTGATCATCGATGAACCGTTCGTTGGTCTCGACGCGGTCGCGACGATTCGATTGTTGCATTTACTCGAATTAGAACGAACGCGCGGCGTAGCGATTCTGCTCGTCACTCATGTCCTCGATTCCGCAGAACGTCTGTGTGACGACTTCGTCTGGATTGATCTAGGGCGCATCAAACATCAAGGAACACTCGCTCAAATCGGTGAAGCCTCTGGTCATCCTGGTGCCCGCTTGTTCGACATCATGGAAGCGATGGTGCTCGAGCATGATTGAAACCTTTTTGAAGCAACGGATCCGTCGACGGCATGCGGAACAGCGTCGCTTGTTCCGAGAAATCTTCGACTGGACGATTTTGCTGTATCTCGTCGTTCCGGTCGGTCTGTTCATCATCTATGAAGCGATTCAAATCTTAAATGGTCAAGCGGACTGGGTTCAAACGGTTCCGGTCGCTTGGATTTTACTCGGATGGATTCTGTATGGATTCCTGCCCGCCTTTTACGCCTGTTTCGAACCAGCAGATCGCCTCTTCTTCAAACCGGTTCCTGGAGCAATCGTTCGAATGAAGTGGTATTCCGTTCGGTATCACTTCATGCGGATTTTTCTATTGACTGCCGGATTACATCTAATCTGTTTTCCCTTACATAGCATCCGGTTTGACCAGTCTAGTATCACAGTACTGCTGATTAGTCTTGCGCTCTCTTTGCTCCAACCGTTCTTTAGCTTTTGGACATACCGGCTATCTGGGCAACGGTTCTTGCGGAAATGGAGCGGTCACCTCGTCCTGGCAACCGGACGCATCACTCTGTTACTCCTGCTTTGGCTTCAACCACACCCTGTCCTCTTCGTCTTTGCACTGTGTGTGGTGCTGTTCGGATCCCTTCATGTCCGGCACTGGTCACGGCGTGAGGACGGATTAACGGAGGATATCCTGTTGTCAACGAAACGACAGTCGAGTTTATCGGCGACCGTCCTTGAATTGAACGGTGCCTTACCGAAGCCGTTTCACCGAAAGCGTCCGTTTCTTCATCTGCGATTATTCAAGCAGACACACCAGCAACTCCCACTGATCACGTATCTACGGGATCCGAGCAAGCGCCGCTTTTTACTCCAGCTGTTCGCTGCAATGAACTATGGTCTTCTCGTCTTACCATGGATCGGACGTGGTCTCGTCATTGCCTTTGTTCTGTTCGTCCTATATCAAGAAGTAAAACAACACGCCCTGTGGTTTAGACAGCAGCGCTTCTATCGGCTCGTTGACTCTCGTATTACAGCTTCTGCGGAAAATAAAGTCATTTAAAAGATATGGAAATCCGATATCTCTTCTCGTATTCCTTTCGTACACTAAAGGTAACCTAAAACGAACGGAGTGTATGCGTATGAAGTGGGGTCTGTATCCGAAAATGTTACTCGCTTTCCTCGGTCTTGCAATCGTACCGATCGTCTTGATCGGTTCGTTTTTGTATGTTGAAACGAAGAGTGCCTTAACGGACGAAGCTTACGCGAAACTTGAGGCGATTCGTGATGCTAAAAAAGCGACTGTCACACAACATATCGATGAGAAGTTCTTAAATCTCGAAGCTTTAGCAGAGAACGAACAAGTCCAGCAAGCATTCGCTCCCTTAACGAAACAGTTTGCGGACGGTGGACTGGCAAACGACGCCTACCAACAAGAAGCCAAAAAATTCGATACGTATTTCAATCAGTACATCGAACAGTTCGGCTTCTATGATGTCTTCTTCATTGATCCGGATGGGAATGTCGTCTATACGGCGTTCAAGGAAGCGGACCTCGGTCAGAATGTCGTCACTGGTGATCTCAAATCGTCTGGGCTCGGAAAAGCGTATCAGGACGCCTTGACGAAACAAACAGGCGTCATCGCTGATTATGCGTATTACGAACCGTCAAAAGCTCCAGCTGCTTTCTTTGCGATTCCCTATGTCGATCCAAAGACGAATAAACCACGTGGAGTTCTTGCGCTTCAGCTCGCCGGTGACCGGATCAATCAGATTATGAAATCAACGGCCGGTCTCGGCAAGACAGGCGAATCCTATCTTGTCGGTGCCGATCAACGTCTGCGATCTGATTTCCGAGCGACGAAACAGACCGAAGTTGGTGAAAAACGGATTCAGTCGACGCCAGTCAAACAAGTCATTGCCGGTCAGACGAAGACGATGGAAACAACCGATACAGACGGTCATGACGTCGTGACCGCGTTTACGCCGCTGCAAATCGCTGGTCTCAATTGGGGACTCATCACAGAAGTCCATACGGAAGAAGTATTTGCTTCCTTATCTGATTTCGTCCAAAAACTATTGATTGCGTTAGTGGCATTAATTGCCTTCGTAGCACTTGCTGCGATCCTCTTCACACGCACGCTCGTCCGACCAATTCGCGCGTTACTGCATAGTGCGGGCGCGATTGCCGAACACGATTTATCACAACCGGTCGTTGCGACGTCACGTGATGAAATTGGACAGCTCTCCCGTTTATTCGAGACAATGCGCCTCTCTTTAATCAATTTGGTACAGCGAGTCGATGCAATGTCACGGACGATTGATGACTCTCTCGCTGAGCTCGTCGTTGAAGCCGAAGAGACCGGACACGGAACAAAAGAGATGGCAACAGCAATGACTGGAATTGCCGCAACCGCCCAGCAACAATCTGGCGCATTTGATGGGCATACAGCGTCCTTGCAATCTCTGACAGCGACGATTGAGCAGAACGCGCAAACGTCGGCACTTGTCGTCGATAGCGCTAGTCGTTCAGAAAATCTTGCGACGACCGGACGTTCGGATCTCCATGCGGTCACGGAGCAGATGCAATCGATTCAAAATGCGATTGACGAGGCGGCCGATAAATCACGTCGCGTCCAAATCGCTTCCGAGAATATCTTAGAGATCATCAGCATCATCGAGTCGATCGCCAATGAAACGAACCTTCTCTCATTAAACGCTTCGATCGAAGCGGCGCGTGCTGGGGAACAAGGCAAAGGATTCGTCGTCGTTGCGCGTGAGATTCAGAATCTTGCCAACCAATCGAAACAGTCAATGGTTCGTGTCCAGGAAACAATTGATTCGATCCAACTGGAGACAAAACAACTCGAAGACGCCATGGCACGCGGAACTGTTGCCGTTCAAGACGGTGTCGTTCGCGTGACGGAAGCGACGCAATCTTTTGATTCAATCGTCACCCAGTCCAAAGGGGTCACCGTTGATATGGCCGCCCTTTCTGAAACGAACCGGGATGTCTTATCGACCGCTTCCCACCTCGTCGCTCAAGCCGAACAGTTACGCGCCGGAATCATTTCCAGCGCCCAAGACAACCAACACGCATCCGAGCAATCACTCGCTTTCAGCGAACGAATGGATGTCGTCCATACGCTGACGGAAGAGATTTATACGCTCTCTCGTGAGTTGCACGAGACGATCAACCGCTATACACTGGATTAAACTTGAAAGGAGACATGCCTCATGCCGACTCACTTATTCCTCTTTGGAGGCGGTCCTCCTTTTACACCGAACTTACGAACACGATTTGCTACATTAACGAACGGTGGACCGGTCGCGATTCTATACGTTCCGCGGATCGGTAAAGACTGGACGAGTTACGCTTCGATTTATACGAAGCCGTTACAGGAAGATGGCATCTCGTCTTTCGTCCATCTGCCACTATCTGACGCACCAACAGACGGACAACTCGCGCAACTGAAGCAGTGTCAAGGCATCATCATCTCCGGTGGTGAGACCGAATTATATCAGCAATACTTGGTCGGTACACCGATCGGTGACATCATTCAGTCGCGTTTCGTAGATGGTGTTCCGGTCGCCGGCTTTTCAGCCGGTGCCCTCATTTCGCCCGAACGGTGTATCATTCCGGAGATCGACCAACGCGACAATCAACGTCTTCGCTTGCCTGGTCTTGCCTTACTGAACGACGCGGTCATCTGTGTCCATTACGAGACGTGGGGCGAAGCTGCCCATCTCACGCAATCCTTTACGGAAGAAAGCACAGACAGTGCTTTCGGGCTTGCTGACGAGAGCGGAATCTATCTACGCGATCAACACCTCGTCGAAACAGAAGGAACCGATCCCGTCGTATTGTCGCGGAGTCCCGTCAGATGACAGCGATCGTTCCTGCCGTCAAAGGCATCATCATTCACGAGCAACGTCTCCTGATCGTTCGCCGCGCTGCTGCTGACTTCGGTGGTGGGACGTGGGAATGCCCGGGTGGCAAGATTGACTTCGGTGAACTGCCGCTCGATAGTCTCGTTCGCGAGATAAAAGAAGAGACACAGTTGACAGTTACGCCAGAGCGTCTGCTCTATGCTTCGAGCTTCCTGACGCATCCCGATCGGCAAATCGTTCTCTTGATGTACGTCTGTTCGACGCATCAAACGGACGTTCAATTATCAGTGGAACACGACGCGTATCTCTGGGCGGACGAAACAACGATCCGTCAGTTGATCGCACCGAATATCTTAGCTGATTTTGAACGTCATGATGTATTTTCGTTACTGCATCGCTAAACACAACTGCCCCGCCTGACCATTTGGTCGAGCGGGGCAATTTTTATTTACAGTAAAGGATCTCGGTAACAGACGACGCGATTCCGACCGGTTTGTTTGGCTTCATACAATGCTAAGTCCGCTTTCTGGACGGTCTCAAATACAGTCGATGCTTGATCGGATGAAGCAGCCCCTAGCGATAACGTGATATGAAACACAGGATGCTCCTTATAAACGAAGTGTTGATCGGCGCAGGCAGAGCGAATCCGTTCCCCCAGTCGTTCCGCTTGTCGAAGTGGTACGTCCGGCAATAGTAAGACAAACTCTTCACCACCGTACCGACCGACGACGCCCTGTTCCGGACAATACGATTGTAAGAGATGACTGAGTTGTCGTAAGACGACGTCACCCCCTTCATGACCGTATGTATCGTTGATTGATTTAAAATGATCGAGATCGAGAATGAGGACGGAAAAGACCGTTCCGTTCTGAGCGTACTCGGCTAACGTCTCATCGAGTTTCCGGCGGTTTCCGAGTTGCGTCAGTCCATCCTTTAAAGCCAGTTCCTGTTGCGTATGTACGAACAAAAAGTGCTTCCTTAGTTCCTGTAAGAAACGATAGGTGACGTAGCCACCAATCATGATGACGATGATATAAACGAACGCAATTTCTAAAAACCGTTCGAACGTATGCGTCAATAAATAGAGCGCCGGTAAGCTGTACGCAATACCAGTTCCAAGCAATACGAGATAATCTTTCATCCGTTGAGCAGCGAACCGGCGATAAATCGTCGCTGTCACAAGTAACGCGACACAGATCAAGGTCGTCAGAATCAATCCTTGGTATTCGCCAGCTGGTGTCACCGCAAATCGGGCACCGATGATGAACAACATCGTGATGCTACCGCTCACTAATCCTCCATAAAAATATGCCGTGACGAGCGCAACGAGACGCAAATCAATCTTTGCAACGTCATAGGAGATACTGTTAAAGATCAACAGTGCACCAATCACACCGGCGATACAACCGATCACGAGTCGGACTTGTAAGGAGGAGTTGGGCGAAATTCTCTCGATCCGTCGTAATGGTAAAAACGCGAACAACAATGTCGCAATCAATAGGGAAAAGTTCAACAACAATGAATTGAGCAACGTAAGCACGACCACATCCTCCTCATTCCATTTCAGATGTTTACTCTATTCCCTCTAAATTACACATTCCCCTCTTTTTCCAAGGTTTTCAAACAAGAGGAGAGGGAATCAAACAAATATGTCTATCGTCTACATCATTGAGGGGGAATCTTTCATGGACCGTCAAGCCGAAAAACGAAAAAGTAAGATGCCATTCTTCATCATTCTCGTTATCGCTATCTTCGTCATCGTTGCTGCTGCGTTGATCATTTATGTCACATCTGAACCAAAAGAAGAGACACAAGCACTTATGACACATCTTGCGACTGTCCTTCCGGTTTACGTGAATTAGATTCACAAGACCTTTACACAAGCCGTACAACACCTTCATACATGTTGCTTTATCTCCTTCCGATAGGTACACGGGAGGAGATGTTTTTTATGCTTATGAAAAAACGATTATTAGCACAACAACTAAATGGATGGTTGATTCCGATCGTTGCCATCGGGCTGATCGTGATCAGCGGTCTCAGCGTTTACGCATCGTATCAACAATCCGTCGCAGCAACTGAGGAACGGCTGATGCGGGAGTTAACCATGTTCGACGCGAATGTCCGGGCAACGTTTCTTGCGTATCCGGATGACGCGACAGACCGCTCGCGTGCCATCAAACGATTGCAACAGCAACAGCGAACTGACTTATCACGTGACGACTATTCGATTCGTTTCCAAAGCCTGAAAACGAGTGAGGCGTTCCGACCGTTGACACTCGAACCGACAAAACGGAAACAACTACTGCAGCACTTAAAAAATGCGCGTACATATGCTTTTTCGAATCAAGATCAGTTTCTTGTCGCGATGACGATTCCGGAACTCGATGACGTCATTTTACTAACGACCGATCGTGATAAATTAATCGCTCCTGCTCGCGATTTAGCTTGGACACTCGTCTGGGTGAGCGTGATTACGCTTGTTAGCATCAGCTTTTTGATTCGCTCACGAATTAGAAGACAACTCGCCCCACTATCGAAACTCGCCTTACAGATTGAAGAAGCGCATGCGAAGCGATCGTATCGTCCATTAACGCTCAAGACGACGACCTTTGAATTACAACAGCTGACGTTTCAATACAATCAATTGATGCAACAAATCGGAGATTTAACGGCTGAGATGCAACAAGCGAGTCAGGAACTCGAATCCGTCCAGCCCCACTTTTCCTCACGCTTATCCGCGATGGATCAATCGGTCCAAGCCGTCGATGAAGTCGCCGGTTCTTTACTTGCGCAATCGTCGCAAATGGATCAAACAATCGTCGCCTCGACACGTTTGACTGCTCAAGGGCACGATGCGTTAAGTGAGATGCAAACGACACTCCTCAACAGCCAACATGCCGTAACCCGTTTTCAACAGACTGTTCAGACGAATCACACGACACTTGAGACCTTACAAGAGGAAAGCCAGTTACTGAAGGAACAATCCGCGACGACAGAGCAGATTTTGCAACAGACCTCACATCTGCAGCAACAGATGGAGATCTCAATTTCACACATCCAGCGTGTCGCTGAAGAGACGCGCCGTTTATCGCTGAACGCGCTGATTGAGGCAACCCGTGCGGGAGAAGCCGGTCGTGGCTTCACCGTCGTTGCCAAAGAAGTCGAAAAACTAGCAATCGATATCCGAACGAGTACAGATCACATCCGTCAAGTCAATCAGACATGGACGGCGGGACTCGATCAAGTCGAACAAGCCATCGCGCAGATGACTGAACGTTTTCTCTCAACATCGCAACAGCTCGAGACGGCAATGGCACACTTGCAACAAATGTTGACCGAAGCGACGACGATTGAGACGACACTGGGTACCGTCGAACAACAGCGTCAAATCGTCGCCCACGTTCAATCGAACATGCAGGAACATCTGCAGTCCGTTCAGCAGTTGATGTCGGAGCTCTCTTCTTACAGCCAAGTCCTCGGTGATCAAATGCAACACCACGTCAACCAGCAGACGGAACTGAAGACACATAGTGCGGTACTCGAGTCACGCATCAGTTCGTTGCAACAGACCGTTCGTGCCGGCGAACAATCGTTTTAAATCAAAGGAGCGCTTACCATCTCTGGTAAACGCTCCTTTATTCTGGGCTCAGCCAATGTAACGTGCTTCCTTTTTATCGATAATGTTGCGAATCCGGTTCTCCGTCACCTGATACTGCTCTGCCAATTGACGGGTTGTTTCCCCTTTTTTGTACTGCGCGCGAATCGTTCGAATCTGAAACGGTGACAGCGTCACATGTTGACCTAACAAGAGATCGAACTCACCAAGCAGTTCGTTATACTGCTGATCAATCGAAGGCAGAATTTCTAAATTTGATAACTGATCGTCAATTCGTTTACCATTACGTCGGACGAGTCGTGCTTCCGTGACGTCTTTCGTCAGAAAGGCTTGTGCGACAAGCAATCCGACCTGCACGCGCTCTCCTCGACCACGTTGATAGAGCGTGACTTTCCGGTACCCTTCCCGATTGAGCCGTGGACGGAGCAAGACACCTTTTCGTCGTTGCCGAACACCGCGACACGTCACGATCGTCCGGTCGAGCGACCTGACGCGACCTAGCGATGAGACTTCATATATACCTACATAGCCGATGACGGCTTTCCATTGTTCTTGCATGGTTGTCCTCCTTCAGACAAGGACACGACGGGACTTCATACTTGAATTATATCAAATTACGAACAAACGTTCTAGTGATGTCACTCGTCGGAATGTGCTATTCTTAGCAGAAAAAGGAAATGAGGTTCGCCCATGAAATTTGTCTTGTTACTTGGTCCCCAAGCGGTCGGAAAGATGACGATCGGTCAGGAAATCGAACGGTTGACGGAGATGAAAGTCTTCCATAACCATCAGACGATCGACCTATTATTGCCTTATTTTGATTTCTCTGAACCTGCACATCACCGCTTAAAGGATACGATCCGGCGCGAGATGTTCAAGGAAATGGCGAACAGTTCGCTCGAAGGTGTCCTGTTTACATTCCTCTGTCTATTCGGTGTCGAAGGCGGTGGTCTTGAGTTCATCGAAGAGACAGTCGAATTATTCGAACAAGCGGGTGCTGACGTCTATATCGTTGAACTGGATGCGCCGGTCGCAACTCGTCTGCACCGGAACACAACCGAAAACCGATTGACGCACAAAGTAACGAAGCGCGATCTCGCTGCTTCTGAACAGGACTTACGCGAGACGGCGGACGGATACCGGACACGTTCGCTGCCAGGCGAACTACCGGACGTCAACTATCTCTTCCTCGATACGGAACAATTAAGCGCACGTGAAAGCGCCGAAGCGATTTGCGACCATTTCAACTGGTCCAAAACAACGGTCTAATCCCAAATAAGCCCCGTCCTGCTCAAGCAGGCGGGGCTTTAGTGATGGAGTTCGCGTTCATGTCGATCAGCCTGCCACTGAAAGCCGTTCCGGCGCCAGACCGTATTACTGCCTGCTTCGCCGTAGACACATGTCAGTAATAACGTCCGCGCGAGATACGATAAAATCGACGTCAACGCTTCTGTGATATAGCCGCGCTGATCGTCCTCATCCGTCGTTGTATAACGTAAGTTTCCGGTCGATGCGTTCCATGTGAAAATAATCGTCCCGACGATCGTTTTCTCACGTAACGCATGCAGTGTCCACTTGCAACCCGATTCGTCATCCGTTGCTTCGACAAACAGTCGTGACGTCGTAAAATCCGGATGTCGTCCTTGCATTCAGCTCTCCTCCTCGACCTCAAACGTTGCTGTCGCGTAAGCCTCTCCGTTAATCAAAATGGTCAAGGTGTGTGTCCCAGGGTAATGGACACGCGTCGTCATGTTCCGAAACGATTGGCGTCGTTCGACTGGCAGCACACCTTTAACTTCCCGCTCCCGCAGTTGAAACACCTTCCGACTTGTTCCGCGTTGTTTGACGTAATCGATTGCGTACTCTAAGCGTAAACGTTGTGGAACGGAACTCGTCACCGTGAACGAGAAGTCGAGTTCTCCACCGATTGTCACTGGAGAAACGACTAAGTTCGTGACCGCCACTTCACCTTGCGTGACGTGCCCGAATAACTGTAAGACTTCTGAGTTCCCACGCTTCAATAACGTCCGGGAAGCGTGACGTAAAATCCAGTCCGTGTTCGGATCTGTTCCTAAGTGACGTTCAATTCGTTCAATCAGATATTCCGGATGTGTCTTTGAAATATCATTCAAGTGATTGGCGACACTTTTTCGGACGTAGAGTGACGGATCCTGCAGTAACGCATCAAGAATCGGTAACGCCGGTCGCGGATCAGCAATCAAACGCGGAATCGCTTGTCCCCACGGCAGACGCGGGCGTGTTCCTTCAGACGCTAAGCGCCGGACATGTTCATCATCTGATCTTGTCCATTTGAGTGCCTGCTCGAGATATCGTTCTTGATCGACAAGTAGAAAACGCCGAACGGCGAACTCCGACGTCGAGTGTGGCGTCAACTTGGCGAGTGTCGCTAACGCAAGCGACCAATCAGCAAGGTCTGCCGTCCGTTCGACATACTCTGGAAAAACAATTCCCGGTAGCCCGGTAAACTGCGGTGCGAGTCGCTCTAGCTCCCCCGCTGCGTCCGGAAACGGCGGCAAGATTGTCTCTAATGTCTCCGCCACACGACGGACACGTTGTTTAAACGCGAGTTCTTCCCAGTCTCCCCGATCGACTCGTCTTCGAAAATCCGATACATCGATCGCTGCTCCTAAGCGGTCGAGCCAACTCGGTGAAAATACATCTTTAATCAAACTCATCCTTCATCCAGTCCCCTCTGTGTGCGCTCCAGTTTGAGCAATGTTTCCTTGCGTGCGAGTCCACCCGCGTATCCACCTAAATCTCCATTCGTCCGAATGACCCGATGGCACGGAATGACGATTGCCAGTTGGTTCGCTCCATTCGCTCGTGCGACGGCACGAACAGCAGTCGGTTGACCGATCCGGATCGCCAGCTCTTGGTACGAGATCGTCTCCCCACTCGGAATCCGCTCGAGTTCTTCCCAGACGCGGCGTTGAAATGGTGTCCCGTACCGCATCAGTGGCGTCTGAAACGATACCGGCTCTCCTTTGAAGTAACGACGGAGCTCCGCTTCGATCTGTCCAAAGACCGGTGATTCCCCGGGAACGATGACAGCGCGCGCTTTTTGACGTAATTGTTCGATTTCCCGCTCCAGTCCACGTCGGTCGACGAACTCGAGCAGATGTAAGAGTTGATCGTCGGCAATCGCCAGCATCGAACCGAGTGGTGTATCAAGCCATTTCGCGCGTAAGACCTGCCCGTCAAAGCGCGACGGTGCCTGCCCGAGAATCCGTGCTGACGCCTCACGAAAACCACTACTCGATTCATAACCTCCAGCCAACTGCCCTTCGATGATCGGCTTACCGGTCCGGATCTCCTTCATCGCAAGCCCCATCCGTCGTGCCCGAGCATACGCGACGAACGTCATTCCGAAGCGTTTCTTGAACTGGCGGCGTGCCGTTGATTCATCGAGACCAAGTGCTCGAAAATCGGCTTCCTTGAATCGTTTGTCTGGTTCTGCCTCGACCGCTTCGATCAAGCGTTGAATCGTACCATGATCGCCGGGATAAGCAAGCGGATGACAACGACGGCACGGTCGATAAGAGGCAAGTAATGCCTCTTGCGCCGTCTCAAAAAACTCACAGTTCTCTGCTTTCGGTTTTCGTGCCGGACACGTCGGACGGCAAAAGATGCCGGTCGTCTTGACACCAACAAAAAACGTTCCTTCGTACGTCGCGTCCCGGCGAACGAGCGCTTCATAATACGTGTGATGTTCCATCGCCTTCCCCTCCTTTGTCCTTAGTATACCGGCTTGTCCGGTCATCATGTCGCCGAAAATCAGGCATTGATATGTTTAAGATTCACTTAAGAAACATCGTCCTGTTTTCGAAAGGGACGATGTGCATACTACATGATATACTCAACGGAAAGTAGGGTTTTCATGTTTGATTTCTTAAAAGAAGCACTTCACGCACCACTCCGTGTCGGAGCCATCGCACCGAGCAGTCCACGTCTGGCTGAAATGATGGCACGACGCGCCGTCGCCGATCGTCCACGCCAAATTCTTGAAGTCGGAGCGGGTGACGGAGCGATCACCAAAGCTTTACTGGCCGCTCGTTCACCGGAGACACATCTCTTGATTTGTGAACGGAGCGAAACGTTCCGCCCGGCACTCGAACAATTACTGGCTCAGGAAACGAATGTCACTCTCTTCATTGGTGACGTTCAAGGATTATCCGATTCATGGAGCGGACAGATCGACGTCATCGTCAGTGGTCTCCCGTTTGCGTCGTTCCCGGCAGCGTTACGGCATGATTTATTGGCACAATTCCAAACGTTACTACGATCAGGCGGTCACTTCATCGCCTTTCAATACACCCGGTTTCAGTTCAAGATGTTCCGGGACTATTTCCAAGAACACAGCTATTCGCACACGCTCTACAATCTTCCCCCGGCTTACGTCTTCGAGGGGGTGCAACAGGAGGAAATGAATCATGCCTACGCTCTTGATCGTTGATGACGAAGCAGACATCCGTCAATTGCTTCGACTCTATTTAACAAATGAAGGTTACGAAATCATCGAAGCCGAAAACGGTGAGGAGGCGTTAACGACTCTTGCAACGCGTCCAGTTGATGCGATGTTACTCGACGTGATGATGCCCGTTCGCGATGGCTTCTCGACCGTTCAAGCGGCGCGCGCTGCCGGTCACACGTTACCCGTCTTGATGCTGACGGCGAAACGCGAAGATATGGATAAGATTCAAGGTTTGACCTTCGGGGCGGACGATTACATCGGTAAACCGTTCAATCCGCTTGAAGTCGTCGCCCGCGTCAAAGCACTACTGCGACGTGTCAGCCAGTATCATGTCCCAACTACTACTTCAGCCGTTCAGGTGGGGCCATTCACGCTCAAAGAAGACGAACGCGTCATCTTTAAGTATGATGTTCCGCTTGCCCTGACCCGCCGTGAATTTGATTGCCTGGCGCTCTTTTTGAGTCACCCCCGTCGTGTCTTCTCAGCTGAAGATCTCTATGAGCGGGTTTGGCAGGAAGAAGCACTTGGTTCCGCGTCGAACGCTGTCATGGTCTTGATCCATAAGCTCCGCGACAAGATCGAGGACGTCCCAAAAGAACCGCGCCACCTGCAGACCGTCTGGGGCGTTGGTTATAAGGTTGAGCCATGAGACGGATCAAACTAACTGTTTGGATGCTCGTCTTACTCTTACTCGCCGCGGTTTTAAGTACGGCACTCGCCTGGTTGCTTGCTAGTCAGTTACCGCTCGGTACGAAGACGGTTCCTCGGTACTATTACACGACAGAGCAAGAAGTCGTTCAAGATGTGAAGCGTGATATCGCCCGCTACGAAAATGGACAGTCGCCGATTGGTCCTTATGAATGGGCTATCTACGATGCGGATAATCGTCGAATCGATGCTTCTGATAAGTACCCGGAAGATTTAACACCAAGTCGGTTGCTCGCTGCTCAAACCCCCACCGAAAGGGATCCGTCCGATACCGGAAAGATTCGGACCCTGCATCATATCGAAGCGATTGATTTATCAGAGAACGAACCAGGATATTTTTTAACTGTACAATCAGAAAAGCCTAAACTGAATGAATATCAGATTGGGAATTCAAGTACTTTTTTCCTCCTACAATTGACGCTGTTCATCCTCTTTTTACTACTCTTGACGCGTTGGATTGCCGGATTGTTCCGGGAACTCGAGCGACGGCTTGAACGATTGACGGTCGAACCAGCGCCAACAGCACCGTTACCTCCAGTCAAAGGACCGAAGGAATTCAAATTGTTCGCCCAATCGATCGAACGAATCGAACAGGAACTTCGCACCTTACGCGTACGCGACCAGGAGCGGTTCGTAGAGCAGTTGCGATTGATCACTAGTCTATCGCACGACTTACGGACGCCCTTGACCTCAATCCAAGGCTTCATCCAGTGGCTGACGGAAAAACATGAGACGTTATCCGCGACAGAACGGACGGAACTTCTAGCGATCGTCACCCGCCAGTCAGAAACGCTCGCTGCCCGGATCGATGAACTGTTCACGCTCGCTAAATTATCGAACACTGATTATCCAGTCGAACGAAGATCGCTTGATCTCGTCACTCTGACCGAACAAGTTCTAGAGCTGTTTCCCGGAATCGATGGTGTCATCGATGGACCATCCCACGTGACACTGTTCGCCGATCCAATGCTCTTACGGCGCTTGCTTGAGAATTTGATTCGCAATGCGACGCTTCACGGGACGGGGGATCTTCGAATTACGATCAAAGAAGAAACAGAAAGTATCCAGCTAATCTGTTCAAATGCGATTAAATCGACTTATACGCTAGAAGAACTAAACGAATGGCTAACACCGTTCGGGACGTCTGATGCTTCCCGCTCGACTGGCGGCTCCGGCATCGGTCTGTCAATCGTTCAGCAAATCATGGCGCGTCATGCAGGGAGCGTCGCGTTGACTTCACAAGACAACCGCTTCATCGTGAACTGTTGTTTTCCACATGTTTCGTAAGCCTGCATCCGATGTGCGCATCGGGTGCTTTTTTCGTCAGGTTGTTACTTCTTAGACACTTCTTTGAAATTGGAATTCGATACACTAAAGACTGTTAGAAATTAGTTGTCGTTTTAAAGGAGTTGTTCGTGTCTTATGAAATCCTCGTCTCGTTCGATTACATATATGCCAGGGCTTGATGGCTTACGTGCCTTCGCCGTTTTATCTGTCATTCTCTACCATCTGTCTGTTTCATTCTTCTCCGGTGGTTTCCTCGGTGTTGATCTCTTTTTCGTCCTATCCGGTTACCTGATTACCGGTCTCTTGTTACGCGAGTGGCAGACAACCGGACGCCTCGATTTGAAACGGTTTTGGATTCATCGCTTCCGTCGCCTGTTCCCAGCCCTATTCGTCATGCTGTTACTTGTTCTCGGGTACGTGACCGTCTTTGAACACGAGCTGTTGCATACGGTCCGCCAAGATAGTGCCTTTGCGCTCATTTACGGGACGAACTGGTGGTATATCTTCCATGACGTCTCGTATTTCGAGTCGTTCGGCAAACCGTCACCGATTCAAAACCTTTGGTCACTTGCAATCGAAGAGCAGTTCTATTTGTTATTCCCGATCTTACTTTGGTTCGGAATGAAGAATCGCCGACTGTTCCTGCAATTGATGGGCGTTGCGGTCGGTGCATCCGTGCTCGCGATGGCGATTCAGTTCACACCTGGTGAAGACCCAAGTCGTGTCTACTATGGCACGGATACTCGATTATTCGCCCTATTGATTGGGAGTCTGCTCGCGTTCGCGTGGCAACCGACCCGCTTTAAGCCCGATATCCCAAAACGCGGTGTCCGGTTACTGAATCAAACAGGCGCTGTCACTTTGCCACTCTTGCTTATACTAATGATCGTCACAAGTGAGTTCGGAAGCTTTTTATACCGAGGTGGCTTTTTCCTTGTCGCGGTCCTTGCGGCGCTATTGATTGCTGCGATTGCCCATCCGGCGTCGATTTGGAGTCGCTGGTTTGCGCATCCGGCACTCGTTGCGATTGGCAAACGATCGTACGGTTTATATCTCTGGCATTTTCCCGTCATCACGCTGATGACGCCGGTCGAGCAGATCGGAACGTTTTCATTGCTTCGGACCGTGTTGATCGTCGTTGTGCTGGTTGCGTTAACCGAAGCATCGTACCGCTTCATCGAACGTCCGATCCGTCAGCACGGACTATCCGGTTATTTAGAACGTCTGTCGTTACATCCGCGGCAGTTACGTCAGTTTTCACCGATGCAATGGGCGAGTGTCGTTGTATTGACAGTGCTCGTCGTCAGCTTCATTGGTAACTTATCGATTCTCGCTGTCTCCGATACACCGAAGCCAGAACCTGCTTTTCATAAGGTAGCGGCACCAAAAGAAAAACCGAAGCCGGTCCTGAAACCGACGACACCAAAAGCAAAGCCCGATCAGCGAAAAATCTGTCGCCCGACGCTTGCCATCGGCGACTCGGTCTTACTCGGTGTCGAAGATTATCTCGGCAGCACGCTCAAGCAATTGACGATTGATGCGAAACTCGGTCGTCAGCTTCGTGAGGCGATTCCGCTGAGTGAGCAATATGCGGCGTACAATCGACATGGACGACAAGTCATCCTTCATCTCGGAACAAATGGTAGCTTCCGCAAAGATCAGTTGAACAGTTTGCTCGATCAATTCGCAAATGCCGATCACGTCTATCTGGTCACAGCACGCGTCCCGCGTCCATGGGAAGCGGAAGTCAATCAGATGTTACGCGAGGCCTCGAAACGAAAACGGGTCGAGCTGATCGACTGGCATGCTGTTGCCGTCAAGCATCCATCATACTTCGAAGCGGATGGTGTTCATTTGAATATCAAGGGTGCACGTGCCTATTCGAAAATTCTTGCGAAAGCGACGAATTGTGCCGTCTCAACGAAATAAAACCACGTCAAACAAGGTAGCGGAACTATCCGCTACCTTGTTTTTTCATGTTCACCCTGTCGCTAGCAATCCAAGATAAATCAGACTGACGCTGAATAAGCTTAACAAGACACCCACTGCATGGCGACGATACCCGAGTAAAAGCAGTGGTAAGGTCGCGATCCCGATCATCAAGACCCATCCATCCCCCGCTGGACCACTGGTTGGTAGTTGCCCTAGCGTCGGTTGTTCGAGACGACTGAGTGATGCACTTGCCATGAACAGCAGTATTAAAATGATGCTCTCCATCCGGAGTAACGGACGTGGATCGTACGTTGAGTCAAAACGCAACCGACGCCGGACGAGCGTGCCATTACAAAAGGCGTAGAACAAAAGCGGCAACAATAAGAGATGCTTCAGCAACAAGGCTTGACCGTATGGCACACCCAAAAGATTCGGATAACGTTCAAGTGGAATCGCCAGTTGCATCAGCAATAGACCCGACAGGATGACACCGATAAACGCGATTCGGGCAAACGGACTGAACCAACTTAAAAAGGCAGACCAATGAGCGGTCGAACGGGCACCGATAGCTAACCAAAACACGACGCCGATCCAAGCCGTCACACACAAGAAATGGCTAAACTGCAGCGTCCATCCAAGCACACCGTATTTCGCTGCGGCGTGACTCGTTCCTGCGATGCCAATCCATAACGGGATCGTCAAGAGTGCGAGTAGAACGGACCGTTGCTTTTGCCACGCGAGTACAATCAATAGGAGTAAAGCAGCGAAGTAAACGACAAGAAACATCTGACCGATATGCAACTCCAGTAACCCCGTTCGTAGAGCTTCTGTCATTGTTTGCGTCGAAAGCAGAAAACGAACGGCACCGATGACCGGGATACTTGTTCCAAGAACAAGCATCCCGAGCCCCGCCACCGCCCACGACATACCGTCCATTAATGGCGGTTTACGTTTCGTTGAGATGAAGCGTAATACCAAATAGCCCATCCAAAGCGCTCCACCCATGTAGACAAGTAGTTCGCCTAGAAACGCACTCATGTCGAACGACGACGTAATACGAGAAGGATGACGATACTAATTAACAGTCCCCCGACGATAAAAGGAAGCAGTGTCGGAACAAGTCCTTTTGAAACAGGCTCTGCTTCAGGAACGACTGTTGCTTTTGTTTCCATCGGCTCAGCCTTTTCTACAGTGCTTGTTTCAGCTTTCGCCGCACCCAGTACCGTAAAACGGATCGTTCCTTTCACAGGGTGACCATCATCTGAAATCGACGCCCACTTGATCGTGTATTTTCCTTCCGTTAAAGGCTCTGAGACGACAGCACTCAGTTCATTTCCGATGATAAGTGGTTTCGCAAGGGCTTGTTCAACCCCATTCGCGTCCACTACACGTAAGGTGCTCGTTTTTTCAACAGCCTCACTGAACGTCAAGCGGATCCGGTCGACGGGTTCAGATAATGCCGATCCCGCTGCCGGATTCGAGCTTTTTAAACTCGTGTGTGCTTCGACCGATATGGGCAACAGACAAATGAGGAATAGAAGTGCAAATCGGATGATGCGCATGTCGTTTACCTCCTTTCTGCTTGATGTGTACAAGAAAACCCGCTGTCACCAGCGGGTCGTCCTTTATTGTTGCGGGCGACGACGGAGTGCGAAGAATCCAAGGATCGATGCTGCTGCGATACCAAGCAGTGACCAAACGATACCTGTCGTCGATGATGCTTCTTCTTGCATACCACCGAGACCAGTGTTAGGCATTCCAGATGGTGCACCTTTGAATTTATCCGGGAACTGATCGACGATTGCTGTCGCTGTTCCTTCCCCTACGCCGTACATATGCGCATACGCTTCGCGAATCGCTGGGTACGTTTTGTCGTAATCTTTTTCATTGTAGCTATTGAAGGCGAGTAAGAGTTGGTCAATGTGAACCTTCAATCCTTCTTCCAAATCTTTTGCTTTTAAGCGACCTTCCGTTGCCGCATCGAGGAATGCTGCCTGTTCAACGCGGTATTCATCGAGTTCCTTCACAGCCATGTCGCGTGCTTGATCATCTTTCGCACCTGTTGCTTTGACATAATCAACGAAGTAGCCGATGTGGCTCGACCAGATTTTCTTGAATTGTTGTGCCGCTTCACTTCCGTAAACGGAGCCGATTGAAGCCGACAAATCATCTGTATTTTGACTTAAAGCACCAGCTGCTGCGTCAAAGTCTTTTGCACCGTCGATTCCTTTTTGCATCGCGAGAATTGCTAATGCTGCATGCTCTGAGAAGTTCCGGTTGAGTCCAGCACGAAGATCTGCTGCTGGTGTATCGACTTTCGTATTTTTGAATTTATCTGGGTACTGATCGACGATTGCACCAGCTAACCCTTCTCCGACCATATACATATGCTCGATCGCTTTACGTAGATTGCTATAAGCAGCGTCATAATCACCTGCTACATAGCTATCAAACGACGTTAATAGTTGTGTGATATGGACTTTAAGTCCTGCTTCCAGATCTGCTGCTTTCAGACGTCCGCCGGTTGCTTTATCGAGGAATGCAGCCTGCTCTACACGATACTCATCGAGGTCTTTCAATGCTTTTTGTTTTGCGTCTTCATCTTTTGCTCCGGTCGCTTTGACGTAATCGACGAAGTAACCGATGTGGCTCGCCCAGATGTCTTTAAATGCTTTTCCTGCATCGTCACCATAGACGGAACCGACAGCTGCCGCTAAATCATCCGTGTTTTGATTCAAGGCACCTGCTGCTTGTTCAAAATCTTTTTTACCATCAATCCCTTTTTGCATCGCGACGACTGCGAGATACGCGTGTTCAGATAGAATTTGATCGAGTGTCGCTCGTAGATCCGATGCTGGGGACGAGACGTCAAGTGAGACTTTTCCTGAACTGTGGGACATCTTACTATGGTCCTCATGACCATGAGCACTGACACCTGCTGCTGGAATCAACAATGCGGCACTAAGCGGAACAGCGAGATACGACTTTTTCATCTTCATCTTATGAACACCCCTTTAATTTTTTGGAATTCACATAGATAACGTAAGGAGTTCATAAATAGTTTTATCTTTTTACATTTTTTATTTAAAATATTTTTTTCAAAGAAATACATCTGTTCATTACTTTAATTATTTTTTAGTTTTTATTTACTCGTTTTACGAAACAATCGACTTATTTTCTAATCAATTCATTAGAATCTTTTTATAACCACATCTTTTATTTTTTTAGAACAGGAGTGAAATTATGAAACGAATCCTCATTGGCGCAGTACTTGCTTCCCTCGTCGTCTCGCAAGCAGTCGGACCTGTAGAAGCAAAAAGTAAATCGAAGAAGAAAGCTGTCGTGCAAGTCGATCGAGACAAAAATGGCATCCCGGATGCTTGGCAAAAGCAATATCATTTGGGATATGGAAAACACGTCGCAACAAAAGATCACGATCGCGACGGTTTGACGAATGTACAGGAGTATAAACTTCGCCTCATCCCAACCAAATCGGATTCGGATCGTGACGGAATCAAGGATGGGAAAGAGGATTCGGACCGCGACTTACTTACGAATCAACAAGAATACACAGCGCATCTGAACCCGTTGAGAAAGGATTCCGATCAAGATGGTATTTCCGACGCGAAAGAAGACCAAGATCAGGATCGATTGACGACACGAGAAGAGTTCATCGTTGGTACGCAACCATTGAAAAAGGATTCAGACCGTGATGGCATCAAAGACAATGAAGAAGACCGGGATCAGGATACGCTTATCAACGAAGATGAATTTGAACTCGGTTCTGATCCAACAAAAGCAGACAGTGATCAGGACGGAACACGAGATGATCAGGAAGATACGGATCAAGATGGCGTTCAAAATAACCAAGAACTCAAACGGATCATGATCAAAGTAACGGATACGAACAAGAAAAAGTTCGAGTGGCGCTATAGTAACGAACATCAACGGAAAGAATTACGCTTTAAAGACGAGATCGGTATCACTGACGTTGCGACGTTACAAGACCGTCTTCTCGTCACGCCATCGATGACAGAAAAAGAAGTATTAGCGTTAGTCGCTCAGGCGCTTCAATTGCCAAACATGAAAACACTACAAATCCAAGTCAAGTTCTACAATGGACAAGAGTTTGAATCGGAAGATGAACACTCGGATGACGACGGTGCATCGGATGATTCTGGGGATGATGAAGGAGATGACGATTCCGACGATCATGGCGATGATCATGGTGGTCACGGTGATGATGATTGATTCTCGATACACAAAGAGAGAACGGAAAATTCCGCTCTCTCTTTTTTCATACTCCTATTAATGATGGTGACCGCTACTTCCACCAGCGGGTTTTGCTCCACCTTGTAAGATTTTTAAATCCTGCGCCGACAGTTTTCCGACAATGAATTGCCGTGTCGGCATGATCATCGCACCTTTACTGCTTGCATGCGCTTTGACATAATACAAGCCAGACTTCGGAAGTGCTTTTGCAATCGTATAGACACCCGGTTTCTTTTCCTCTGCCGGTTCCATACTATAGCGGACTGTTCCGTCCGCTTTCCAGATTTCAAAGTGGACGTAGTCGACTTGTTGAGCCGGTTTCGCTTCACGCCAGACTGTTGCTTCGAACGTCTGCTTTTTCTTCGCATCCGGTTGTACGCCTTTTGGGACATTCATTTTAATCGACAGCGGCTTAGATACGACATACTGTGCCGCTGCATCAGAATCAACGGCGCAGCCAGCAAGGCTCATCGTCGTGACGAGCAGTCCACCGAGCACGAATGTTTGAATCGATTTACGCATTGAAGAACCTCCTTACACTCGAAATACGACGAATGACGAGGAAATCGAGTAACCAGACGACGAGCAACGAGAGACCAACAAGTGGGAAGACAATCCCCAGCACAACAAGCACAGCGAGGAATCCTTTCAACATGAATGCTTTCGGACCTTTTGGTGCCCCCATCCCCTTACTTGGTTTTCGCTTCAACCAGAGATAGAAACCACTGACTGCTACGAGAATGATTCCAAGACAAATCAATAGACTGATCAATTGGTTGAACCAGCCGAATTCCGTTCCTTTGTGGAGTGTGATTCCGGTCGCGACAATCTTCCCGACGACGCCATAATTGTCATAACGATAGTCAGCGAGCACGGCACCGGAATATTGATCGAGATGGATCGTCGCTTCATCCTGTGCTTTCGCTGGATACGCGGACAGTGTATAGACACCGCTTGGATCACTCGGGATGCTGATTTTAAAGCTTGGGTCCATCCCTTGTTGTTTGCCGATCGCAACGATGTCATCGATCGAAGCCGGAACGGCTCCTTCGACTTTCGACTGAGGTACATCAAGTGTTTCAGCGGCCCACGGGACTTCTGCGATATCCTTCGTTTGAAGCGTTGACGTCGGTGCTTCCCCACCCCAGATGGACGGTGGATAGCCCAGTCCTTGGTTCGTGACGAGTGACTGGAAGTTCGTTCCCCAGAAACCGGACCACGGAAGACCTGTCAGGATGAGGAATAACATTCCTGCTGTGATCCAAAATGCCGGAACAGCGTGGAGATCACGACGGAATAACTTCTTTCCTTGACGCAATCGCGGAAACAATACGCCAGACAACCCTTTTTGTTTACGCGGGAACCATAAGAATAATCCTGTCACGATCAAGACGATTGCCCAACAGGCAACGAGTTCGACGATCCGGTCACCGGTCGTCCCTGCCATCAGTTCTCCGTGGATTTCTTCAATTTTGTTCATGATTCGATCGTCGTCCGATAATGTTCCGATGATTTTCCCGGAGTACGGATTGACGAAGACTGTCGCCGACATCTTAGGTGACGAGATGTTCACTTCACTGGATCGATCGTCAGATTCACCCGGTCGGTATGACGTAACGAGCGCGTCCGGATACTTCGCTTTGACGCGATTGATTTGTTCCGTCGCCGTGATGCGATCCGCTTTTGGTGTAACTTCATAATACGATTGATACAGGACGTTTTCGATTTGCGGCTTAAATAGATAAATCGATCCTGTCACGGCAAGCATGACGAGGAACGGTGCAAAAATGATACCAGCATAAAAGTGCCACCGCCAAATCGTCCGGTAAGCAGAAGAAGTCGGTGCTTTTTTGACCGTCTCTTCCGTCTGCATGAGATTCATATGTATCCTCCTCTAATAATAAATATGTCCACTCTGTGAACACCTTTTAGTATAAGCGTTTACAATCTATTTCCGCCCACTGGCTTGTGACGATAAATTGCCAATCCAGTGTGTAAATCACGTAGCTTTTAAGAAGTGATGTGCGTCATTTTTTGACAATGATTTCACTTTTTTTGTAGATTACTTCTTATTTCAAAAAACTATCCTTATTCATAAAACCAAACTTTAACCTAAAAAGCGAATCCATTATCGGATTCGCCGTTGTATATGTGATTTACATCGAGGACTCTTCTTCCAACGCTTGCTTTTGACGATGATGATGGACGATTCCGATGACCGCTGCTCCAATGAGGATCACGATGATTGATCCAATGACACCAGGATTCACCTGTAGCCAGTTCCACAGTTCCGACCACGTCACAGCTTCTCCAATTCGAATGATGATGAATGTCCACAGTCCTGTATAGACGCCTGCTGCTAAGAACGTCATCACTAAATAACGCGGTAACGGATAACCAAGAAGTCCGGCGACATAATGAATCGGATGTCTGACGCCGGGTAAGAAGAACGATAGTCCGATTGCCCATAACCCGCGTCGATCGATGATTGCTTCTGCTCGTTCTAAGAAACGGGACTTCATCCAGCGTTTGACGAGCGGAATCTCCCGGAAGAACCGGGCAAGCAGATAAAACCATGTAAAAGCGATGAAGAAAATCGGCCATGCCGTCAACCAGATAACGACCGGGTACATTCCTTCTCTTAAACGCAGTGCTGCGAAACCCATCATTAAGACATCGTCCGACAATGGGGTGAACATGATTCCGCCAGCCAGGCGGACGAGTGCCATGATATCCATCACATATCCCTACTTTCTGTTTCTCTCTATATTCAGTATCCCCGATTTTTCTAAAGTTGAGCCCCGTCCGTTTCTTAAGTTCTTCTTTAGCTTTACTTTTTGGAACAAAATAAATCGTCATCGATTACGGAAAGTCTGCTATGTCTTATGAAATGTATCCACCCCCACTTTTATAAAAAATCCTTTTTCCATCTCGAGAAAAAGGGTTTCATCCGTTCGTTCGAGAAGGGGTACAACGTACATCTGAACGCTCATCTGATAGGAGGAATTTCCATGTTGCATCGCCGGAAGACCTATACGATTCGTCCCGAACGCCTAGAAGAATTTACTGAGTTTTTCCATACCTACCTGTATCCGCTCCAAGTCAGTCACGGTGCCCGCCTTGTCGGTCGCTGGGTGACGGAAGCAGAAGATGAAGTCATCGCCATTTGGGAATACCGCGACCGTGAACATTACGAACAAGTCGATCGTGATGTCCGGAACAGTGCCTTACGCCGTGAAGCGATGAAGAAACGCGCGCGCCTCGGCAAAAACCTCTATATCAAATCCTATGAAGATTTCATGACGTCGACTGGTACGTACGCTCCCCCTCGCGCGATCGTCAGCGTGACCGCGTACATCACGAACGATGCCGGTGAAGTCCTGCTCGTCCGTAACCTCCACCGGGGTGATACGTATGAGATGCCAGGTGGACAAGTCGAAAATCATGAGTCGATTCTTGACGCCATCAAACGCGAAGTCAAAGAAGAGACCGGTATCGATGTCTCAATCGATGGCATCACCGGTATTTATCAAAATGTCTCAAGTCATGTCCTTTGTGTCTGCTTCCGCGGAAAAGCCATCGGTGGTGAGCTCGCCACACAAGAAGGCGAAACGACGGATGTCGGATTCTTCCCGCTAACGCGCGACTCGCTGAGTGAGTATATCAAACGGGAGCACTTCCAGTTGCGGACACTTGATGCGATGGATCCGCACTACTTCCCGCATGCCTTATATAAAGTTAGACCGTATGAGTTGATCAGCCGGTATGACGGCAATGCAACGTCATCTTCACGGTAAACAAAAAATCCCCTTGCAGATTTTTCTCCGCAAGGGGATTTTTTCGGTTACGTTGTCAATCGAGCAGTGATTCCGGCATCATCGGTAACATAAACATCGCCCGCATCATCGGTAACAGTATAAGCAGAAGACTTTAATGTTTCGATGGCTGCTTGAAGCGTCGCTTGATCCGGATAACGCAGCGTCCAGTAAACAAGTCCGACCGCATCTTCCGGATTCGTCGGTGCGTTCACTCCAGACCAGACGTTCAGACCGATATGATGATGGTAGCCGCCGGCAGCGACGAACAAGGCACGCATCCGCGAAGCGTCAGCCGCAACCTCAAAGCCGAGCGTGTCGACATAAAAGGCACGCGCCGCTTCGAGTGTCTTGACGTGGAAATGGACATGTCCCATGACCGTATCGCTTGGCATGCCGTACCAGTCTTCTTCTCCCGCTTCGACGAGCATACTTTGCCAGTCAACAGGATCCGTCGTCATCTTGACGTCTCCATTTGCTTCATACGTCCATGTCTCACGTGGACGATCGGCATAAATCTCGATCCCGTTCCCGTCTGGATCGGACAGATAAAAGGCTTCACTGACGAGATGGTCACCTTGACCAATCTCGATTCCTTGTTCGATCAGATTCCGGATGACAAAACCGAGTTCTTTTCGGTTTGGTAGCAAAATCGCAAAATGGTATAACCCGGCGACCGAGTTCGGTGGGAAACGGCGGGCATTCGGATGAACTTCAAGTTCAATGAGTGGTGTATCTTGTGCACCGAGCACCGTTAGCTGATCGGTTTGCGTCAGCACACGTAATCCAAGTGATGACGTATAAAATGAAACGGAACGGTCAAGATCCGTGACGCGTAAACGAACAGGACCGAGTGTAATCTGTGGGTGAATCGACATGTTGTTTCCTCCTTCAATGAATTAGCTCATACCTCTATTATTACGCGGAAGTGATGGAAGCGGAAGTAGGCACGAATAAGTGGTATAGTATCCTAAACGATACCATGAAGGAGGAAGACCGATGGAAGAGACACCAAGCTGTCGGGTTGAGACCGCACTCGAAATCTTGACCGGAAAATGGAAACCGTCGATTTTACTCGTTTTGATCACACATGGAACGCTTCGCTTCAGTGAACTGAAACGACAATTGCCGAACATCACGCAAAAGATGCTGACGGCTCAATTGCGCGAGCTCGAACTAAATGACATCGTGCACCGTGAGATTTACCAGGAAGTCCCGCCACGCGTTGAGTATTCTCTGACGGACTATGGACGGACACTGATTCCGGTTCTTGACGCGATCAATGCATGGGGCGAACAACATGTTCAACATTTAGCAAAAAAAGAAACTGCATCTTTCTCAACTCTTTAAATTTCACTTACGCTTGTTGAGATGCGACAACTGACTGAACAGCTTTAACTTGATCTAAATAAGCAGTAAACTCAGATTCCTCAGAATATGACAAATATAAATATTCTTTTGCTCGCGTCATTCCGATATACATCAGCGATACTTCACGTTCAACATCTTTTTCTAAAGGGAATGGCATCAAGTCTACTTTAATCATAAAGACTGCTTGAAAATCTAATCCTTTACTACTGTCGATTGTGCTCAATTTGACGCTGTTTGACTCTGGATTATATGAACGTTTGGATTCCTCATTTTCAGAAATCCACTCGTAGGCTATTCCGTATCGTGTTAAGCTACGACGAAGTTCATCTATGACATTGTGTTTGTACGTACGTTTAACTCGATATAAAATAAGCATTTCTGAAAAAGGTACATTTTTTGTTTGATGAAGTCGGATGATTTGTCTTGCAACCAAATCGACCTCTTTTGCGAATTTATCTACTTTCATCAGGGCCACTTCAGGTCCTTTTCGTCTTGTACTCAAAGGTGAAATTAACTCTACACTATCCGTTTGTCCTGAAACAACCTTATTTTTTAAGACAGAATGTTGTTGGAAAAATTCCCATGCAAACTTTACAATTTGTGATGTATTACGATAATTAATATTCAATATTTTTGATCGTCCTCTAAAATCAAGACCAGTTTCTTTAGCATAGCTTCCTTTTTTCTTATAAATAGACTGTGCTCGATCTTCTACTAACAACAGAGACTGAGTCTCAGGATTTAAGCAAAGACTAACTAAATGCAACCATGACATTTGAAAATCTTGACCTTCATCAATTAATATAGCATCGTATTTTGGGACAATTATTTTATTGTTCTCAAGTGAATCAATTAGCCCATCAATTTGTTTCTCGGATGTTTTTAAACTTTGCTTTAACCACTGATGAAAATTTAAAATATGCAAATTGTCTGGAATTTTTCCAATCATAGAGTTCCCTTTCTCATATGCATAATCAAAAAGGTCCTCTGGTTGCGAATACATGGATTGAATTATATGTTTAATATTTTGAGATAATGAAATATTGTAGCATAAAATAAGTATTTTCCAATCTGGATGCTGCTTTGCTAGCATTTTTGCTCTACTAGCCAATATTAGTGTCTTCCCACTTCCTGCAACTCCTCGGATCATTCGATGACGATCACCGATTTGTTTCGCTAAGTTCTCCTGATGTAAGTCCATTGTTTTAATGTCATATAAAGACAACAGTAATTGATCCTGATGTGGAATTGTTTTTTGAAATTCTGCCCCTAAACGTACTTCCGGAAACAGATAGTATCGAATTGTATTGATTTCTTCATAGGTTAGAGGCTCTTTCAAACGAAAATTTACTTTGAACATTCCAATCAAGCGTTCAATTAGCTGTTCTTCAGAAAAAAGCGGATCTTCTGGATTAATGGATTCACGCGCTAACATTGATTCCATATCAATCACGTGATACAGCTGATTTTTAACTATTTGTTGCTCAGACAATCGTGTAAAGACGACTCCATATCCATAAGGAAACTTTAACTGAAATTGATATTTCCCACTTCCTTGGATTAAGTTTTTATCTTTTTTTAGTACATCTACTACTTTAAACGCATATTCTCTAGCCTGAACTAATGGACTTTTAACCGTATGCAAATTCCCACTCGTTGATTGAATTGTCCACTGATCTTGATTCAATTGATATAACGTATTACTAGTATAATCCTTTACTTCTAAAACCAATAAACCAATATCAGGACCGATAATGACGAAGTCAGGTCTTACTCCTTTAATCTCAGGTTCAAAATATACAATGTAATCATCTGGTAAGTATTCTTTTAAAGTTCGAAATAACAGACGTTCGCCTGCAGTCGCTGAAGTTCGAATTGTTTCAGGGACAGTTGTAGCCATCGATGCCATCTCCCAGTGAATTTTTAATTTTAAGGATATTTTACCATTTCTATTGCTATTTAGTATCCATTTTAAGTAAACTGACGAAATAGACTTCTGTTTCAGAAAGGAATGAGTCCTCATGCATCAACTTCATGCGATCGAGCAACTTGTGGCTCGACTCAAACAAGATCCTGCAGTCGAAGCTATCTTTTTGAAAGGATCTTTTGGACGGGGAGAAGAAGATGTCCATTCAGACATCGATCTGTATTGTCTCGTCTCGGAAGAACGTCAAACAACATTCTTATCGCGTCGTTTGTCCCACCTTTCTGCTTATCGTTCGATCATCTGGAAAGATGAGATCGATATCATCGCCCCACAAATGATCGTCGTCTATGATGATCTGCTACATATTGATTTGTTTACAGTGACGCTGGACTCGCTGAACCATAAGGATCAATTGCGTGTCTTGTATGATCCACAAGAACAGTTGACAGACTTTATCGACACATGTGACTTAACGCTGTCTGCTCAGGAAGCGACTGACGAAGCGATTGATGCTGCCTGGTTCTTGTTCCAATATAAAAAAGCAGCGGCACGAGGTAACGACTTATGGGCAGTCGAGATGCTCCGTAGCGCCTTGATCAAGTTCGCAAAAGTATTACTCCATCATCATGCTCCAGAACGAGCGCAACTCGGATTAAAAACGATTCCGACGACATTGCCTGACGGTCCACGCCTTGCTCTTGAAGCAATCTACGACGTCTTGACACCCACGACGCATACGGAAGCAGCTCAACGTTATTTGGCATGTCTCGCGACTGAACGGAAGACACTCGATCAGACGCTCGTCACGCATCCCGAAACACTCGACTTACTCGATCGTTTAACGCATGAACTATCGATGCAACAAGTAAAACGATAACAACAAAGGAGTAGCAGGCAAATGCCCGCTACTCCTTTGTCTGCTCACCCATCATCGTGTCAATTGAATCTCTTTTGATTGTCCACCCGCCCAGCCAAAACCGGATGAGACTTCAAGATTTGGATTTTGGACCTGCTTCGGTAATTCGAAAACGATGTTGCCGCTTTTCTCGATATTCGGGTTGATCGTCTCTAAGAAGAAGCCCATACCGTCTTCATTCGCATAGAGATCGAGCTCCGTATCGGCTGAGTATTCCGTATCGCCGACATTGACTTTAAACATGTTACTGTCGACGAATCGCTCTTCCTTATCTCCGTTTAGAATCGTCAGACTGATAACTAAGAACTGTCCTGATGTTTTCTTTTCACCGAGAACGTTCGACAACGTATCGACCATCTTGACGTCGTTGACGACGTACGTCAGTTTTCCGACCTTTACCTGATCATTCACCCCGTATGTTTTCTTGACCGGCTTCGCAGCTGCTTTTGCTTTTACTGGTTTTACTGGTTTTACTTCTGATTTGACTGCTTCTTGTTCGACTTCTACTTTTTTCTCCGGTGCTGCTTGTTCTTCGTCATCTCCTAGATTTCCGAGAATGACTGCACCGATCACGATAATTCCTGCCCACTTCAATCCTTTTTTCATGTTACTTCCTCCTTTTAATATGGCTGACTCACGTCTGATAGCCTTAGTATAGGAAGAAGCAATCCCTTATCCTTTACACTTTTTCAACCAGGTTATTTTTTGTTTATGGTTCGATAAAAAGATTGACAAAAAATAAAAGAGAACGCTGATTTCAGCGCCCTCTTCTCCTTATTCTTCTTTGACCCGGATGACGATTTTTCCTTTTGCGTGTCCTTCTTCACCATAATCGTGCGCTTCCTTGATTTGGTCGAGATCAAAGATCCGGTCAACGACAGGTTGTAGCTCGCCACGTTCGACCGCTTTAGCGATATGCTGTAAACGCTCACCTGTCGGTTGCATGAAGACGTACGCAGAACGCGCATTATGCTCTTTTGCTTGCTCTTCATCGGGTGGTGTAGAAATGGAGACGAGCATGCCGTTCGGCTTCAGCATCTGATACAGTTCCCCTTGCTTGTCGCCACCCATCGTATCAAATACAAAATCGACGTCGCGAACACGATCGGCCGGATTTTCCTGTTTATAGTCAATGACTTCGTCGGCTCCAAGTGCTTTTACCCAGTCAACGTTTTTCGTACTTGTTGACGTGATCACGTACAACCCATTCGCTTTCGCAAGTTGAATCGCAACCGTTCCGACACCCCCTGATCCGGCACCAATGAAGATCCGGTCACCCGGCTTCGCATCCATCACTTCGAACATGACCTGCCACGCTGTATGCGAGACGAGTGGGAGCGAAGCCGCTTCAGCAAAACTTAGCGATTCTGGTTTTTTGACGACAAGATGTGCATCGACCGCGACGTACTCCGCATACGTTCCTTGACGGGCGATTTCCGGGCGACTGAAGACGGCGTCCCCGATTTGAAGATCGGAGACATTCGCTCCGACTTCCTGAATCACACCGGCAACGTCCCACCCGATGACGAGCGGCATTTCGTAGCTCAACATCTGACGTAAATATCCTTCGCGCAGTTTCCAATCGACCGGATTCACACTCGCGGCATAGACTTCGATTAAGACATCATCCGGTCCGATGACCGGCTTTTCCAGTTCCCCGACCTTAAATTGTTCCGATCCACCATACTGTTCAATGTAAGCTGCCTTCATCCGTTGACTCCTCCTTCAAGGTTCGTTCCCTATCTTCTTCCCCGTCCGTCCTACCGACAAACAGTCTGAAGATATACAACAGCTCCCCATCGATCGATGAGGAGCTGTTTCGTTAACGATTCGTTTGCTGAAGAGTGGATGCCGTTTCGTTCAAGGCATGGATCGCATGCTGCAGCTCCATGACCTGACCGACTTGGTGACGTGTCAAGCCGGATAGTGACTCACTTTGTGAGAGTAATGCATTCATGAACGTGTCGAGTTGACCGGCTGCTGTCGTGATGGCGGCAAGACTGCTCGTCATCGTTGCGAATTGGGTCTGCGCCGACTGGATTGATCCAACAACTTCCGTTGCATCCGTCTCGATCGTTTGCAGCGCTAACTGACTCTCTGCCATGCGTTCTTCCTGCTCACGTAGCAATGTCGTACTCGCATGAATCGAGTTCCCTGTTTGCGTGACGTCCTGATCAACACGTTCAATGATCGCATTGATTTCTTTCGACGCTTCTGCCGTCTGTGCTGATAGATTACGAATTTCTTGCGCAACGACCGTAAAACCTTTTCCGAACTCACCCGCACGAGCTGCTTCGATCGATGCGTTAAGACTGAGCAAGTTCGTTTGCGCCGCAATCGCATTGATGCTCGACGTGATGGCGACGATTTCCTGGAAACGTCCAGCAAGCTGTCCGAACGACGTGACCGAATCATCCATGCTCGTCGTCAATTGTTGTAGGGATTGTCCCGCAAGACCAATCGTCTGCCTGCTTTGTTCAGCTGTCGTTCGTGATGAGGAGCTTCGTTCGAGCGCACGGTCGACTGATACCGTCACTTCCTCCATCCGGTTGACTTGCTGTTCGTTCAATTGACGGATTTCGCGAATCGCTTGAACGCTACCTGCTGCATCATGCGCCAACTGTTGCATCGCTAGATCGACCTGACTGAACGAATCCTTCGCCGCGTCGACAGTCTCGCTCATCTCTTCCGTGAATGTTGTCACTTCCGTTGCGGTTGCTGCCGTTTGCTCGAGAGCAATTTGTGATGTTGCCGCATAGGCTTCCGACCGTTCCTGTTCTTGGCGGACGGCTAACATGACGTTCCGTCCAAAGACGGCGACAAAGACAGCCGCCGAGAAAATCATCAAATAGATGACATACGCGACGATCAAATCGAATGTATTCGTAAAGACAATCGTTCCAAGCATTGTGAATACAGCCATTTCAACTAAACCAAGGATTCCGGCGAGAATGACCAACCTCGGAATCAAATAGACGATTGAAATCGTCAAGTAGAGATAGACGATCGTCCAAATGCTCGGCGACGGTAATGTTATTAAAACGAGAGCGAGGACGAAATACGTTAACGTCACTTGAACGTACTTCCCGCTCGGACGATGTCCAAGTAGACGGTTGCCCACAAGCAACGCGACCGTCAAGATCAAACCACCGACTAAAAACTGATAAAACACACTGATCGGGACGTAATTCATTTGCGCGAATAAGAAAATCAATGGATGCGCAATCGTAATTAACGTTGCAATCAGGCGGGACAAAATCTTTGTACTTTGTTGCTCGAGGGCAGATACCATCTTGTTCAAACTCCTTCACCTTATTAAAGTCATACAATTGTTCATCGGCAGAAAGAATTCAATCGTTAAGTCCCTCAAGCGACTTTTTTTCTTGACGCTTTCTTAAGAGCGGGAGTACGTTTAACATAGACTTTTTTCAGAAAAGAGGATTCCTATGCTCTATGTACTCGTAGGTCTCGCAGGTGTTCTCGGTGCCTCTGCACGGTATGGGCTCGGACTGCTGATCGGCGACTTTACGACTGGTCCGTTCCCGTGGCCGACGCTTGCGATCAACTTGATCGGGAGCTTTTTGCTCGGCTACGCGACACACTTTTTATTTCGAACGAAACTCTTGCACCAATATGCGATCACAGCCATCGGAACGGGCTTCATCGGCTCATTTACGACGTTTTCGACATTTAGCGTCGAGACCGTGACCTTATTCAACGAACATCATGTAGCGAATGCTTTTCTCTATGTACTCGTAAGCCTATTCGGCGGTCTGTTCCTGTCTTACCTTGGTTACGTGCTCGGAACAAGACGACTGCGGCGCGTGACGAAAGGACGTGAGTGAATGGAATTACTTGCCCTCGCTATTGGTGCTTTTTGTGGCGCTATCAGTCGTTTTGCTGTCAGTCAATGGATCAAGACGATGTGGAAACGCGAATTTCCTCTGGCGACGTTCCTGATTAACGTAATCGGCTCGTTTTTGCTCGGACTCGTCATCGGTGCGAATCTGGATACGACATGGACATTACTCTTAGGTACCGGCTTCCTTGGATCGTTCACGACGTTCTCGACGTTTAAAATCGAGACGTTGCAGTTATTTCATGACGGAAATCGTAAAGTGCTCACCCTCTATCTCATCTCGAGCTACGGTTTAGGAATTCTTGCAGCTTTCCTTGGAATTACACTTACAGCTTGAACGAAACAAGAGGCGATGGAAAAATCCGTCGCCTCTTTTGATATACATATAGGTTTAATCATTCATCCAGAATAGACCGACCGTCTCTGCTCCGGCATGCGTCCCGATCGCAGGACCAAATGTCCCTTCAAGAATCGTCAGATCCGGAAACTTCACTGCGACTTGTTGGCGCAGTTCCGCTGCCATTTCCGGTGCCATCGTCGTCGCGACATAAATCCGGTTCTTGTAGAATGTGTGCTGACGCATTGACTCATCGATTTGTTTGACCATCTCAATGTAGGCTTTCTTAAGAGAACGCGCTTTTTTGAATGGCACGATTTTTCCTGCTTCATCCGTCGTGATGATCGGTTTGATGCTGAGTAAGTTCGCAAGGAATAGGTCTCCCGACGAGACACGTCCACCGCGACGCATCGTCTCCATGTTACCGACGATCATATAAAAATGGGTCTTTTTCGTCAATGCTTGTAACGCCGCAACGATTTCTTCGACCGATTTCCCCTGTGCCTCAAGTTCCATTCCATAACGAATGAATTCCTGTTGGTTTTCAAACGCGGTATGGGAATCGATGATATGAACCGGAAAGCTTGCTGCTTCCGCTGCTGATGCTGAACTTTGAACGGTACTTGATAAGCCATTTGTACAATGCACTGCAATGGCACAGTCATATCCCTCTTCTTTTAGCCGTTCGTATGTTCCGACGAACTCACCAAAGATCGGTTGTGAAGTTTTCGCAATCAGCTTTTTGTCCGCATCCAGAGCACGAAACAGGCGCTCGACCGTGATGGCATTCTCTTGATACGCCGTATCACCAAGTAAGATTTGAATCGGAACGACATTGACGCCGATCGCTTCTGCCTCTTCCTTCGTGAAATAGGCCATACTATCGGTCACCCATGCAATTTTAGTCATTTTCCTTAGCCTCCGTTAGATTCTTCTCGCTCTATCCTACCATATACAGAAGTGGAAATCGCAAGAAACCTCATGACATCATCTGAAAATGAAACGATGTACGCTTATGATAGTGTTCACCGGCACGTAAGACGACGGAAGGGAAATCCGGTTGATTGATCGCATCCGGCAGTCCTTGTGTCTCAAAACAGATGCCCAGGTACGGTGTTGCCCGTCTTCCGCAAATCTTGAACTCGCCTGACAAGTGATTGGCTGTGTAGACAACGACTCCTGGTTGATCGGTCACGACCCGTAACCGCCGACCGCTGAGTGGTTCGTCGAGAACGATTTCCCCACCTTCTCTAAGTAGAAAGGGATGATCGACCCCACTACCCGCTTGACGGAGTTGTTCGTCTGGTGCATGTGTGACCTCATGTAAGGGACGGGCATCCAGAAAATCAAAGACAGTGTCTGTCACCGGAAGCATGTCACCGGTCGGTACGGCATCTTTCGTCAACGGAATATAAAAAGGGGCATCCATTCGCAGGACATGCTGTTCAATCGTCGTCTTCGCTTCACCCGTCAAATTGAAGTACGTATGATTCGTTGGACTGAACGGCGTCGAAGCCGTCGTCTCCGCTTCATAATGAATATGCAGGACGTTCTCGTCTGTCCATTCGAAGGTCAACTCAAACGATACGTGACCGGGATAACCGTTTTCTCCGCTCGGACTATCTAATCGCAGGATGAGTCGGTCGTCGGTGATTTCATGCGTGAACATCCGGTTCGCCCAATTCTCACTTCCCCCATGGAGATGATGTTCGCCCTCATTTTGTTCAAGTACATATGTCATCCCTTCGAGCGCGAACGCGCCGTTCGCGATCCGCCCTCCGACACGTCCGATTGTTGCACCTAAATGGTGTGGATCATCCTGGTATTCTGACAGGTCATCAAACGCGAGTACAACGTTTTCGATTACCCCTTGCTGATCCGGAACCCGTATCGCAAGAATTTTTGCGCCTCGGTTCAAGATATCGACACTGTGTCCATGCGCATTCTCTAACGTGAACCGTAACAAGGACTGATTTTCTAGTTGTCCCACTTCTGTTGTCGTAATCATCATCTGTTTCCTCCTGTACGATACGTTTTCCTGTTTTCCTATTTACCCTTGAAGCAAAACAAAAAAACAACAGTAGCAAAGTGCCACTGTCGTCATGGGGATGGAAAAGGTAGCCGGACTTCGATTCGTGTTCCTTGATTAATGATGGAATAGACGCGTAATGACGCAGCCGGACCATATGTCACCTCCAGTGCGCGCCGAATCAAGAATAGATTTGAATCACCGGCTTCCTTTTGATCCAGTTGTTGCATGACGGCAAACGGCATTCCTTGACCATTATCCGCGACTTCGATGACCCAGTCCGTCGTCGTCTTAGATGCGCGGACATCAATCCGGTGATGTCGTCCTGCCTTTGCGAACGCATGGCGCAATGCATTATCGACGAGCTGTGTCACGAGAAATGGAAAGACGAAGTATTCTTCGACGGCAGTCTCGATGTCGAGGTCTACCGTGATGTCAGCGGAGGTCAGTTGATTTGGACGACGGCGTGTTCCTTCGAGCGATAGATACGCTTTTAACGTCGCTAGTTCCTCGCGTAGTGGATGTTCCTCATGCCGCGTTGCTGCCGTCAACAACTGCGATAATGCATTCAGTTGATGTTTCACAGGAGTTCCCGGATCAGCGGTCCGCTGAATTTCTTCGATGATGCCTTTGAGATAACTGACGTGTAACATGGGTTTCATCTTTCTGCCGCTTATTCGGAGCAACTGCTCTTCTCGGTGCATGTGTAGCTCTCGCGCTAATAAACGGACAAGTTGTTCCGTCATCCGCTCGACCGTATCGTCAAACAGATCTTTCGAGAAGTAACAGATGACACCCGCTTTTTGACCGTTGATGCGCATCGGATGAAAGCTTAAAATCTGTCCCGTCAGTTCATCTTCCTGTCGGACGGGTTCTTCTGCCTCAATCCATTGTTGCTCCTCACGTCTTGGTTGCTCACCACAGACTGCAGGTTGCTGTTCTGTCATATCGATGACGACTTCCGTCGCTCCGAGCAAGACGACACGTTGCATCTTCGTTTCTTTCAATAGCGTCGCTCCGATTTGTCGCGCGACTTCTGACGTCAACCCCTGCTTTCGTAAGGGCTGTAACGCTTGTAGCAGACGATCGGAACGCTCCGTTTGTCGAATGAAAAGATCACCTTCGAGTCGAAGTTGCGTTCGTAAAATCATGATGAACAGTACGACACCACACGTGTTCGCGAGCAGTAACGGAAACACCGCATGACTGATTAAATCAAGCGCCTGCGCTGTATCTGGAGCCAGCAACAACGTGATTCCACTCTCACAGAACAATGCCGTTAAGACGATACCGACTGGTGGAATCAAGGCGTAGTCATCCCGTAAACGCCAACGTTTCCGGTACCATCCACTCACAAGACCAGCTACCATCGCAATGATCCAACCTGCTTCTGCCCCTATAGAACCTAGTAGATAGCGGTGCAATCCAACTAGACATCCTGTGATCCCGCCAACGATTGGTCCGCCGATCAAACCGCTCGTCACGATGACTGCTAAACGTGTATCGAGTAATAAAGCATCCTTCTTGACGGATAATCCGAGTAACGGATCGATCGTCGTATCTTTTGAAAGCACGATTCCCGCATAGTTCATTAAAATACCAGATGATACGAATGCCAAAAGAAGTGGTACATTCATCCCGCGATCCATCTTGAATATGTATCGGGATATTCGCCACTGGGATAATAAAAAGGCTAACAGTGCTAACATACCTAAACGACTCAGTAAGAATGGAATCTGATCAAGCACGGAATACCTCCTCATTTCATAGGACGCGAATCGACAATACAGTAGTTGTAGATTACATTCCCGCTCATCTCTTCATTCTCCTATCATGTCCGCTGAAAGTTCGTACAATCTGTCGGTTCTTGATTTTTTGACTGATGTGATATAAAAAAATCGGTTCCTCTATGAGGAACCGACCATCTTATCCTTCTGCTTCAACTTGTTCAGCTGGATGCAACCAAATCTTGACACGATTGATTTGATAGTTCTCCATCTCCATGACTTCAACCGAAAAGTCTGGTGTATCGATATGTTCACCTGGTTGAAGATCAATGTTGTGCATCTGAATCCAACCACCGATCGTATCCACGTCCTCGACATTCGTAAACTGAATGTTGAAGCGCTCTTCTAAATCGGCGAGTAACACCGTACCATCTAGTAAAAATTCGTCGGATTTAATTTGTTCGATTTCTTCGACTTCATCCGCATCGAATTCATCGCGGATTTCACCAACGATTTCTTCGAGTAAGTCTTCCATCGAGACGAGTCCTGCTGTTCCACCGTACTCATCGACGACGAGAACAAGATGCGTACGAGTCCGTTTCATCTTCCGTAATGTGTCCTGAAGTGATGTTACTTCAGAAACGACCGGTAATTCCTTGACGTAATGTGTCACCGGATGTTCGTTCCCGTTCGCGTAATCCGTCAAGACTTCCTTAACGTTGACGTATCCAAGAATCCGGTCTTTATCGTTCTCTTCCGTGACCGGATAACGCGTATACGGATTATCCATGAAAATTTCCATCAGTTCATTCTTCGTCAAACGTTCCGAGATCGTCTCCATTCGCATCCGTGGAACCATCAGATCCTTGACGATATGCTCGTCAAAGGCAAAGACGTTTTGCATGAGAGCAAGTTCCGTCTGGTTGATTTCACCACTTTGGAAGCTTTGCGCCATGATGATTTTTAATTCATCTTCTGAGTGGGCTTGTTCATGTCCTGCTGGTTTGACACCGAACAGACCAAGGAACAGACGTGCTGAACCGTTGAGTAACCAGATGAACGGATACATGATCTTTCCGAACACATAAAGCGGACGGGCAAATAATAATGTCATGCGTTCCGCATACTGAATCGCAAGCGTCTTCGGAGCGAGTTCACCGATGACGACGTGTAAGAACGTCACCGATACGAATGCGATACCAAACGACAACAGTGTCGAAACCGCAGCAGAGATTCCGAAGTCATCGAAGACCGGGTGCAAAATCTTTTCGACTGTCGGTTCCCCAAGTGCCCCAAGACCAAGTGCTGTGACGGTAATACCAAGCTGACAGGCAGACAAGTAATAATCAAGATCTCCTGCGATTTTTTTCGCGAGGACCGCACTTTTATTGCCTTCCTGGATCATCTGATCCAAACGTGACATCCGTACTTTAACGACAGCGAATTCCGATCCGACGAAAAACGCCGTCAACACGATCAACAACACCACTAAAAATAAATTGATGAATAATATAGTATCCAAAATCCCCTAAACAGGGGTCACCTCCATTGTTTTGTATTAAAGCTGTGCAATCAAAGAAGCAATCAATGTCAGACGCCGTGACAGTTCTAAGCGAATCGCTTGTTTCTCGACGTCTGTCGAACGTAACAAGCGTTGCTCAAGTCCCTCAACCGTTGCCTGCAATTGTTGTACCTCTTGATAAATCGTCTCCCCTGTTTTTTGTTCCCGTTCCGTAAAAGAAGCAAGAATCTCTTGCAGGGAAAGCCGTTGAGACTTCAAATATTCAATCTTTTCGATTTGATGAATGACCGATTCGTCATACAAACGGTAGCCAGATGCGGTACGCTCTGGTGTTAAGAGACCGAGTGATGTGTAGTAATCAATCGTTCGTTTAGATAAGCCGGTGGTCTCCGCGACCTGACCGATTCGAAGTAACGCCTTCCCAAAAGATTCTCACCTCCTTTCGATAATTAGTTCTTTTATCTTATCACGTCAAAACCATACAGTAAAACGTCATGCTTTTAATAAAAAAAACGATTACTCCCGTTGATACGAGAATAATCGTTCACTCCTACTTTTAAACCGTTGCAATTGGCTCTTCGACCGCCACACCGACGATTGACCGTTCTAGCAATTCAACGACATCATACGTGGCAACTGCCTCGTCAACTTCCTTCGCTTTCGTGCCGTCACTGAGCATCGTCAGACAGTATGGACATGCTGATCCAATGACGGATGGTTGGACGGTCAACAATTGTTCCGTCCGCGCGACGTTGACACGTGCACCGACTTTTTCTTCTTGCCACATCATGCCGCCACCAGCACCACAGCACATGCCTTTTTCACGGTTGCGTTCCGTCTCGACGAGTGTGATGCCTGGAATCTTCTCGAGAATATAACGCGGTGCGTCGTAAATATCATTGTAGCGACCGAGGTAACACGAATCGTGATAGACGACCCGTTCCTTGACTTCATGGAGCGGTGTGATGCGTTTCTCGTCAATCAGTCGTGCGAGCAATTCCGTATGGTGATAGACTTCGACGTCCGAACTGAGCCCGAAGTCGGGATACTCGTTTTTAAATGTATTGTAGGCATGCGGATCAATCGTGACGATCTTTTTGACGCCATACTTCTCAAATGATTTAATGTTTGCTTCCGCGAGTTCCTGAAACAACACTTCGTTCCCGATTCGGCGCGGTGTATCGCCTGAGTTCTTCTCATCGTTTCCGAGAATCGCAAACGAGATGTCTGCCTCATTCAAAATACGAGCAAATGCCATCGCGATTTTTTGACTCCGGTTATCGTACGATCCCATCGCACCGACCCAGAACAGGTACTCGAAGTCTTCGCCTGCTTTCTTTTTTTCCTTCGCTGTCGGAACGACGAGTTCATCCCGGTTTTTCCGCCAGTTTTCGCGTTCTTTCCGATTCATCCCCCATGGATTACCTTGACGTTCGATGTTTGCCATCGTCCGTTGCATCTCCGGATCCATCTTCCCTTCCATCATGACGAGATGGCGACGGAGGTCGATGATCTTATCGACATGTTCGTTCATGACCGGACACTGATCTTCACAGTTCCGACAAGTCGTACACGCCCAGATTTCTTCTTCCGTAATGACGTTCCCAATCAATGAATCCGGAACGATATCCATTTGTCCGGCTGCAGCCAGTGAAGCGATTTGATTACCTTGCGATCCTTCGAACGCAAAGGCAGGTGCCCATGGCGAACGTTGAGTGATCGCTGCCGTTTTCATGTTGAGATGGTCCCGTAATTTAACGATCAAATCCATCGGCGACAGCATCTTCCCAGTTCCGCTCGCTGGACACATATTCGTACAGCGACCACACTCGACGCAGGCATATAGATCAACGAGCTGCTTCTGATTGAAATCCTCGATCCGGTTGACCCCGAAGCTGAACTCCGCTTCTTCGTCTTCCGCCTCTTCCATGACCGATAGATCAATCGGTGCCAAACGACCGACTTTTGATGTCCGACCGAGCCAAACATTTGCCGTACCGGCAATCAAGTGCGCATGTTTACCTTGCGGGATGTAGACCATGAAGCTGAGTAAGAACAAGAGATGCGCCCACCAGAAGAAGACGAATAATCCGAACGCAACCGATTCTGGTACCCAGCCGAATAAGAAGGCAATACTTGAAGCGACGGGTTCACCGAGCGTCGAATGGTTCTCATAAACAAGGAAGAAGCCATTTCCAAATAGGACGGCGATCATCAAACCACCAATGAAGATCAAGGCAAGACCTGCCATGAAGTTTCGTTTCAAACGAACAAGTTTCTCGACATACCGACGATAAAAGCCCCAGACGACAGCAATCAAGATGACGAGCATGACGATTTCTTGGAAGAATGTAAAAAATGGATAAAGTGGACCGAGCGGAACATGCGGAAAACGCTGACCAACGGCGAGTCCTTTCCAGATAAAATCAATCGCTCCAAATTGAACGAGTAAGAAGCCATAGAACATCATGACGTGGATAGCGCCACTTTTCTTATCCTTTAATAGTTTCTTTTGTCCGAAGACGTTAATTAAAACTGCGTCTAGTCGTTCTTTATTCGTCAATGTCCACTCCGCTTTTTTTCCCCGTTTAATGGCGGCGTAACGACTTTTGACGAGTGACGTGAACAGATAGCCTGCATATCCGATGACGAGTAGGAAGGCAATCCAGTTAATGATTAAAAACGTATTCATATTCGAACAAACCCCTTTCCCCCTAAAGCAGTTGTGTTGAAATGAGTATAGCACATAATGAATGACTATTCATTCATTAATTTTCAAATAAATTTCCTGCTTATTTATTGACTTAATCTGTCAAAAAATCAGACGCATCCATAAAAAGTAAGTTATCGTATATATGGTCATTTTATTTATATACATATTAGGAGGTTTTTATTATGCAAGGTATTCTTCAACATCCAAGCGGTCTCGTCAAAGAAGTCAAGGTTGGCTTTTCTTGGACAACATTCTTTTTCGGCTTTTTCCCAGCTTTTTTCCGTGGCGATTTTAAATGGGGATTGATCCAACTTGTTCTTGCAATCGTCGCCGGTACGGCTACGGTAGGCTTTGGAACAGGTCTCGTCAGTCTTGTGTTTTCATTCATCTACAATAAAATCTATATCAATGAGTTGATTGAAAAAGGATATCGTCCAATCGACACATCATTCCAACAAGCTTTAAAACACCGTGGGATCCATGCACGTCTCTTATCTGAAACGCCTGCTCGACAAGAAGCAGCATTCTAAGCCAAAGAACGGATTCACTCCTTCATAAGAGTGATCCGTTCTTTTTGATTACCACTTCATCTCTTCAAACATATAATATGCCTGACGTTGTTCATCTAAATACGCATATAATGAGAGACGGACATCGTCACTCGTGATGTACTCGGCTAATTCCGTTTGGTCGATCCACTTCGTCTCGACGATTTCTTCATCGGGATCATTAGGATCAAGTACACCACTCACTTTGCAATCAAAATACGTCACGAGGCTGTGCGCTTGATAGGTCGGCATGAAGTTCTCCGTTAAGAAAGCAAACGACGACGATGTGACCGTCAAACCGGTTTCTTCTTCCACCTCGCGACGCAACGCTTGCTCGAGTGTCTCTCCAGATTCAATTTGTCCACCGGGTAAGCTCCAGCGTTTCTCCTGACCCGATTGATTATTGACGATGAGCAGTTGATCGCCCTTGCGGATGATCGCGACGATGATGCGATAGAGTGGATACATGACGTTTCCTCCTAAAAAGACCACCTTGCCTAAAACAAGATGGTCCACTGATTGTTTATTCTAAACCGAGCGACTGTGGCAGACGAACTGCACGTGCGAAGGCATTTTTATAGTCTTTTTTCGCGACAAATTTTTCGACTTCACGAATCGCCGGATGTTGCTCGTCCGCGAACGCACCAAGGATCGTCAAGTAACGCTCGTACACTTGATCGTCTTCCTGACGTGCTTTCAAGAGCGCTGTATACAGCATGACGGTATCTTCGCCGTATAAGACCGGTAATTCTTCGTTGATTAAAAGTAGTGTATCGATCGACTCTGGGTCGACCTTCGGGTTGTATTCCGTGATGACCTGCTCTGCGAGTCCTTCGAGTTGATCGCGCCATTCGTTGTAGCGCGGCTCATCGTTCTCGAGCCACTCGAACCAATCCTCCTCCAACATCTGTTCCATTTGACGTACTGTTTGTTCAAATGCCATTCGTCTCACTCCGTTCCCAAGTTAAATCAATCGTATACGTACCGACTGCTTGTCCATTCATCTTCAATGTATAGCGAAACTGCATCTGTTGCGGTTTCATCTCAATCGTCTCCGTGTCCGTTTCCATCAACATCTGACCGAACTGACTGCCATACTGGCTTTTGGTCGTCTCTCCTAAAATGAAGACATGATGCATCGCAACAGGACCTTTGCGATTCAAAGCGATTTGATCTTTTGACCATTTGATCGTTGTATCGATCGGTTGTTCATCCGGCTGAACGAACTTCACGGCAAAACCGTCTTTTGTTTCGAACAACGTGCCGTCCGCCTCAAGTTCGACCGATTCACGCATCGGACCATCTTCGATCGTCGTCACCTGTCTTAATGACACCGGGTACTTTACTGGTTTCACTTCTATCACCTCATCGTTTAGCGTACACGATTTTTTCGTCGGATGCACCTTCTGCTTACATGCAATAAAAAAACGGATTCGATGTACATCGAATCCGTTCAAAACCTATTAGCGCACACGGTACAGACGAGCTTCGAATGGACGAAGGACGAGTTCTGTACCTTCATGATGCATCGTCGGATAGTTGCCAAGCAACATATTATCCGAGTGCAAGATGATGTCCGTATCGATTTCTGCTGTTTCGCCTTTTAAGTTCGTAACGATCAAGAATTGTTCGTCACCAAGCGTCCGTGTATACGCGTAGACTTTCGTATCTTCCGGTAAGATGAGATCGTACGCGCCGTAAATCAACGTCTCTTCCATCTTACGGATTTGGATCATTCGTTTGTAGAAGTTCAAGATCGAATCTTCATCTTGTTCTTGCGACGCGACGTTGATGTCCGCATAGTTCGGGTTGACACCAAACCATGGGGATTGATTCGAGAAGCCACCGTTTTGCTCATTCGTCCACTGCATTGGTGTGCGTGAGTTATCGCGGGACGAGTTCCAGATGACTTCCATGATTTCCTCATGTGTCTTACCGGAAGCAAGTTGCATCTCGTACATGTTTTTTGTTGCGACGTCATCATAATCAGAGATGTCCGGGAATTGAACGTTCGTCATCCCAATCTCTTGTCCTTGATAGATGAACGGTGTGCCTTGCATGAAGAAATACATCATCGCAAGCGACTTCGCGCTCTCTTTCCAGTACTGTTCCTCGTCGCCCCAGAGAGAGACCGAACGAACCTTATCGTGGTTTTCGAGGTACAAGGCATTCCAACCTGTTGCTTCAAGTCCTTTTTGCCATTTCGTCAGCACTTGCTTCAGTTTGACGACGTCGACTCCTTTTTCCGCGTCGGCGCGCCAAAGATCCATATGCTCGAACTGGAAGACCATGTTCATCTTACCGTTCTCTTCTCCAACCCATAGATCCGCTTCTTCCGGTGTGACGCCGTTTGCTTCTCCGACTGTCATGATGTCGTATTTCGAGAACGTCTCGTCCTTCAACTCTTCGAGATACGCATGGATGCCTTCGACATTCATATGCATATCAAACGACGGCACATACGGCATACCGAGCGGGTTCGGGAGATCAGCGAACGATTGATCCTTGTTGATGTGACTGATTGCATCGATTCGGAAACCGTCAATACCTTTATCGAGCCACCAGTTAATCATCGTATAAACGGCTTGACGCATGTCGCGGTTTTGCCAGTTCAAGTCCGGCTGACGACGTGAGAAGACGTGCAGGAAGTACTGCTCTGTCTTTTCGTCATATTCCCATGCTGATCCACCGAAAATACTTTCCCAGTTGTTCGGTTCGCCACCATTGATAGCATCTTTCCAGATGTACCAATCGCGTTTCTCATTGTCTTTTGATGAACGTGATTCAAGGAACCACGGGTGTTCATCCGATGTGTGGTTGACGACGAGATCAAGCAAAACCTTAATGTCACGCTTATGCGCTTCTTCCATTAAGAGATCGAAGTCCGCCATCGTACCGAACTCATCCATGATGTCTTCATAATCACTAATGTCATATCCGTTATCGTCGTTCGGTGACTTAAACATCGGGCAAATCCAAAGAACGTCGACGCCAAGATCCTTTAAGTAATCCAGTTTTGCGATGATACCCGGAATATCGCCGATTCCATCGTTGTTTGCATCGTAAAAGCTGCGTGGATAGATTTGGTAAGCCACTGCTTCTTTCCACCAAGCTCGTGTAATTGTTTGTTGGGCCGTTTCAGGGCGCGGTATCATTTGTGTCATGTGTCGTGAATCCTCTCGTAGGTCAGTCTTTGGGGTGCTGTTTTCGTCAGTTAGTCAACATCTATACATATAGCGCAACCGATTGCGCAATTCCTCTACATTCATCTTATCAAATCCACTTTCAAAGTCAATGTTTCGAGGGGGATTCCACCATTTCACATCAACGGGTGTCACTCTTTGTTCACGATGAATATTTCAGATCATTTTACATTACATTTACTGAATTATCCTACACTGTTTATCGGTCGATTTCTACCCTTTTGCATAACCTTTCCTTCCCAAAGTGAATCTTTTTTTCGTCGTTCGGGTATACCCTTATCAATGCACGTAAAAAAAGGGGGATTTTCAAGATGAAGGGACAATTCTTTATTGGTGGACAATGGCTGGATCACGGACGGGAACGGACAGATGTCACAAATCCAGCAACCGGAGAAGTCGTCGGTAGCGTACCAAACGGAACAAAATCAGACGTCAACGACGCTGTCGAAGCGGCACGGAAGGCATTTCCTGATTGGTCGAAACGGACAGTATATGAACGCGCTGAACTCTTGGAAAAACTCTATGCCAAGATGATCGAGAAAAAAGATGAACTCGCCCGGTTAATGACGCTCGAGATGGGGAAACCACTCGCTGAATCAGAAGGTGAAGTCCAGTATGCGGCAAACTTCGTTAAATGGTTCGCGGAAGAAGGAAAACGGGCGTATGGACGCGTCATTCCAACGCATGATGCTTCTAAACGACTTCAAGTCATCAAACAGCCGGTCGGTGTCGTTGCTGCGATCACACCGTGGAATTTCCCGGCAGCTATGATTACTCGAAAATTGGCTCCGGCACTTGTTGCCGGATGCACATTCGTCATCAAACCACCAACCGCGACTCCATTAACAGCCCTTCGCTTACTTGAACTTTGTCAGGAAGTCGGGATTCCAGAAGGCGTCGTCAATGCCGTTACAGGTAGCGGGAAAGCACTCGGTGAATCACTCGCGACACATCCACATGTCGATAAGATCACCTTTACTGGTTCAACCGAAGTCGGACGGACGTTGATGGCGCAAGGAGCAGAGACGATCAAAGCGATGTCGCTTGAACTTGGTGGACATGCACCGATTCTTGTCTTTGATGATTGTGACCTTGATTTAGCTGTCGCGGAGACGATTAAGTCAAAATTCCGAAACGGCGGACAGACATGCGTCTGCGGAAACCGGATTTATGTATCTGACTCGATCTATGACGTATTCGTTGAAAAACTCGGGCAGGAGACGGCGAAATTGAAAACCGGGAACGGTTTAGATGCCGAGACGAAAATCGGTCCGATGATCAATAAGGCGGGTTACGAGAAAGTCAAAAAGCATGTCGACGATGCGACATCTGCTGGTGCGCGAGTTGTCACGGGTGGAACAGGAACAACGGATGAGGAGAACGATGTTTATTATTATGAAGCAACTGTTCTCGCTGACGTAAAACCTGGCATGTTAATCATGAATGAGGAGACGTTCGGACCTGTCGCACCCGTCCAGCGTGTCAGTTCTGACGAAGAAGCGATTCGTTACGCTAACCAGACACCATTCGGTCTCGCTTCATACGTTTTTACAAAGGATTATGCTCGTGCGATTCGTGCGATTGAAGGACTTGATTACGGGATCGTCGGCTGGAATGATGGAGTTCCTTCTGCTGCGCAAGCGCCATTTGGTGGAATGAAACAATCCGGTCTTGGACGCGAGGGCGGTAGCGAAGGACTCGAAGCATATCTCGAGACGAAGTACATCTCAATCGGTGGACTGGCGTGAACGCGGCGGATTGGTTCGTCCAATGTTTAGAGGCAGAGGGTGTCACGCACATCTTCGGCGTTCCCGGTGAAGAGAACATCACATTGCTTGAGTCGCTCAGTCGTTCGTCGATTACATTCATTACGACTCGCCATGAAACGAACGCCGCTTTCATGGCAGCGATGTTCGGTCGTCTGAGCGGACGACCGGGAGTTTGCTTATCGACGCTTGGTCCTGGTGCGACCAACATGATGACTGGAATTGCGAGTGCAACAATGGACCATTCCCCTGTCGTCGCAATCACAGGACAAGGAGCACTATCACGACAGCATAAAGCGTCGCATCAAATGTTTGATCTCGTTGATCTGTATCGTCCGGTCACGAAGTCAAGTACGTCCGTTCTGACAGCAGAAGTGATTCCGGAAATCGTCCGTCGTGCCTTTGCGACGGCACAGAGCGAAAAGCCGGGAGCGACGCATATCTCTTTTCCGGAGGACGTCGCAAGACAAGAACAAGATCAATCTGTGACTCCTGTCCAAAACGATAGTGCACCGACGTATCTTCATCCGTTAACGATTGACGATCCAGACATTTTACGATTGATTGAACGATCGAAACGTCCTGTCATTATTGCTGGATTTGGTATCCATCGGCAACACGCACTTGAGTCGTTTCGGGCATTCGTCGAAAAGCTGAATGCTCCGGTCGTTGAAACGATGATGGGAAAAGGCTCCATCTCTTCCGAGCATCCACTTGCCGCGCATACGATCGGTTTGCCGGATGTTGATTACAACCAGCGGATTCTTGATGCGAGTGATCTCATCATTACGATTGGCTATGACATTACGGAATTGCCCCCGGAAAAATGGAATCCGAAAAAGACACCAATTGTCCATCTCGATACAAACGCTCACGAAATCGATTCCTACTATCCAGTCGTCGCGAATCTAGTCGGGAATCTTTCAGATTTATTGACCGTTTTGACGCCGCTTCTTCCAAAGCGTTCCTGGAACGGCTGGCAGCGGGATCGCGATAAGTTGCGCCAAGAGATTCAAGAGACGTATTCCCTCGCGCTTCCTTTACATCCTCAAAGCATCGTTCGTGAGCTCGAACGGACGGTTGGCGAAGCCGGGATGGTCTTCTCGGATGTCGGAGCACACAAAGTCTGGCTTGCCCGCCATTATCAAACGACACACCCCGATCAATTATTCATTTCGAATGGGTTTGCTTCGATGGGCTATGGTTTATCGAGCGCGCTCGCAGCCAAGCTGTTATACCCAGATCGACGCATCGTCTGTGCCGCTGGAGACGGAGCTTTTCTCATGAACGGTCAGGACCTCGAGACCGCTGTCCGTTTGAAGCTGCCGCTCGTCGTTTTGATTTGGCGTGACGGGACATATGGACTCATCGAATGGAAACAACAACAAGCATATGGAAAATCATCATATATCACCTTCGATAATCCAGATCTCGTTCAACTGGCTCATGCCTTCGGGGCACTTGGACTTCGCGTCGGTGAACACGGTTCGCTTGCCCACTGTCTCGATCAAGCTTTCGCGAGCGATGGACCCGTTTTGATTGACTGTCCGGTCGATTACCGGGAAAATCTAAAGTTAAGTGAACGTCTTCGGACGTATGGAGGGTGATATATATGACACAACCACGTAAACTGCAATCCATTTCTGATTTTGATCAATTTGCGTCCGAGCATACCGCGTTCGTGATTTGCAAACACAGCACGACATGCCCAATCAGTGCCGCAGGATTCTCAGAGTATACGAAGTTCGCGGATGAAACTTCTGTTCCGACAGCGTATCTCTTCGTTCAAGAAGCCCGCACCTTGTCGAACCACATCGCTGAGCATTACAGTGTTCGACACGAGTCTCCACAAGTATTGTTCATTCAAGACGGTAAATCCGTTTGGACAGCCTCTCATTACGACATCACGAAAGATGCACTCGAGACGAACGTCCAGTGACGCTGGATTAAAAAGATAGCCTCTGGTCTGTTTCAGACTGAAGACAAAGCGCAACTTTTTCTCTAACGAGAAGGATTGCGCTTTTTATGTTCACCGCGAATCATTTTTCTTATTTAGAAAAACGCTTTCAACATTACATAAAAAATAAAATTATCTTTCTTAGCTATTATTATTTGTAATTCGAACTAAATCGGATTAAGATAAACTACAGATAGAACGACCGTATAGAAATCTGTACCGTTAGTTTAGTTAGGAGGATATTCATGCAACAAAGTGCAACTCACACCACTCGAGCTCCTTACGGCATTCTCGCCGTTTTGATGATCGGGGCATTCATTGCTTTCTTAAATAATACTTTGCTCAACATCGCCCTTCCATCAATCATGAAGGATTTGGTGATTGAACCAGCCACTGCTCAATGGCTATCAACTGGTTTCATGCTCGTCAACGGTGTCTTGATTCCAACATCTGCTTTCTTGATTCAAAAGTATTCGGTTCGTCGTTTATTTTTACTCGCGATGACTCTCTTCTCGACCGGAACGATTCTTGCTGGATTCGCAGATGTCTTCCCTGTATTACTCGCAGGACGGATGATTCAAGCGTCGGGTTCTGCGATCATGATGCCGCTATTGATGAACGTCATGCTCGTCAGTTTCCCGATTGAAAAACGCGGGACTGCGATGGGCTTCTTCGGATTAATCATGATGGGGGCTCCAGCGATTGGACCGACGTTATCCGGTTGGATCATCGAGCACTATGATTGGCGGATGTTGTTCCACTTCATCACACCAATCGCCTTGATCGTCCTCGTTGCTGGTTTCTTCTTGCTCCGTGACGTCAAGGAACGGTCTGCCGCTCGAATCGACCTGACTTCCGTTGTACTCTCGTCACTTGGTTTTGGTGGCTTATTGTACGGATTCAGTTCTGCCGGCTCTAAAGGGTGGGACAGTTTCCACGTTTACGGCGCGTTGATCGTCGGAGTCATCGCACTCGTGACATTCATTTACCGTCAGCTCCATATGGAACGTCCGATGCTCAACTTCAAGATCTATCGTTACCCGATGTTCGCCTTGTCTTCTGCCATCTCGATGGTCGTCACGATGGCGATGTTCTCCGGAATGTTATTGCTTCCGATCTATGTCCAGACGATTCGCGGGATCTCACCACTCGATGCGGGTCTCATGCTGTTACCAGGAGCGATTTTGATGGCCGTCATGTCGCCAATCAACGGAAAACTGTTCGATAAGATTGGTGGCCGTCCTCTTGCGTTGACTGGATTGTTCATAACAGTCGTCACAAGTTATTACTTCAGCCAGCTTGAGATGGATACAACGTATACACATTTGATCGTTTTGTATTCGTTACGGATGTTTGGGATGTCGATGGTCATGATGCCGGTCTCAACAAACGGTTTGAACCAATTACCAACACGCTATTACCCACACGGCACAGCGATGAACAATACGTTGCAACAAGTATCTGGTGCAATCGGAACAGCATTGCTCGTTACGATCATGTCGACGCATGCGAAGACGCGTGGCACAGAGCTCGCGTCTGAAGCGGCGAAGAACATGACAGGTCAACCGACAGCTGAAGCGGCTGCTGCTCTGAAACAGCAGATCACGATGCAAGCGACGCTTGATGGAATCAACTATGCGTTCTTCATCTCGACCTTCATTGCCGGTTTAGCGTTCCTTCTCGCCTTCTTCATTAAACGCTCGACACAGGCAGAGGATATCATCAGCGATCAACGCTCGTTGAATGAAACAATCATCAAACCACAAGTTTCCAATCAATAAGAAAAAAAGCAGTCGCCGCTCGCGACTGCTTTTTTATTGTTCAAGCTATATACTGGTACCCCCCATACCTATATGTTAAAGTAAAGATAATAATAATATCACCAAAGGAGGTACGACTATGGCACACGATCATCCTGTCGTTCCACGAACGAATGAAGAACAAGATGCTTTAATGAAACGATTAAAACGCATCGAAGGACAAGTCCGCGGGATTGCCAACATGGTCGATGAAGATCGGTACTGCATCGACATTCTGACGCAAACGGCATCGATTCAAGCAGCTTTGCGGCAAGTCGAATTACAAATCATCGAACGCCATGTCAAGATGTGCATGCATGAAGTCGCCACCCGTCAAGATAGTACGGACGCTTACGTTGATGAGTTGATGGCGGTTATCGCTCGATTGAAAAAGTAAGGAGGGTTTTCTGATGTCAAAAACGATTGAGTTTGATATTGAAGGCATGACGTGTGCCGCCTGCTCCGCCCGGATTGAAAAAGTCCTCAACCGAATGGACGGGGTCGAAGCAACGGTCAACTTGCCGCTTGAAACCGCTCGTGTTTCGATTTCCGATGCCTATGACGATCAAGCGATCATCGAAAAAATTCGAAAAATCGGCTACGGAGCAACGGTCAAACAAACACCACACGCAACAAAATCGAATCGTCGGATGCTGTATCGATTTATGATTGCGGCAATCCTTTCGCTCCCTTTACTCGCAAGCATGCTGACGCATATTCCGAACAGTCCGTTTCATCTTCCATTCTTGATGAATCCGTGGCTTCAGTTTGCTTTAGCGACACCGGTGCAATTCATCATCGGTGCGCCCTTCTATAGCGGAGCCTACAAAAGTTTACGGAGCGGTAGCGCCAACATGGATGTCCTCGTCGCGCTCGGCACATCGGCCGCTTACTTTTATTCCGTTGCTGAAATGCTGTTCGTCTCTGATATGCCGCACCTTTACTTTGAGACAAGCGCGATTCTAATTACACTCGTCCTGCTTGGGAAAGTCCTCGAAGACCGTGCGAAACAACAGACGACGGGAGCGATTAAAAGCCTACTCTCCCTACAAGCAAAGGAAGCCGTCATCTTAGAGGACGGGCAGGAACGGATTGTTTCGATCGAGGCGATCCAAGCCGGGATGGTGTTGCTCGTAAAACCCGGAAATAAGATTCCAACAGACGGTATCGTTCGCGCAGGTGATGCGTATTTGGATGAGTCGATGTTGACCGGCGAATCCGTACCTGTTCATAAGACAGTCGGTGCCTCCGTCATTGGTGGTACGTTGAATACGAACGGGTCTTTACAAGTTGAAGCGACAAAAATCGGGCAAGCGACGGTTCTCGCACAAATCATCCGTGTCGTCGAACAAGCCCAAACCGAAAAAGCGCCGATTCAACGACAAGCCGATCGGATTTCTGGGGTGTTCGTACCAATTGTCGTCGCCATCGCGCTTCTGACATTAGCCGCTTGGTGGATGTTCACCGCTTCCTTTGCGGAGGCGATTCGTCCCGCCATCGCAGTGCTTGTCATCGCCTGTCCGTGTGCACTCGGACTTGCGACCCCCACTTCAATCATGGTCGGAACCGGAAAAGGCGCTGAGCGAGGGATTCTCTTTAAAGGGGGCGCTCAACTCGAAAACCTTCAACATGTCGATGCTGTCGTCTTCGATAAGACTGGAACACTGACAGTCGGTCGCCCCGTCGTCGTCGAAACGTTCGGTACGGAGACGGCGCTCGATTTCGCTGCCGCACTCGAACGGCAATCGGAACACCCTCTTGCTCGCGCCATCACAGCAGAACGGGATGTCGTCTTTGACATCGAACGGTTCCATGTCGAATCAGGACGTGGGATCACGGGACAAATCATGGAACATGATCTCATCGTCGGTTCAGCGCGAATGATGCAGGAGCGAGACATTGTTCTTCCTAATTGGACATCCCTCGGAGCGACACTCGTATACGTCGCTGTCGATGGAGAAGTCGCGGCCGGATACGCCATCCGTGACGCGCTAAAAGATTCAGCGAAAGAAACGATCTGGCGGTTGCGAGAGACTAAGGAAGTATATCTCTTGACCGGTGATCGTCGTGAAGTCGCTGATCACCTGGCAAAAGAACTTGGACTGGATCCGGCGTTCGTCTTCGCTGACGTCTTACCCATTGAAAAGGCAGATGTCATTCAGTCACTTCAACAAACGAAACGTGTCGCGATGGTCGGCGACGGTATCAATGATGCTCCTGCTCTTGTAACAGCGGATGTCGGCATCGCGCTTGGTAGCGGAACGGACGTTGCCCTTGAAGCAGCCGACGTGACGCTACTTGGACACGACTTAAAACAAGTTTTACTTGCGATCGAGCTGAGTGAGCAGACGATGAGAAACATTCGTCAAAATCTCGTCTTCGCACTTGGTTATAACACGATTGGCATTCCGGTCGCCTTTCTCGGTCTGCTTGCCCCATGGCTTGCGGGTGCCGCCATGGCATTCAGCTCTGTCTCTGTCGTGACGAATGCGTTACGATTAAAACGTACCCCACTATCTGAAGGAGGAACTTCATCATGAAAGAAACAACGTTATCTGTCATCGGTATGACATGCAATCACTGTAAAGCGAGTGTTGAAACTGCTTTATCCGAAGTCGAGGGTGTGCAACAAGCAACTGTCTCACTCGAACAAAACCAGGTTACAGTCCAGCACGAGGATGTTCCTCGTGAGCGCCTCGTCGACGCGATTGAAGAAATCGGCTACGATGTGCCGACTGCCTAAATTTCTATGCCAAACTGCTCCTAACACGCAGTTTGGCTTTTTTATTTTTTGAAAAGCGGGAATGTACGGAGTAAGGAGGGGTTCGTATGGTACCGAAAATCGAATTCGTAGAACACTTCGACGACAACAAAGGAAAACGATTCAAAATCGAACTTTGGAATCTCGGAACCTTCACATTCAGTGCCGAGTCAGCTCGTGGACCTGTCACCCGTTTCACCTCCATTGACATTCAATTCGTTCAAACCTGCGTTCAACGAATGCGCTCGATCGTGGACGCCAAAAAAGCATTCTAGGAAGATCAACCGGTCTAAATCCTGTACTTTTTCTATTCTCCTCATGGCATATGCCATGAGTTTTTTTGTTTCCGGTCAATGTTTTTCAATATTCTTGTCTTTTTTTCGAAAACCAGTATCGCTTCGTCAAGATGAACCGATAAGAAACAGACATCATTTTATTCACATCTTGAGTAATGGAGGCAACTACGTGCGCAACCCTTTTAAAAGTAAGACTACTTCAGCTTATCAAGCTACAATCGGCTTTCCTGATTCCCGTCTCATCACGAAGACGGCAGATCCCGATCTCACATCCCGTCTCGTATACATGGGGTATACAGAAGAACAGCTACAGACACTCAAATCAATGGCGCCTGTCGTTCAAGGCATCTTAGATGAAGTCCTTGAGCAAGTCTTAGACCACCTATTATTGAATCCCGAGATGGCTACGATCGCGAAACAATCATCGACACGTGAACGATTGAAAAAAGTCTTCGCTGACTACTTCACGAGTCTGTTGACCGGAAACATGGACGAGTCGTTCCTCGCGATGCGGACACGGATGGGACAGACGCATAAACACAACTTCGTTCCCGTCACTTGGTTCATCGCTTCTTATGCAGCGTTTCAAACGTTGTTGATTCCGAAAATCGTTGAACATTATCAGCACGACCCAGCACAACTGACGACGGCCGTACTCGCCTTGACTCATGCGATGAACTTAGATGCTCAGATCGTGACAAGTCAATATGTCGATTCTCGCTTGAATGAAGTGACGATGGCGAACGAGTCACGCCGTCAATTATTGACGGACGTCGTGCGCGTCAGTCAGGAAGTCGCAAGCTCCGTCGAACATACGGATCATGCCATCATCGAGACAAGCCGCCGTGCTTCACAAGTGTTGGCAGAAACGGCTCAAACGGAACAGACGAGTCAGCAACTCGTTCAAATGACGATCGCCAACGAACGACAGATGCAACAGATGGAGCAACAATTCGCGCAATCGACACAACAAGTCGGTACTTCACTTGAAAGTATTCATGAATTGAAGACGACGTCGGATGAGATCGTCCAGATGACACAAAGCATCGAAGCAATCGCCAATCAGACGAACTTACTCGCGTTGAATGCGTCAATCGAGGCAGCACGCGCCGGTGAACACGGGAAAGGATTTGCTGTCGTCGCAACCGAAGTCCGAAACCTCGCTGAAAACGCAAAATCATTGAGTAGTAGCATCAATGGTCTGATTCAAAAGAACAATGGCAATATCACACAACTTGTTTCTCAGATGGAAGACATCACACGTGCGAACACCGCATCTCAGCAAGAATTGCAACAAGTCAAACAAGGGATTCAAACAGTCAAAAGTGAGATGGAAAGCTCCCTCACCTTGTTTGGTCGCAATAAGGAAAACCTCGGACAGATCGTCGAGACGATCCAAGGGCTCAGTAAGACGACGCAAGGTTTAACGACTTTGACGACGGATCTTGTCGCCGCTTCGGAGACACACTAAAAAACAGGCATCTCTTCTTCGATTAAATCCGAAGGAAGGGATGCCTGTTTTTACTTTAATCGTCCTGTTCTGCTGTAACGACAAGACGTTGATCGTACCCTTTTGAACTCGTAAACGTACCAATACATGAAATGAGCGTCAGTTTATTCATGACGGTCGCACCAAAGATTGATCCTACTGGTGCTTCATCGACAGGATAGGACATGACGCTCGTCACCACGTATGACATCTGTTGTCCTGTCTTTCCCGTTACTTCAATCCGTTGCCCTTTTTTCAGTTTGGCTAAATCATAAAAGACAGCAGGTCCCTCTTCATCGTCTAGATGTCCTGCTAATACAACATTTCCGGTTTGACCGGCTTTCGCACCATATTTATACCACGCGACTTGATTCGTTTCTTTTGGTACATCCATCCGTCCTTGCTTATCCTTACCGACGACTTCAATGTTCGCTTTCACATCGAGCGTTGGAATCGTAATACGTGTTGGTACGAATGCCTCTTCGTCCACCTTTTCGGATGGAGTTGACGAAGAAGACGTTGCTTCGGTTTGTTTTGGTCTTTCCGGCTTTGTAGTATCTGGAGGTGATCCCGATTGGCATCCGGCTAATACGAGTAAGAAAAGCAGGCTGCTCTTAAGCGTTTTGTTTACGACGGACGACATACGCTGTTCCTACTAACAAGGCAGCAGCTGCTGCGACTGCCCATGGTGTAGCAGAAGTCGTATCAGAAGAGCCACCGAGTCCTGTATCTGGCATCGATGCCATTTCACCGCCATCTGGAATCAAGAGGACATCAAACGCTGGCTCGCCTTTCAGTAAACCGATTGCGAGTGCTGTATAGTTTTTGCCACTATCAAGTTTGACGCCGTCAAGTGCTTTGACGACATCCGTTGCTCCTGCAGGGCGAACTTCAAGGTCATACGTACCTGCATCGAGTGTACCGTAGTCAGAGACTTTCGAGAATTCAAGGTTACTGAAGAGTGGGTCTCCACCTTTTGGTGCGACATCAACAGCAGGTGCATCTGGTGCAAAGTGTGCGACACGGACCATTGATTTTCCGTCTTCGCCTTTGCCGTTGTCTTCCATGACAGCAAGTTTGATATCAGTTAGTTTACCGATTGCTGCGACAGAATAGAATTTACCAGCTTCCACGTTGAGTGTTTGAGAGAGCACAGGATCTTTTGTTGTTCCTGCAGCGAATACTTCTACTTTATGTTCGCCAGCTGGTAGTGTGAGGTAATCTGTGACATCTTTGAATTTTGCTCCTGACACCGCTTTTTTGCCATCGACCGCGATATCGACTGCCGGAGCATCTGGTGAAGCATGAATGACACGAACCATTGCGTCATCCGCTGCGCCTACCGGTAACACGAATAGTGCAAACAGTAATGTAGCGGTCACAAACGATAAGAGTTTCTTCATCTTTTTTCCACCTTTCTGATTGTCAAATGTACATCGCTCTCAAACCAATGTTCTTACACTTCAGAACATTTCCTTCGTGGTGACATCTTAAACTTAAGATACTTCCGTATATGTGTAAAGATTTCAGTGTGCTATGAACTTGTTTTGAAAACATATTGACTTTTTCTTTATTTTCAAAATAAAATATGTAATAAATCAGGTGAAAAGAAGGTTTATTATGATAGATTCTTACGATTTAAAAATTATCGATTTATTAAGACAAGATGCCCGAATGAAATGGTCAACACTTGCACAGCATATCGGTTTATCGGCACCAGCTGTCGCGGAACGCGTCATACGTTTACAAGAGCAAGGTATCATCCGTCAGTTGACGACGGTGCTAGACCCTTCTTCCTTTGACTATCGTCTTGCTGCATTCGTCGCTGTTTCACTCGAGCGACCAGAACATCGAGCGCCATTTCTAAAACGGATTCAAGAACTTGAACATGTACTGGAATGCCATCACGTCGCCGGGGACGATGATTACCTACTTAAAATCCGTTGTCGGGACACGGAACAACTAGATGAAATCATCACTTACCACATCAAAGAATTAGCAGGTATCCTACGGACGAAAACGACAATCATCATGCGGACGGAAAAGGAATCACTCCATTTTCCGTTACCCGAGGTCGACTGATGTTTACGACTGGTTTTGGAATCGGGTTCGCCTTAGCCGCACCCGTTGGTCCGATCGGACTCTTATGCATGCAACGGACACTTCGACATGGACGAATTTCTGGCGTTGTATCAGGTCTAGGAGCCGCAACAGCGGATTTCACTTACGGCGTACTTGCCTTATCTGGTTTTTCACTCGTTCACTCTTTACTCACCCAAGCGACCTGGATGCAATTGGTTGGTAGTCTGTTTTTGTGTTACATCGGTTGGTCGATGTTTCAAGCTTCTTCGAAAACATCGATTTCCGATACGGCGTCGTCACGGTTGAGCGCCTACTTATCCGTTTTACTTTTGACGCTCTTAAATCCGATGACGATCACGCTGTTCCTAGCATTGTTTGCACGGTTTGAGTTGACGATGACGAATGGACAAGACGCCTTTTTGTTTCTAATCGGTATTTTTCTTGGTTCTGCCGCCTGGTGGATCATTTTAGCGAACATCACACATCTGCTCAAGCATCAGCTTGCGACACCCGTTCTACGCATCATCCAATGGACATCCGCTATTCTGATCAGCGGATTCGGTGCGTTCGGGGTCATTCAATTCTTCCTCTGAGCAAAATAAAAGAGACCGACATCACGTCTGGTCTCTTTTGTCTATTTATTTAATGAATCCAATCATCATTTCGCGTAATACTTTCGCTGCTGCGATCGCTGTCATATCCGATTGATCGTACGCCGGGCATACTTCTACCAAATCCGCGCCGATGACGTCGACATCAGCTCGCGCGATCATGTGAACGACTTCGAGCAGTTCCTTCGTCGTCACCCCACCAATTTCTTGTGTTCCTGTTCCTGGTGCTGCTGACGGATCTAGCACATCGATGTCGATTGTGACGTAGACCTTTTTACCGGCAAGTGTTGGAAGAACTTGACGAAGCGGCTCGACGATTTCGTATTTGAAGAGGTTGTAGCCTGACGTCTTCGCCCATTCGAACTCTTCTTTCATCCCTGAACGAATTCCGAATGAATAGCAATTCTCTGGTCCGATCAAGTTTGCGATCTTCTTGAGTGGCGTCGAGTGCGACAATGGCTCTCCTTCGTACTCGTCACGTAAGTCCGTATGCGCATCAAAGTGAAGCACAACGAAATCATCGTAGTGTTTATCGAACGCTTTGACGACGGGCCACGTGACTAAATGTTCGCCACCCATACCGAGCGGGAACTTGCCTGCTGTCAGTAATGAATCGACGTATTCTTCAATCATATCAAGTGATTTTTGTGCATTCCCGAATGGTAAAGGGATATCTCCCGCGTCAAACAACTTCGCGTCGGCGATGTCGCCATCTAAGTACGGGCTATATTCTTCTAGACCAAGTGAGACTTCACGGATACGTGCCGGACCGAATCGTGAACCGGGACGGAAACTGACCGTCCAGTCCATCGGCATGCCGTATAAAATTCCTTTTGCATCCTCGTGAGTCGGTTGACTTGCGATAAAGACTTTTCCTGAATATGCTTCATTAAAACGCATGATTCATTCCCCCTATTCATTGGTCGTTTACTGATGCAAACGCCTCTTTACCTGACAACAGAGCGATTTCGAAGATCGAAACCGCTCTGTTCATGTGTGTCTATAGTGACTGAACTCAACCGTTCGTCAAATCTTTGACGAACTTCGGAAGCGCGAAGGCTGCCGTGTGAAGCTCAGGCGTGTAATACTTCGTGTCGATCTCGTGGAAACGCTCTGGTGCGACAGCAAGCGGATCGTGTTTCTTTGATCCGATTGTGAACGTCCAAAGACCACTTGGATACGTCGGAACGTTTGCGATGTAGAGCTTCGTGATCGGGAAGATTTCTTTGACGTCGCGTTGAACATCACGGATCAAGTCTGGTGTGAACCATGGGTTATCCGATTGTGCGACGAAAATGCCGTCTTCTTTTAATGCTTTTGAAATACCAGAGTAGAAGCCTTTCGTGAACAAGTTGACCGCTGGACCAACTGGTTCTGTCGAATCGACCATGATGACATCATACTCGTTTTCTGCTTCTGCGATATGCATGAATCCATCCCCAACGATGACTTCGACGCGTGCATCGTCCAATCCACCTGCAATGTTCGGGAGGTATTTTTTCGAATACTCGATGACTTTTCCGTCGATTTCAACTAAAACCGCTTTTTCGACGGACGGGTGTTTCAAGACTTCACGGATGACTCCGCCGTCTCCTCCACCAACAACCAGAACCGATTTTGGATTCGGGTGTGTGAACAATGGGACGTGCGCGACCATCTCGTGGTAAACGAACTCGTCCTTATCTGTCGTCATGACCATTCCGTCAAGTAACAACATCGTACCGAACTCGTCCGTTTCAACCATCTCTAGGCGTTGAAACTCCGTTTGTTCGCTCTCATAAACGTGGTTGACACGGAATGTGATACCGTAATCTTCCGTTTGGTGTTCCGTGAACCATAACTTTAATTTTTGTTCCATTTGCGATAGAACCCCTTTCTTTCATCAAGACAAAAGTTGTTCGTATGCGAGTGGCGTTTACGGCGCTTCTTAATCATACAAATGCGAGTATACCGAATTTCGAAAGAAACTTCTATATAATTCGAAAATTTTTGTCTTCCGTCTTTACTCGACGAACGTCACGATTTCATCAAGCGGACGACGTTGCTTCTCACGTTTTGGTTCGTCTGCCCGGTAACCGAATGCGACCATGACCGGCACCGTGAAAACAGAACGATCGAGCAGTCCACGATCGACGAGTAATTGCTCCACTGCTTGCTGGTCGAATCCTTCGATTGGGCATGAATCGATTCCGATTTGTGCCGCCGTCGACATCATGTTCCCAAGTGCGATATAGGCTTGTTTGGCTGCCCAGTCTTCCATCGCTTTCGGGTTATCACCAATCGCGAAATCCTCCTCTAAAAACAGACCGTAACGCTTCGTCCGTCCAGCTTTCGCTTCTTCGGATAAACCAAGGAAATCCATCATCTGCGTGACATGCGGACCATCTGCCTGCATTTGTTCTCCGGTGCGGGCGAGGAACAAGACGAAGTGACTCGCTGTCGGCAATTGTCCTTGTGCGCCCCAAGAAATTTCTTTTAAGGCTTCTCGGATTTCTGGATTTTGAATGACGAGCATGTTCCATGGCTCATATCCGAACGAGCTCGGTGACAGACGCGCCGTTTCTAGAATGAACCGGAAATCGTCTTCTGGGATCATTTGACCATTAAATGTCTTTGTCGCATGACGAGATTGAAATGCTTCAAGAATCGCTTGTTTTTGTTGTTGTTTTTCCATGTGAAGTGCCTCCTTTGAATTGATGCTGCTTTTGTTATATCAAATCTGATTTCCGACCGCCTCTGATTTGCTCACATCAAGCTTTACGTTAGTTTTAAGACGAAACGGGAAATAATAGTATTAACGTCTTCTCTTTCTTTATTTCCGCATTATTTTAAGTACGCATGAATCCAACCTTTTTTTAGTGTACCTTCCTGTAAATCATTAGTTTTTCCGTTCTCATTTCCCAGTTGATTTGCTTTTTTACCAAAGTTTTTGTTACGGTAGTACCCTGCGTGATTAGGTTTTGTTATCGGATGTATGGGGTAATGATAATGTCGTTGCCATCATTTGATACAGAACAACTATGTAAAATTCGAAAGAAGGTGTAGAACACGATGGAAAATAATCGAAAAAGTAAGATCACAACAGTCTTTATGGTATCCGTCATTTTCTGTGTGCTCTTTACCATATGGGGAATCTTACCGGAATCCCTAATCGGTGCAGCTAGTCTCGGAAATGTCACAGCTAAAGCTCAATCGTTTGTCTCTAACGGATTTGGCTGGCTTTATCTTCTTGGCATGAGTGCCTTTTTAATCATTGCTATCTTTTTAATCTTTTCCCGCTTCGGTTCCATCCGACTTGGTAAGGATTCGGACCGTCCTGAATACGGTCTTATTTCTTGGTTTGCCATGCTCTTCAGTGCTGGTATGGGAATCGGTCTTGTCTTCTGGGGTGTCTCAGAGCCATTGACGCACTTCCATACACCGCCGGTCGCAACAGACGATCCGACGGAAGCAGCACGCCTTGCGATGCGCTATTCGTTCTTCCACTGGGGACTACACCCTTGGGCCCTGTATGCGATCGTCGCGCTTGCCATCGCTTACTCGACATTCCGAAAAGGACGTCCCGCTACAATTGGTGACACGGTCGCTTCATTGATGAAGCCTCGGTACGCCTCTGCCGGTAAAGGTACGGTCGAAGTACTTGCTATCGTCGCAACGGCATTCGGTGTCGCGACGTCACTCGGTCTTGGTGCCCAACAAATCTCAGGTGGACTTAACTTCCTGACGAGTAGTGTTCCAAACTCATTCACGACACAAATGATCATCATCGTCATCGTGTCAGTGCTTTATATGATGAGTGCCGCGTCAGGACTCGATAAAGGGATCGTTCGTCTCAGTAACGCCAACATCGTTCTTGCCGTTCTACTGATGGTCGGCGTCCTCTTCCTCGGCCCGTTTAGCTTCATCATGGATCTTTTCGTGCAAACGACAGGGGCTTACCTGCAGAACTTACCCGTCATGAGCTTCCGGGCATCTGCCTTTAACCCAGATGAACGCGAATGGATCAACGGTTGGACAATTTTCTACTGGGCATGGTGGATTTCATGGTCACCATTCGTCGGTACGTTCATCGCCCGTGTCTCGAAAGGACGGACGATCCGTGAATTCGTCATCGGGATCATGCTCGTCCCAACGATTTTTGGTCTCCTTTGGTTCTCTGTCTTCGGTGGATCAGCGATCTGGAACGAATTGTTCCAAAACGTCGATTTGATTTCGACGGTTAATGATAAAGGAGTCGAAACCGGTATGTTCGCTCTGTTTGAGACATTCGGTGGCTTAGGCACGTTCCTTAGTATCGTCGCCGTCTTCTTGATCACGACGTTCTTCATCACTTCGGCTGACTCCGCGACATACGTTCTCGGGATGCTATCGTCTGGTGGTAGCCTGATGCCAAGCTTACGCATCAAGCTCGCTTGGGGTATCATCCAGTCTTCGATCGCTGCCGTCTTACTTTATGCCGGTGGATTAAGCGCTTTACAGGCAGCAGCTGTTCTGGCCGCCTTCCCGTTCATCTTCGTTGTCGGAATGATGGTCATCGCCCTGTTCAAAGATTTATCACAAGAGCCTGATGCGCAAAAAGAAGTCACAGACTTAAAACAAGACGCATAAAACGTTTTGAACTCCTCCTTCCGTCGCATACGGAAGGAGGTCTTTTTTGTTATTCTGAATTATGCTTAATAGAAGAAATGAGGTGACTTATGCGTAAACGTACACGCTGGTTGGTGTCCCTCAGCGTCCTAGCCTTAGGAAGCTGGTTTTTATATCGTGAAAATAACGTCATCGATGTCTCACAGGTGACGGTTACGTCAAGTCGCTTACCGGAAGCGTTTGACGGCTATCACGTCGTTCAGATCGCCGATTTACATGGCAAAGCGTTCGGGAATGAACAAGAACGACTACTGAAGAAAATTGATCGCGAAAAGCCGGATCTCGTCGTCATGACAGGTGATTTGATTGACTCACGACGAAACGGTGAAGAAGCTGCCCTTACACTCATGAAAACGCTCGTCGATCGATACCCCGTTTATTTCGTCACCGGGAATCATGAAGTCCGACGAAATCTAACGATTTTGCCGAAGCTTGAGCAAATGGGTGTCACCGTTCTCCGGAATGAAGTGCGCGTCATTGAATACCAAGGTCAATCGATTTCGTTACTTGGTATCGACGACCCGACGACGACACGTTGGCGTGAAGGACTGTCGGAACCGGATGGCATTCGTCAAAGTCTCGATCAAGCACTACAAGACGTCTCACCTGATGCGTTCCAGCTCTTGCTCGCCCATCGTCCGGAGTATAAATCGCTGTACGCGGAACGATCCATTGATCTCGTCTTGTCCGGTCATGCGCATGGCGGTCAGATTCGACTGCCGTTTACAGAGGGTCTGTATGCCCCCGGTCAAGGCTTTTTCCCAAAAGTAACGGCAGGTCGATATCAGGAACAGCAGACTGAACTGATTGTCAGTCGTGGTCTCGGGAACAGTCTGTTTCCATTTCGTCTGTTCAATCATCCGGAACTCGTCGTCTTGACGCTGAAACGACCATAAAAAAAGAACGTGTGCCGCGGCACACGTTCTTTTTTTAGACCAATGCTTCATGTAGAGCAGCGTCAGCATTTTCCCACATCTCCGGTTTATGTGTCTGTAAGAAATCACGTAACAATTCCTTTGAACGCTCATCCATATGATCGACGACGATCCGTCCTTTAAGGGATTTATCCATCTTATTGACGTGGTCGGCAAGAATCTTGAATCCGCGACGCGCTTCCGCATCGACTAACAGATCGCACGCAGCGACACCACCGTAATAGAAGCCTTCTGGCTTACGACCGACTGTCACCCAGACGATCCAGTACAATTTACCGTTCGGTGTATCGGCTTTATCCGTCGTGAACTTGACGCGCTTCTCAATGGCAGCTTTCGCATGCATCGCACCCATATCGATGTAAGCTTCACCGTCTTCCGGAGAAATGATGACCGGTGACATACTATTTAAACTGAGTGTTCCGACACCAAATCCTCCGTGACCGTCTGTAGAGTTATCTGAAATGATATTAAAGTTAATCTTTTTTTCCATCGTGTTTTGTCCCCTTTTAATCCTGTTACTTCTATCATACCGTATTCCGAGGTGTCTGCAACCAGTCACTCGTAACGGAGGAGCTGTAATTGTTCCTCTGTCGCTCGGCGAATCGTCGGGAGACGATAACACGTCATGGAAGCAATCTCCTCGTGTGCCGGGGGATTGACCTCTTCGAGATGGAGCAAAGCGCGGTCAAATAAGGTTTGCGCTGCACGACCGAATAAAAAGAGACGCTCTAGGGAAGAACATCGCGATCGAATCGCACGTAACTGATGCGCGAGTTCCCGCACCTTCGCCTCGACCTCCTCTTCCATGTCGGCTGTCGGCTTCCGGTTTTGAAACAGTGGTTTAAAACGCACATCGTCCTCAAGCAACGTCAGCATCCCGTATCGCTTTGCTTCTTTTTGATTCAGCATTTGAGCCAAATCTTTATCCGTCACGAGTCGACCGAACGGAATGTTCTGTTCAAATACGATATCTGCAACCTCAAGCCCTTTTGCGCCAGATAATGGATAACTCGTATCCTCCGGTAACGTCCGATCAAAAATCAGTAGCGTATGAATTTTCTTCCGTATGATCGCGTCCATTATGTCTCTCCTTTTCCGCCGTATGTGTATGACTTCTTTCGCTTCCGACAAGAATAGCTCCTACCTTATACCCTTCTTTTTCGAAAACGATGTTCGAATTGACGAATCCCCTATCGAATGCGCTATACTGATGGCGTATCGTCATCATGCTAGAGGGGGAAATGAAGTCATGCCATATGTTACGGTTAAAATGTTATCGGGTCGAACAGTTGAACAAAAACGCGCGTTGATTGAAAAAGTCACGGAAGCGGTGTCGGAAACGACGAATGCTCCAAAAGAAAACATCACGGTCTTCATCGAAGAGATGGAAAAAACGGATTACGGTCAAGCTGGCGTCATGTTCGCGGATAAATAACCAAAAAGAGACGTCCGGTCGTGACCGCACGTCTCTTTTTCCCATCTACTTGATCCTTAAGGAGGAAAACTTATGACTACTGTTACTGTACTTGGTGCGACCGGTCGAACGGGTCGCCCTTTAATTGATCGGTTATTAGAAGACGGCTATGATGTCCAAGCACTCGTGCGTTCCACATCACCGGACTTACCCGTTCACGATCGCCTTCATATCCTGACAGGAGACGCGACGAATCCAGAGGACCTCGGACAAGCACTCGCAGGAAGTACGGCTGTCTTCAGTTGTCTTGGTACCGATCAACAACAGGTCCTCTCGACAGCGATTCCACATCTCGTCACGAAGATGAAGGAAGCAGGCATCGAACGGATCGTCTTCATTGGTACAGCAGGCATTCTCGATGCGTCAGAAGAACCGGGGAAGTATCGTTTCCAATCGAGTGAGTCCCGTCGCCGCTCGACGATTGCAGCAGAGGATCACTTGAAAGCTTATCTGACTTTAAAGGATGCAGACGTCGACTTCACCGTCATCTGTCCAACACAACTGACGGAAGACAACGCACTTGCTGCTGACGACCTGTTGATCGAGACGACACGTTTCACGGCACCGACAGGTCCGATTCCCCGGGAAAACGTCGCGCAGTTCGCTTACGAAGTCTATCATGACGGAACCCATCATCGCGTCCGCGTCGGAATTGCTTCGCATGGATCAACTGAATGAAAAACAAAAAGAGCAATGGACCTGTTGATCCATTGCTCTTTTACGTGTGTAACGATTACAGCAAGACACTGACGACGATTGACGTCAAGACGCTGACAAGTGTTGCACCGTAGAGTAATTTCAAGCCAAAACTAGCTGCAACGCTTCCTTGGCGATCGTTCAATCCTTTAACCGCACCAGCGATGATTCCGATCGACGAGAAGTTCGCGAACGAGATCAAGAAGACAGACACGATTCCGAGTGTACGTTCTGAGAACTCTTTCGTGTACTCAGGAAGGCTTAACATCGCAACGAATTCATTCGTGATCAATTTCGTTGCCATGATACTACCGGCACTGACAGCTTCCGCCCATGGAACACCCATGATGAAAGCGAATGGTGCAAAGATGTATCCGAGAATTTCTTGGAACGAGATATCGAGAACCATGAGGAAGATATCGTTGACCATACCGATCAAGGCATTGTAACCGATCAACATCGCACCAACGATGATCGCGACCTTGAATCCATCCATGATGTATTCGCCGAGCATCTCGAAGAATGTTTGTTTTTCTTCAACGATTTCAAGAATGTCTTCTTCTGGGTCGACCGTGTACGGGTTGATGATCGAGACGATCATGAAACCACCAAACAAGTTCAAGACGATGGCTGTAACGACATATTTGGGTTCGACCATCGTCATGTACGCACCGACGATTGACATCGAAACTGTCGACATCGCTGACGCACACAATGTGTAAAGACGGTTTGCCGGTAATTGACCGATTTGTTTTTTGACTGTGATGAATACTTCTGATTGTCCGATCGCAGCTGAAGCAACCGCATTGTAAGACTCAAGACGTCCCATCCCGTTGACTTTCGAGAGGACGAAGCCAATCCCGCGCATCAAGATTGGAAGAATCTTCGTGAACTGAAGAATCCCGATCAAGGCAGAGATAAAGACGATTGGTAGCAAGACGTTAATGAAGAACGGTTGTGCGCCTTCGTTCGCTAAACCACCGAAGACGAAGTTGATGCCGATTGCCGCATAGCTGAGCAGTTTTTCGAATACTTTCGCTACACCACGAATGATGATGTAACCGAACGATGTATTGAGTAACACATACCCAAGTACGAGCTGAAGAACTAGCATGACCGCAAGCGGTTTCAATTTGATGCTTTTACGGTTGCTGCTGACAAGGAGTGCCAAGCCGAAAACGATAGCCAGTCCGAGTAGTGCGATAAGATATTTCATGAAGTACCCCTCTATCTATTAGTTGTTTATCAGTTGTACATTCGTACGATGTCTGACGTTTAATCTCTTTCCAAGTAATAGAATAATCAATATTTCAAAGAACTACAAGAGGAAAAGTTCATTTAGTAACCGCTTTCGTTATTTTCATAGACTTTCAAGACAAACTTTTCCAAGCGTTCCCGAACATTGTCCTGACTGAGGTTTTGCCTTCCATATGCTTTCCACCCCGGATAGACGTCGATTGTTTCCGGTCCAAAATCAAAAACAGCCCGAATATCCCACGCGTGATCGTAAGAACGTTTCGTCTGTTTGAGGTAACTTTCTAAAAAATGATCTGCCACCTCGACGGATTCGAGCAAAGCAAGATTCAAGCGGCAATGTGCTAAGTCCACTTCAACAGGACCTATACATGCGTTCACCCAATCAATCGTATGACATGTTTCGTCTATTTCGTATAACACATTGACCGGATGGAAATCCCGATGAATAAAACGGATATGTTGACTTTCAATCGGCTGAACAGTTAACAGTCGACACCATAATTTCGGACGATTCGTCCACGTCGGCACGTGTCGTTCCGTCGCATATGGTCGGTAAACATACCGTGCTTCCGGTACCGGCAATGCGTGAATCGCAGCAAGCGTACATGCCAATCGTTCGACGTATACCGTATCGACTCGATCAATCCGAATCTCTCCCGGCGAACGCGTCATATATAACCACGGTGGTATTTCGTCTCTAACATCCGTTTGATAATCCAGTACATCTGGTGCCAAATCACCTGCTGCTTGCAACGCAAATACTTCATGTGAGACGAGGTCGGGCTCTTCTCGCAACCATTCTTGATTCGTATGGACGCGAAGAATTCCCTCACCGACTCGTAAAACGAGGGAGGAAGTCGCCCCTTTTAGGACTTCGACCTCTCCTCCCTCCTGTCCAAGCTGTTGTAAGATTTTCGTAAGGACAGCGGACGATATCATGACGTCACGCTACCAATCAATAACTGGTCGATTTGCATCTTCTCGTTCGCATGTTCACGCAAGTCGTGCAAAATTTCTTGCGGGAAGAACAGCTTCTCATCCGTCTGCCGTGATGTCGCGATGGCTTGAACGAGTGGCGAAACTTGCGAAATCTCTTTCATCTGTCCATTTTTCATCTGTAACATGATTGGTTGTTTACTGATTTCACCGTTATCTCCATATAAATCGTAAGGAAGTCGACTTAATTTATCTTCGAGTAAATAATAAGCCGGATTTAAGCCGATCGCTTCAAACAACTCACATAATTTTTCGTGGACGAGTTCACGTTTTTCAGCCGGGTAATCGACATACTTGAACAATTTTCGATCAACGAATCGACTGGACAAATCTGCAAGGATCGAATCTTGTTCGTTTGCCCACTGCTGAAAATAGAAGTAGACGATCGTCTCGTCAAGTCCAAGGAAATCACGCAACTCCATCTTCTGATCAAACAACGGCATTAAATGAATCGGCGCAATCGCAAACGGATAACCGGACAGATACAATTCCTGTGCTCGTTCGAGAATGGCTTTTAATAGGTAATCACTCGATCGTGTCACCGGATGCAGATAGACTTGCCAATACATCTGATAGCGGCGCATGATATAGTCTTCGATCGAATGCATCCCGGACTGTTTGACGACCATCTGATTCGGCGCCGGACGCAATACCCGAAGCATCCGCTCGAGATCAAATTTTCCGTAGCTGACACCGGCAAAGTGTGCATCACGCAACAAATAGTCCATCCGATCGACGTCGAGTTGTGAGCTGATCATCGTGACGAGCAGTTGATTCGGATGGGTCTTATTGATGATTGACGCCACTTCTTCCGCGAATCCGTCTCCGACCTGATCGAGAACTTTTTTGATTTCCGTATCCCCGAGGATGATCCGCTCTGTCCATGTCTCATGGTTGACACCGAAGACATTCTCGAACGCGTGCGAAAACGGACCGTGACCGACATCATGTAAGAGTGCCGCAGCCAGCGTCAACTCCCGGTACTGATCATCCCAATCAGCGCGACCGTTGAAGACGTCGATCAGTTGTCGCGTGATCTCATAAACACCGAGTGAATGATGGAACCGCGTATGTTCCGCTCCATGAAATGTTAAAAAAGATGTTCCCAGTTGTTTGATCCGGCGTAGTCGTTGAAATTCACGTGTTCCGATCAGTTGCCAAATCAACTGATCACTGACATAGATATAGCGATGAACAGGATCTTTGAAGACCTTCGTTTCCTTTAATTGTCCCAATGATTGATACATATGTTTCTCTCCTTTAAATCGTGTCTATGTCGTTGTTGTTCGGTTTTATCTCAAAGGATTCCTGTCTCCCGCAGCGCTTCGCACAGAAACTTTACACACCCTGTGCTATAATGATGTCGCAAATCTACAATAAAGGAACGAGCCTATGGGAATCGAACTCTTAAAACAAGAACATTATCGTATTTTTGATCAAACGTCACTCGGAACTGCTTTCCATGCGACACAATCGTTTGCGATGGACGACACATTATGTGCTTCCGTCGCAAACGAAGGAGCCGCACTCCGCTCTTGGATTCACCACGAAACCGTCGTCCTCGGCATTCAGGATGCCCGTCTTCCCCATCTTGCTGACGGTGTAACCGTTCTGCATGAACATGGTTTCTCGCCTGTCGTCCGTAATTCGGGTGGTCTTGCTGTCGTCCTTGATGCAGGTGTTTTGAATATTTCACTTGTCCTACCTGAACGTGGTGGCATCGATATCGACAGCGGTTACGAAGCGATGCTTGCGCTCGTCCGCCATATGTTCGCGCAAGAAACAGACGCGATCGTCACCGGTGAAGTCGTCGGATCGTATTGTCCCGGTTCTTATGACTTGTCGATTGCCGGTAAAAAGTTCGCCGGTATCTCGCAACGTCGTGTTCGTGGCGGAGTCGCTGTCCAAATCTACCTTTGTGTCAATGGAAGTGGAAGTCAACGCGCCGCTTTAGTCCGTGACTTTTACGCGGCAGCGCTTCAAGGTGAGACAACAAAGTTCATCTATCCGACCGTCGTGCCGGAAACGATGGCGTCACTCGAGGAACTGCTTGGTACTTCCTTAACGGTCGAGGAGTGCTTACGTCGTGCGTATGAGGCGTTACTTGCGCTCGGCGCTGATTTGACGCCCGCGACGTTGACGGAACTCGAGAACGAGCGTTTCGGCGTCAACTTGAGTCGGATGCTTGATCGAAACGAAAAAGCCCTAGGTTAAGAAAGGAGAGAGCGTGATGATCCGATTGATCACAGACAGTGGTGCTGATGCACCAAAAGATATGTTAGATGCTTATGATTTTACGGTCATGCCGTTCGGTGTATTGATTGACGAAGACACGTTCTTCGATGGAGAATCGATATCTCCGAAACAACTGTATGATAAGATGCGTGACGGTGCGGCGCCAAAGACATTCCAGGTCGAAGTCAGCCGGATGGTCGAAGTGTTCACACGTCACTTCGAACAAGGAGATCCCTTCCTCTATCTCGCCTTCTCAAGCGAATTGTCGGGAACGTATCAAACCGCGAAGATGCTTGCGGAAGAACTCGCGGAAAAGTATCCGAATGTTCCTTATCTTGTACTCGATACGAAAACCGCTTCAACAGGACAAGGATTGTTCGTTCTCGATGTCGCAGAATATGCGAAGACACATTCGTTTGAAGAAACAGTGGCTTACGCTGAAGCCAAAGTGAATACGATTCGCCACCTCTTCACAGTGGAAACACTTGAATACTTGATGCGCGGTGGACGGGTTTCGCGAGCTAGCGCCTTCATTGGTGGTCTCTTATCGATCTTGCCACTGTTGACAGTCGAAGACGGGAAGTTAATTCCAAAAGAAAAGATCCGTGGTCAGAAAAAAGTCATGAACCGGATCGTCGAGTGGATGGAAGAAGCACGTCCAGCGATTGACGGACATCGAATCATGATTGGTCATGGAGATTCGATCGAACGGGCAGAACAGTTAAAACAATTGATTGAAGCACAGTTTTCACCAAGTGAAGTCATCTTGACGATCGCCGGCGCAGCGATCGGTTCACATACTGGACCGGGACTCGTCGTCATTGGGTACGACCTACCACGTTAACAGCATTCATTATTCCTTTATTTAAAACGGGACAGACTCGGTTAAGAGTCCGTCCCGTTTTTTAGGAATTATAGCCGAAGAACAACAGTACCACGCTTAAACCGAGTGAGGAGACGATGAATACGATCGCCATCCCACCCATTCCAAGGACCAGCATCTTCGGTAAATCATTTCGCTTCTTTAGAAGGGCTGTCAATAACCCGACGTTGATTAAGAAGACGACAACGAACGGGAGCAACAGCATCCAACGATCTTGTAGTAGAGCTAAACCATCCATGATGAGATATCCTTTCAAAAACTACTTCTACTAATGCCTAGTAATTATATCAGTCTTCTGTTTTTGACGCTGCCACCGCATCATGGGAATTCAAGTTGACTGTCAACGGTTTTGCTGTCCCTTTACCAGAGAAGTTCTCGATCAACTCTTTGACATCTAGTCCGGACGACGCTTTTAACGTCTCTTGCAGTGATGCCATCAAATCCGTTGCGTAACCGGTGACACGGTTCGCGCCGCCACCTTCGCCGCTACCTGTATCAACGACCGTGATTTTATCGATATTGCCGAGTGGTGCCGCAATCTCTTTCGCGTACTCTGGCATCATGCGAATGACCATGTCGAGAATCGCTGCTTGTCCGAATTGTTCGAACGCCTGCGCGATTTTTTCTTTCGCTTCTGCTTCGGCAAGACCCTTTAGACGAATGATATCCGCTTCTGTTTCCCCTTGTGCCCGCTCCGCGTCCGCTTTCGCAAGACCATCCAAACGAATTCGTTCTGCATCCGCTTTTGCCGATGCCTCAATCCGGTATTTCGTTGCGTCCGCTTCCGCATATTGCTTCGCACGGTCCGCTTGGGCCGCTTGCTCGATTGAGTAACGATCCGCGTCAGCGCGTTTTTTGACTTCCGCATCGTATTGTTTCTCACGACGGAGAATTTCGCGTTCTTCGAGCTCGATTTGTTTTTGACGCTCGATGATTTTGATTTGCATCTGTTGCTCGGTGACTTCTTGTTGCGCGCGTGCATTCTCAAGATCATACGCTTGGTCGGCTTTCGCCTTCGCGATATCTTGTTCACGGCGGTAATCTGCCATCTTCAACTGATTTTCTTTTTCCGCTTCAGCGATCTCTGTTGCGCGCTCAAGTTCTGCTTTTTTCGCATCTTTTGAAGCTTCCGCTCGTTTGATCCGTGTCTCTTTTTCCGCGTCCGCGGTTGCGATGTCCGCATCACGGCGAACCTGTGCGATCCGTGGTTTCCCGAGTGATTCTAAGTATCCGTTTTTGTCACGGACGTCTTTGATCGTAAAGGAAACGATGACGAGTCCCATCTTCGCAAGGTCTTGAGACGCGACCCGCTGAACTTCTTGCGAGAATTTATCACGGTTCTTATAAATTTCTTCGACGGTCATCGAACCGAGAATCGAACGTAAATGCCCTTCAAGGACTTCACGCGCTTCCCCTTCACGCTCTTCTTTTGATTTTCCGAGGAACTGCTCCGCTGCCGTCGCAATTTCAGAAATCGAACTGCCAATCTTAATGATCGCTGTTCCGTCTGCCATGACTGGTACACCTTGCTCCGTGTACACTTCTGGTGTCGTGACTTCGAGTTTACTCGATAACAAACTCAGTGGTGTTGCTTGTTGAAAGACAGGTAACACGAACGTCCCTCCACCGCGAATGATCTTCACGCGGTTGCCGGACTCATCCGTATTGACGTTACGTCCTCCGAGATAACTACCGGATACGATCAACGCTTCCTCCGGACCAACCGTCCGGTACTTCGTGATGAACAAAACGATCAAGGCAACGATCAAGGCGACCGCGATGATCGATACGATTAACACTGGATTCATAAAAACATCTCCTTTTTCCATTGTTGGGGGTACGTCATGACAGATGCGACCCCTTGTTTGATCTCAATGACGAGCACCTTCGTGCCTTGTGGTAAAGCGGGACCTTCAAATAGAACGGCTGACTTTGATACGCGTCCTGAGACGTCATCAAGTAAGATTTCACCATATCCTTCAGTCGGAATCGGCACGATGACGGTTGCGCTGCGTCCTTCTAGCATCTGTTCCGAAAAACCAAGTGACTGCTCGGCTTGCGCCATCGGAACGAATAAAAAGATATGCATCAGCGTCGTCACTAATAACGCAATCACACTACTGATGATTAAAATCAACATCGAACCAAGTGGACTGAGCTGCTCGAGACCGAAGCCGATTGCTGACGTGATGATGACGAAAGATAAGATCAATGTGGGATGGAAAATTTGATCGACACCGGGAATGACATCTGAGAATAGGATGGACACAAACACACCACACGCCGCGGCTGCCAATGCATATAAATAAAGTGTACTAACGTCCATCTTCGTTCACCTCGATGTAAGGATGCGAGCCATACAGTTCGTGGTAAGCACGCTGATAGGCAGTCCGGTTTTCTTCATACAATAAACGAGCCAACTCTTTATCTCGTTGATCAGTCGCTTCTTCTTGACGACGTAAGTATTTTTTTTGCGCGGCAAAATGACGTGCTAATCTTGCTTCGATCGACGGTTCTCGTTCACGCGGCAACTCCTGTTTCATCGCTCCACTCCTTTCTGAAGTACTGGCTTTCCTCCTGTTCTACGCAAATCATCTAGAAAATGTTTCAAAATGAAATCCATTTCTTTTCCTTTCATTAAATAAAAAAACGCTTGTCGCCTAAATGGGACAAACGTTTTTGACTAACGAATATTTATGAGCGGTTCGATCGTCGAACGATCAGTCCGTAATAGAGGACGAGCGCCAGACAATCGAGTGTCATGATGATCAGACCCATCGGAACAGCCGATTGCTCTCCCATGATGCCGACCAGTGGTGACACGAGCGAACCGACGAGCATCGGTAAAAGTCCAAGGAGTGCCGAAGCACTTCCAGCCGTTGCTCCGTAATTTTGCATCGCTAAGGTAAAACCAAGCGTTGAGATCAATCCGACGCTTGAGACGACGAAAAACAGAGGAATCATGACGAAAATCAACTGATCCGTTAACGTCAAAGCGAGGAACAATAAGATACTCGCACTCGCAACGATCGTCAAACTGATTCGCATCAGCCGCTCTGAATCGACACGACCAGCAAGACGACCGGCGATTTGAGCTGCTAAGATGATTCCGATTCCGTTTAAGCCGAACAAAAAACTGAACTGTTGCGGCGAAGCGCCATAAATATTTTGTAAGACGAACGGGGAACCGGAAATGTAGGCAAACATCGCACCCATGACGAATGCTTGCGCGAACGCATAGCCGATGAAGACACGGTCCGTCAACAAGCGTCCGAACGTCTTCAACGTTGTCGTCAGATTTCCTTCAACGCGTCTCTCGAGCGGGAGTGTTTCCGGTAAACGTAGCGCAACCGCAAGTAACATCAACGTACTTAAAATCGCCAGTAAGTAAAAGACGAAATGCCAATCGCCGAACCGGAGGAGTTGTCCACCAATGACGGGTGCGAGAATCGGCGCTGTTCCGTTAACGAGTGACAAGGCAGCAAAGAACCGCGTCAATTCAGGTCCTTCGAATAGGTCACGAACGATTGCCCGGGAAATGACGATACCTGACGCTCCGGCTGCCCCTTGGATGAAGCGAAGCGCGATCAACACTTCAATCGTCGGTGCCATCGCACAAGCAAGCGAAGCCAGCAAATAGGCAAGTAAGGCGAGCATCAACGGTCGTTTACGACCACGAACGTCACTGAGCGGACCAACAATCAATTGTCCGAGCGCCATTCCAAGCATACAAGCCGTCAAACTCAATTGGATTAGTGATGCACTTGCATCAAATGAGCGTGACATATCCGGAAAAGCAGGTAGATACATGTCGATCGAGAGCGGTCCTAGTGCAGCGAGTGAACCGAGGATCAAGATCAACGTCAAACGGCGTGGTGTCATCGTCGTCTTCGTCATGACGTCACGTAATCCAAATCATGCAAGACATAAGCGAGGAAAAAGACGACCGATGGATTTTCATATGTCATCTGAACCTTTTTGAGTTGTGCCCGATAACCGGTTTCATACTCGACACCGTTTAGTTTACGTTCCATGTTCATCTTGATCAACGCATCGAGTTTATCAATCACGTCGACCATTTGACCTTCATACGTCTCGTCTTTTGCTTCAACGACGAACCGACGGAACGGCGTTCGGATGTCTTCCGGTAAATTGTTGATCAATGTCTCGCCTTCTGCCCGTTCATAAGCTTCGAAGGCTGCCGCTGTGACCGGTGTCGCATGTTTGACAGGTCCAAGAACATCTCCCGTCGTTCCTTCGACGAGATCATGACACAAGAGGCGAGAGACGACTTCTTCGATATCGATCGTGACGCCGTATTTTTCTGATTCAATCAATCCATTGAATATACCAAGCGAGGCTGCTCGAAACGCATGTGTCGCATCATTATCATCAATCGTGTTGAAACGTCCTTTCCAGCGTCGAATCGTATCCATCATCAAGACATTTTCTATGAAATGAGACATCTCGTCCTCTTCCATGACGGACTGCGTCAAGCGACGGACGGAAATAAGTGGGTGTCGTTCCAGAACAGCCTGTAATTCCGCTGCTTTTTGTTCGAAAAAGACGGACTCCGTCATCCGCGCTTCCCGGCGCGCATACAACATCGCATCGAACGTATCGATGGCTTCGACGATTCGTCCTTCCGGTGAATCATCTTCCGCATGAACAAGATACGTCGTAAAGGCTGGTTGAAGCGACTTTGAGAGTAAGGAAACGAGCTGTTCACTTGCCTGTTGTTCCATTGCCTGAATGTGCGCATGCAACGTCGGCTCTTTTTTCGTCCGGTGTTTAATCGGTCCCGTGATGACCTCGTTCATGTCATGGAACAAAGCTTTTCCAAGCAACGTCAGGCGGTCGACTGGCGGTTGACCGTCTGCTTCTTCCAAATAGCTTGCCATCAAGCTGAATAAGGCGACACGAAAACTATGACTGGCTGCGTTATCCGGAAAACGTGGTGCGTATTCATCCCAACGTGGAACGTTTTGCATCCGCGTCAACATGCGAATGAAATTACCGTTTTGCATAAAATCTCTCCTAACGAAAGACGGGCAGAGAGTACCCTGCCCGTCGTTGTATTATTTTGCTGATTCACTGGAGCTGCTTCCACTTCGGAACCAACCAATGATCAGAATCAAGGCAAGGACGACCCAGAAAATCGTCTGCCAAAGTGTACTCTCTGGAAACTCGTGCGGTAAGACGTCGATCGATGGATGCGCGAGTGTCATGACGACGAGTTTCACCCCAACCCATGCCACAAGCCAAAATGCTGCTTCTTCGATACCTGGTCGTTTTTGGAGCAAGACGACGAACCAGCTCGCGAAATAACGCATGATGACGAGTCCGATGATCCCACTGAAAAAGACAACCCAGAATTGTCCTGTATTCAGACCGCCGATCGTTCCACCAATCATCGGTAATGTCGTCGCCATCGCGACGGCAGCAAGCGTCGAGTCGACAGCGAACGCTAAGTCGGAGAATTCGACTTTAACGACTGTCCACCAAAAATTCGGCGATGCCTTTTGTGAAGCAATCGCGTCCGGTACTTGATGTTTATTCGACCGTGCCTCGACGATTCCTTTAAATGCGACATAGAAGAGATAAATCGCCCCGAGTGCCTGGAGCTCCCAAATCGTCGCTAAATACGAAGCAAAGAAAATTGCCACGAAACGTAAGACAAGTGCTCCGACAAGACCGTAGAACAGTGCTTTTTTACGTTGATCATCCGGTAACGGACGCACGAGCACAGCCATAACCATCGCATTATCTGCAGAAAGTAACCCTTGCAAAATGATCAGTACGAGTCCGACGGTCGCATACTGCGTAATTAATCCAATATCCATACAAACGAATCCCCTTTTTTGTTCATTCTATTCATTATATGCCGGACATGAGGAAAGAAAAAGAGACCTGCTCTCCTTTTCAGCTTCACTCTGTCTCTTATTCCCGCTGATTGAACAGATGTAACGTGCGCGTCTTTCTTTCATACGCTACACAGAAAAACGATCCGTCAAATGACGAATCGTTTCAGTCGTTTATAGATTTTGATCGACTTTCTTCTCCGCATCTGGATTGGCTTTCGTCTTCGGTGACGAGAACCATCCCCAAAGAGCGAGACCGACCATGACTGTCCAGAAGAATGCCTGCCACGGTGTACTGTGAGCAAATCCTTCCGGAAGTTTTAAGGCTTCGAAGATCGTTCCCTCGATCGAAGCGTGGTATTTCGGGTGCTCGAGCGCAAGAACGGCTAACTTCACACCGACCCAGGCGACGATTGCAAAGGCTGCGGTTTCAAGGCCTGGACGCTCTGCGAGCAACTTCACGAAGACACGTGCCGCGAAACGCATGAGGACTACCCCCATCAAACCACCTGTCAGGATAACGATAAAGTGACCGGTGTTCAAACCACCGATTTCGCCTGCTCCCCAGTCCGGAAGAGCAACGGCGAGTGCGACTGCAGCTAGAATCGAATCGACTGCGAACGCTAAGTCTGCGAATTCGATTTTTGCGACTGTCCGCCAAAATTCACCTTTTGAAACTGGTTCTTCTGACTTCGGTTCGGCATCGAGTTCATTTTCAGCGCCATGATTCTCACCGAGCTTTCTGGCTTTGACGGTCTTATAAATATGCCGTAGTCCCATGACGAGCAAGTACGCCGCTCCAAGTGCTTGGATTTGCCAAATATCGACGAGGAACGAAATCGCGAACAATGCCGCGAATCGTAAGACGAACGCTCCAGCTAGTCCATAAAAAAGTGCTTTCTTTTGTTGTTCTCCTGGTAAGTGCTTGACCATGACCGCAAGTACGAGTGCATTATCCGCTGAAAGTAATCCTTCAAGCGCGATCAAGACGAGTACGACCCAGGCATATTGAAGTAATAACTGCCAATCCATTTCTGTCATCCCTTTCTCTGCCTATCTGTAAAATCAAAAATACATTGTATGACTATGACAAAAACAATAATTACACGTTCACCTGAACATATACTATAGGATAATATACCCGATTGCAAGCAAGTTATTCCTTCAGATATGGAATGTGTCGATTTTAAGTCGTGCGAGTTTCGTTTATCGAACGTTCGTGATAAAATTCAAGACAATACTTCTAGTGATGAAACGATGAAACACATTTGCGGAATCATCAGACTTGCTCGTCTCTAGCATTCCTGTCATGTTATTACTATTGAAACACTACAAAAGGACAAAGGGGCCAATGAATATGTCTACCTACCCGATTACGTTACCAACGAAAGAAGAGCGCCATAAGCTGTTCGGTTCGGTACCACCAATCAAAGGAACAAAACCGACTGAAAAAGATAAGATGGTCGACTTGCAAAATACACCGAAGAACTTCCTGTTCGCACTTGATGCTGTTGGAATCTCAAACGTCAAACATCCTGTCGTCATTCAAGACGGGGACAACACACAAGCAACAGTCGCGACGTTCGAGCTGTCGACGTCACTCGTACAAGACCGTAAAGGGATCAACATGAGCCGTCTCACGGAACAGCTTGATCAATACCACAACGAAGGTTGGACGGTCACGAATGAATCACTCATTCAATTCGCACGTGATTTAGCGGATCGTATGGAACAAACGGAAGGTCAATTGACGATCCGTTACCCATGGTTCTTTACACGTAAAGCACCTGCAACGGGACTTAGTGGTTTGATGAATGCTGAAGTGTGGCAAACAGTCAGTGTCAACACGGAAACAAACGAAGCGACATTGTCTGTCGGTCTGACGATTAACGTCACAACACTTTGCCCATGTTCAAAAGAAATCAGCGAATACAGTGCCCACAACCAACGTGGCTACGTCACGATGGAAGCATCGTTACGTGATGAAGCAGAAGACTTTGACTGGAAACAATCATTGCTTGATGCTGCGGAATCCAATGCCTCAGCGCCACTTCACCCGGTACTCAAACGTCCGGATGAAAAACGCGTGACAGAGTTGGCATATGAAAATCCACGTTTCGTAGAAGATATGGTTCGCTTGATTGCTGCTGATCTGTACGAAATGGATCCAATCGCTTCGTTCTACGTCGAATGCCGTAACGAAGAAACGATTCACCAACATGATGCGATCGCACGCATCACGTTCGATAAAGACGCACAATAAGCAGGCTTGCCGTACGTCCTCTTCACTAGAGGGCGTGCGGTTTTTTTATGTACCGGCATTGCTCTCCGTTTTGCGAGCGTTTACACTTAACTCGAATGGAGGAATGCACATGTTGGAACTGATTCCTTTTTTACTCGAGCGACTCGGTATCATGATCATCTTGGCGTTCATCCTCGCCCAGTGGGGACCGACACGCCGGCTGTTGCGTCAACCGGAAGCCGGCTGGCAATTCCGTGTCCTCGTCTTATTTTTTGCGACGTATGGTATCTTAAGTAACTATACAGGGGTCAAAGTCGACTTAGCAGAATTCTTGCCCCATGCTTGGCTCGAAGAAGTCGACGGGACATCGGCGATCGCGAATACGCGAACGATGATCGTCGTTATCAGTGGATTACTCGCTGGTCCACTCGGTGGATTGATGACCGGACTGATCGTCGGGATTCATCGGTACTCCCTCGGCGGATTCACAGCGTTCGCTTGCGCGCTTTCGACTGTCATCGCCGGCGGTGTCAGCGGCCTCTTACGCTCCTATTGGCGCGACCGCCTCAGTAGCCAAGCGTTATTGCCCGTGTGTCTGACTGCTTTTTTAATGCTGTTTGAAATGTCATTGATTTTACTGTTTTCCCGTCCCTTTGATGCGGCCGTTGAACTTGTTCAATTCATCTTCTTACCGATGACACTGATTAACGTTCTAGGTGTCTGGTTGTTCTTATCGATCATCCGTCTTGCTGCGCGAGAAGAGGAAACGGTTCGGGCACGAGAAGCCGAACGGTCGTTGCATATCGCTGATTTAACGCTTCCGCATCTGACGCGTGGTCTACATATCCATACGGCAGAAGCTGTCGCGGAAATTCTGTTACAACAAACGCGAGCCGAAGCCGTCTCGTTGACGGATCAATCCGTCATCCTCGCCCATATCGGTATCGGGAGCGACCACCATCAAGCTGGGAGTCACTGGACGACGAAACCGACCGAACATGTCTTGCAGGACGGGCAAGTCCGTCTTGTGACGGAGCGACTCGATATCGGCTGTCCTGTACCAGATTGTCCGCTTCAAGCTGGCATCATCGCTCCGCTCATCGTCGGGGAAACGACGATCGGGACGTTAAAAGTCTATTACCCTCATGCCGAATTGCTCGACGCTGTCGAAGTCGAACTCATTGAAGGGTTAGCGAAATTGTTTTCGACACAACTGGCACTCGGGAACGCAGAGCGGCAAGCTGGTTTACTGAAGGATGCCGAAATCCGGGCACTCGAAGCACAAATCCATCCCCACTTCCTGTTTAATGCGATCAATACGATTTATGCGCTGTGCCGAACGGATGTCGAACAAGCACGCACGTTGTTGCTCGAATTGTCGACGTTCTTCCGCAGTAACCTCCAAGGCGCGCGCTCAACGAAAATTCCGCTCCAAAAGGAACTTGAGCATATCGAGGCGTATACGTCCCTTGAAGCTGCTCGTTTTCCGAATCGACCGTTTCTTGATATCGATTTAGCGGACGAGACAACGTCCTTACTCGTTCCACCGTTCATCTTACAACCGTTGATCGAAAATGCGTTCCTTCATGCGTTTTCTTCTGAACAGACGGGATATGTCGGGGTGACGGCATGGTGTGAGGCAGGTCAGCTGTGTCTCGAAGTCGTCGACAACGGACGCGGGATTGACGCCTCGCGTCTTGCCCGTCTCGGTCGAGAAGTCGTTCCGTCCTCAGGCACCGGTACCGCATTATTCAATACGGCAGAACGGATTCGAAGTTTATATGGTGAAAAGGGACAATTTACGATCACGAGTGACGGTCAAAACGGCACGACGATCGCGATTCGTCTCCCGATTGAAGTCAGAAAGGAGATCCAGCATGCGCACCTTGTTGATTGAAGATGAACCGCTCGCACGTGACGAGCTCCGATATCACGTGACCGCAGCCGGTCTTGAAGTCGTCGGGGAAACCGGTAGTGTCGAGGAAGCCGAACGACTCGTTCGCTCCCTTCAACCCGACTTAGTCTTTCTCGACATCGAGCTGACGGACGGAAGTGGTCTTGAAGTCGCCAAACGCTTGAAATCGATGCCACGTCCTCCGGCTCTTTTGTTTGTGACGGCGTATGATGCTCATGCGCTTGAAGCGTTTGAGCTCAATGCTTATGACTACATCTTGAAACCGTATGATCCAGCACGGATTGTCCGTGCGATTGAAAAAGTCGCGCGACCGCTTCCGAAAAAAGCACCTCGACTTGAACGTTTAGCCGTCGAGACGGGCGAACAACTGAAGTTATTGTCTCCTCAAGATATCGATTACATCGTTGCTGAGAACGGGAAGACGAAGATCGTCACGGAACATGAGGCGTATCCATCGAACGAGACATTACTCGAACTCGAACGAAAGCTTCAAGATCATCGCTTTTTACGGGTTCACCGCTCGTACCTCGTCAACTTATCAGCAATAGATGCCATCGAACCTTGGTTCAACGGGGCCTACAACTTAAAAATTCATCAGATTGATGTGCCAGTCAGTCGGACGTATGTCAAACTACTGAAAGAAGCGCTCGGGATTTAAGCGCTTCTTTTTTGTGATTCAAGGTCTATTTTCAACCTTTCATCGGACAAAACCGACACCTCATCTAAAAATTAAAGAAAGCGCTTCCATAACTTGTATACTAAACCCATCATAGTTCATTCAAGAGGAGGAATTTTAGATGAGCGCTACTCCAATCGTTATTGCTGTCATCTGTATCTTATTAATCGCGTATCGTCTCTACGGTACGTTCATGGCCGCGAAAGTCTTAAAAATCAAAGATGATCGCGAAACGCCTGCTCATAAACTAGCGGACGGAAAGGATTACGTCCCAACGAACAAATGGGTCTCGTTCGGACACCACTTCGCAGCGATCGCTGCTGCCGGTCCACTTGTCGGACCTGTCCTTGCTGCGCAGTTCGGATACCTTCCTGGCTTACTGTGGCTCTTGATCGGTGCCGTCATCGGTGGAGCGGTCCATGATATGGTTGTTCTTTTTGCCTCGATGCGCCAAGACGGTCAATCGCTGTCTGAAGTCGCTAAAAAAGAATTAGGTCCCGTCGCTGGTTTTTGTGCCGGTCTTGCAATGCTCTTCATCATCACGATCACGATGGCTGGTCTATCGATGGTCGTCCTGCACGCCCTTGAACATAACCCATGGGGTACATTCGCTGTCTTCTCGACGATTCCGATTGCGATGCTCGTTGGGATTTACTTACGCAAAGGTGGTAATCTAGCACTTGCTTCAACGGTTGGTTTCTTACTGATTCTAGCGGCAATTGGTTTTGGTCCCCAGTTGACGGAAACATTCATCGGTGATTGGTTCGATCTTTCGTCACGTCAACTCGCGATCGCCCTACCGATCTATGCCTTCTTCGCTGCTGCTTTGCCTGTTTGGCTCTTACTCGCACCACGTGACTATTTATCCAGTTTCATGAAGATCGGTGTTTTCCTTGCGTTGATCGTTGGTGTCTTCATCATCAATCCGGATATTCGTTTCCCGGCGTTCACGAAGTTTGTTGATGGCGGCGGTCCAATCATCGCTGGTCCAGTCTGGCCGTTCATCTCAATTACGATTGCCTGTGGTGCGATTTCTGGTTTCCACGCTTTCGTTGGTTCTGGTACGACGCCAAAAATGATCAATCGCTGGAGCGACATCAAACCGGTCGCTTTCGGTGCCATGCTTGTCGAATGTCTCGTTGCCGTCATGGCATTGATCGCTGCGACATCTCTAGAAGTCGGTGACTACTTCGCCATTAACTCAACTCCTGAAGTATTCGCGACGCTCGGTATGAGCACGGTTTATCTCGATGAGCTCTCACGTGAAATCGGTCTTGATCTGGCAGGTCGAACAGGTGGTGCTGTCTCACTCGCCGTCGGTATGACGTTCATCTTCCGCGCCATCCCATGGTTCAAAGAGATTGCCGGCTTCTTCTTCCAATTCGTCATTTTGTTCGAAGCGGTCTTCATTCTGACAGCAATCGATGCAGGAACACGCGTTGCTCGTTACTTGATTCAAGACTTCTTCGGAGAGTTCTATAAACCGCTCAAACGCGTCGACTGGATTCCAGGTGCTATCTTCGCTTCAGCACTCGGAACGTTCTTCTGGGGCTATCTCCTGTTCTCGGGTGACATCGGTTCGATTTGGGCATTATTCGGGGTATCCAACCAGCTAATGGCTTCAATCGGCTTGATCATCGGAACGACGATCATCTTGAAAATCGCTGATAAAAAAGTCTATGCGTTGACGACGTTCATCCCGCTCGTCTACCTTCTGATCACGGTAACGTTCGCGGATATCTGGATGGTCGCAAACGTCTATGCGAATCCGGATTCTCCAGGTTTCAGCATCTTGAATACAGTCTTGTCCGTCACGATGGGTCTACTCGCGATCGTCATTACGATTTCAGCCGTCAAGAAATGGATTGAACTATTGAATTCACCACGTTGGGAAAATCAAAAACGATCTGCGTAAGCGGATTGGTCATATGTTAAAAGGCAGTGGACGCCTCCACTGCCTTTTTCGTATCTTATGCTTAAAACGGATTATAAAAGCGATTACCATCATAGAAAGTGACGACGAATGAGAAAATCGTCAATAGCACTATACAACTGATTGCGACATAATCAATCTGGTTCATCGTTTTTTGGTTGTACCACGTCCGTTTTCGTCCGGCACCGAATCCACGGAGGTCCATCGCGTTACTGACTGTCTCAATCCGCTCGAGACTCGTAAACAGCAATGGAAGTAAAATCTGGATACTATTGCGCGCCCGTTGCCAAAGCGAACCGTGTGAGACGGCAATCCCCCGCGCTTCTTGGGCATTCGCGATCGTCCGGAAGTCCGCTTGTACGTCCGGAATATAACGGAGCGCTAAGGAGACCGCAAAAGCGATTTTATATGGAACACCAATCCGGTTCAACGAAGAAGCGAACTCCGTCGGATGGGTCGTGACGAGAAACAACACAGCAATCGGAACGATCACACTGTATTTTAAGATGAGATTAAACAGATAAAATAACTGTTCTGCGGTCACCGTGAATCGTCCGATGCCTTCAAGTAAGACGTGACGCGACCCATAGATTTCAACACCCTGCTCTGGTTCGAACAGATAAACAGCGAGCGCATTAATCAGGACGAATAGCGCTGTAAAGATCAAGACGAACCGGACTTCCCGAAACCGAATACGCGACAATCGGAATAACACGATACTGACTAACCCCATGACAAGTAAGACCCGTGTATCATAGGTGAACATCGTTGCTGTCGTAAATAACAAGAATCCGATCAGTTTCGTCGTTCCTGTCAAGCGATGAATTGGTGACGTTTTTTCAATATAGCCAAGCATTTCTACAGCCATTGTTCCCGCTCCTTTCGCTCCGCCGTAATTACGGACTCGACAAATCGTTCCGGGTCGACTTCAAGATGCTCCGCTATCGTAAAGAGCGATGTTTGTTTTAAATGGGCATGATGCAGCAATTGTTCTTGATTCAGCAGTCCAAATGATGTTCCGGCGTAACGGATGCGCCCGGCTTGCACGAGGCAGACTTGATCGCTGTATTCTAAGACGAGGTGCATGTCATGCGTGATAATGAGTAACGTCATCCCGTCTTCTTTTAATCCTTCTAAAAAATCCATCATATCTGAATAGTGCCGATAATCTTGACCGGCTGTTGGTTCATCGAGAATCAAGATATCCGGTCGTCGAACGAGAATCGAAGCAATCGTCACTCGTTTCTTCTGACCAAAACTCAGTGCTTGAATCGGCCAATTACGAAACGGATATAATCCGCAACGACGTAATGTCTGCTCGAGACGCTCATTTTCTTCCGCCTCACTTAATCTGAGCGCCTGCATCCCGTAGCGGATTTCTTCTTGCACAAGGTGTTTTGAAATCATATGATTTGGATTTTGCAGGACGAATCCGATCGTTCCTGCTCGCTCTGCGATTGATTGGTTCGTGATATCGGTTCCGTCAAGTAGGATCTGACCACCTGTCGTCCGTTGATAACCACTCAATACTTTCGCAAGGGTGGATTTCCCGGCACCATTCTGACCGACGATCGTCGTCAGTGTTCCTTTTTGAAAAGTCGCCGTCACATTCTCAAGCACCGGTGTTCCTTGACGATAATGAAACGCCAACTGTTCAAGTTCAAGTAACGCAGTAGCGGTTGCAGTCTCTTTTTGAGGCGTTTCCTCTAAACGCTCTAACACGTCCGTCTGATTGAACTGTTTTAAAAAGGGATCGATGCGGCTCGGCTGGTCCACAGGTTCAACAGTCATACCAGCCCAGCGTGCGGCACTGACATAGAGGGGTTCACGCAAGATCGCTTGTTGAAGTACGCCATTACTTAAAATGACATCCGGATGGTCATCGGCAATGATTTCCCCGTCGACCATGACGATGATGCGGTCAAACGGAATGACGAGTACATCCTCGATTCGATGTTCAACGACGATCAACGTGCGATTCGTCTCACGTTGCAATCGATCCATAAGCGCCATCGCCTCTTGACCCGCTACCGGATCAAGATTTGCGAGCGGTTCATCAAATAACAAGATGTCCGCATCTTCGACGAGTACTCCAGCTAAAGCCGCCCGTTGCCGTTGTCCTCCTGATAGATCATTCAATCGCGCATGTAAGAGTGTCTCGACGTCCGTCATCCGTGCGACGCGTTCGACGATCTCCTGCATTTCCGGTCGCTCGGTCTGTTTATTTTCAAGCGCAAAGGCGATGTCTTCGCCAACCGATAAACCGACGAACTGTGCATCTGGATCCTGTAACACCGTGCCAATATGCAACGAGCGATCAAATAACGATAATTCTCGAGCGTCCTGCCCTTTGATCAGAACCTGTCCTTCCCACGTCCCCGGATACGAGAACGGAATCAACCCATTGATGCACTGAGCGAGCGTACTTTTCCCCGAACCCGACGGTCCAACGATTAAGATGCGTTCGCCTTCTTGAATCGTTAACTGAATTTGTCGGAGTGTCGGTTCCGACTGACTCCGATATGTAAATGAAAAGTCCTGAAATTCAATCGCGTTTGTCATGTCCTTCTCCCCCCAAGCTAAATGAGCTATGATCCTGCCGTCTCTTCGCACAGGATCATAGCTCATTCGGTCAAACTTCGCGTTTCAAGCTGCCTGCTTTACTTCTTGTTTTGGCATACGTGACCAGCAACAACGTTCCGATGACACCGACTGTCAAGATATTCGATGTCGCAGCGACAGCCCCTTGGACGAAGACTTTGTTCGCCGGCTCCGTGTAAATTAAGATATCGAGTACCGGTGCGATGATGATCCAACCGATCGCTTGTACGATGGCTTGTGTGACATTGAATAAGACGATTTTACGTGTCGTCAATCCGCCTTCTTCTAAGCGAATCCGGTTAGCGATCAGTCCGATGCCAAACCCGACGAAGCCGGAGACGATGACCCAACTCCACCACGGGGAACCATATAGAATCGCATCTTTTAATCCATGACCGATTAAACCAATCAAACCGGCTGTGACTGGTCCGAACAAAACTGCCATGAATGCAAGAAATGCATAGGCTGTCTCAATTGACGTGTTCGGTACGCCTGTCGGAATCGCAGCGAATCGACTTAAAATGATGAATACAGCTGCTCCGATCCCGGTTGCGACGATCTGTTTTGTCGTAAATCCTTTCATGTTTGATCTCCTCCTTTGATTTGTTGTACGGTAACACTCCAGTCATTTCCGATTCCAACTTCAAATGCATGCGCAAACGAACCTTGATTCAAGGCAAGAGCAATCTGATCCAGCGAATTGATGTAAACGACACCTGAACCGACTGGCACATCCGCGAACGAATGACCAAAGAGCAGTGTCTGTTCATAGACGATCCGTTCCCGGTACGAAATCGTTACCTTGACGTGGCTACCGATGTCGAGACCCGCCTGACGAACGAGAGCGACCGGAATATTCGTCCAGACATTTCCGAAGCGAACATCGAGAATCTCGACGATACCGGTAACACCGCTGTTCGACGACGAGGCAACTGTCCGGTCGAGCAAGACGATGTCCGCAACAGGTAAAACGGGTCCTACTTCCTCGAAGGTGATGACATGGCTTGATAATCGAGCACCCGTGAAAGCAAAGATATCCCGTCCGTGAAACGTATACGATTCCCCCATCCGTGGCAGACGATGCCGTTGATCATCGAGTTGTCTCACTTCAGCAATGTATCCGGCTTGCCACAGGTGCGTCAACGTTCCGTTATCCGGTGTGATGATGTACTGATTTGCATGCGTCCGCGCGACGACACTCTTTCGACTTGACCCGACACCTGGATCAACGACAGAAACGAACACCGTTTGCTCCGTCCAGTACGGCACTGTCTGCAGTAACCGATAGGACGCTTCCCAAATGTGGAACGGTGGAATGTCGTGCGTCAAATCAAAAATCCGAATCTCTGGATTGATGCTATGGGCTACCCCATACATCGCACTCACTGCCCCGTCACTCACGCCAAAGTCTGATTGCAATACCAATGCTTCTGCCATCTCGTCATCCTCCTCCTGCGCGAACGTCCCCACAAAAAAGACACCACGCCCTTATCTCTCAGGACGTGATGTCTGATCACGTGGTACCACCTTCGTTCATGGCTCAACTCACGTTCAGCCACCTCTAGGAGTACGAGACTCCATGGAATGCTAACGGTATCCGTCCTACCGGTCGGTTCTACTGATGAACACGGTTCACGTTCTTCCGACTGCTCCGGGACCATCTTCAAATGACGAAATCGTCTCATTTCCAGCAACAGAGACTCTCTATCGATTTCTGATCACTTTACTCTTCCCGTCTACGCATATAGATTTAGTTGTCTGAAAATTTAAATTAATAGTACAACCGTTTCATTCCTGACGCAAGGTTTTTTATTCAGAAATTTTTAAATTCGTCGTCCGGATCGTTCCCCATGGTGACACATCCGCACGGACTTCTAGTGCTTTAGCTTTCTCGTATTGTTTTCCGCTTCCCTGTTCGACATAATACTGCGTCAACTGTGGGATCGACACGTATTGATCGTAATAGTCGCCAGCAACACTTCCGAAGAATCGTTCATTCGAAATCCGGTCGATTTGAGCATAACCAGAAGCATCTGTCTCGAAGCTGACATAAACGCGTCCATTTTGAATCGTCGGACCTGGTTTTAAATCCGGATACTGAAGCATCACGTATTCACCGTAAACGGGATCAAACGGATCAAACGGTTCTGCTCGAAAGCGATACGATGTTCCGAACCAGGAGGTCGCAAAAAAACTAACGATCAATAAACCTACGGCGCACGTCTGCAATATAGGCATGAGATAGCGTTTCATGACGCCACACCTCCTCTACGGCGTAACCACCATAAGACACCGGACAACAGGAAGATGAGGAGCGCACCGATGAGGAAAAACAAAGACATATTCAAACGATCCCACGCATAGATAACGTATATTGCGATTTGAACGAGAATGAAATAGAGAAAGGCTGGCCAAACGACGGCATGACGACGTTCTTGATACAACAGATACAGTAGTGCGGATAGTTCAAAGAGGATGGCGAGTAGAATGGCCTGTTCATCGAGCCACAGGACACCGATGAATCCAAGCGGTACGATAAACAATAAGGAGCGACGTTTTTGATAGAGGAAAATTCCTAACCCGATGGATACGATAGCTAGCAGAATCGCTTCTGTCATGGATGGTAATGCGATATTTGATTCCGCACGTACAGACAGATAGACAATCGAACTGATGGCAGCAACGACCAGATAGACCATTTCAACGATCCGACGATTGGACTCCTCACGAACAAGCCAGAGAACTGGAACAAGTAAAAATAGCGTCCAGACCGGCCATAGGAATCCGTCATACGATACGAGGAGAAACAAGGAGAGACCACTGAAGAAGAGGAACAGCCAACTAAACAAAAGCGATGGCAGACGTTGACTGAAGTAAAACCAACTGAACGACAACACGACCATCAGACCGAACGACGTCCAGTCGAGATAACTCGCCTGCTCCTGACCAAAATCACCAAGACTCGTAAAGATCGTCCATCCGGAAAGGAAGGCGACGACACCATATGCTTCATGACGCCACAGTATATAATGTACTAATGCGGCGATAAACATACACCAACTGAGCAGTGATCCTTCCATCGGCAAGTGAAAACTTTGGATAACAACGAGAATCGAGGCGCCAAACGCTAGGATTCCACCAATTCGGAAGACGACCGGATGAAGAATACGACGACGTTCCGAAAGATCCGCCATGACGTAACAGCTCCACATGAGTGCTACGACAAGTCCGATTTTCCAGCCGACCGGCATCGCTTGCCAGTTGGCAGCTAAAAAGCTGAATACAGCCAAGACGACGAAGGTCCCTCCAACAATTAACAAGAGCGGGAGGCGTTGTTTCGTTGAATGTTGCTTTTCGTAATTCATGATTCGTTCGACAGTCGCTTCATCTAACAGACCCGCATCCTGCCACTCACGTATCTTGCGTAACTGCTTCACCGTACCCACCTCCTTCGAAGTGTTAGATATCTATTATTTTCCCGATTTACCCCTGTCTCAAGCCCGAATTCACAGGGATTCCAAGCCATTTGTTCAGTTCGTCACAGAATGGTGACAGACGAAAAAAGCAAGGAAGACTAGCTTCCTTGCTTTGTATAATCGATAGCTTAAACACGGAAGCGGGCAACGAGTACCTGTAGCTCTTCCGCCATATCGGATAATGCTTTCGCAGATTGCGAAATCTCTTCCATCGCACTCAACTGCTCTTCCGTCGTTGCTGCGACTTGTTTCGACGCCGATGAATTCTCTTGCGCGATATGAGCGATTTCTGTCGCCGATGCTGATACCTCTTGAACATTCGCTGCAATTTCCTCAACAGTCGCCGTCACATCTTCGATTCGTGGTGTCATCTCTTGTGTCCGTTCGAGAATCTTCTGGAATCGCTCTGCCGATGCTTCTGTCGTAGACAAGCCAGCTTTCGTCTGTCCCGAGACTTCCTTCATCATCGTGACGGATTGATCCGTCTCCTGCTTGATGTTTTGAATCAGCTGTGCAATCTGCTTCGTTGAGTCCTGTGACTGCTCTGCTAGTTTCCGTACTTCGCTTGCGACGACGGCGAAGCCTTTTCCGTTTTCGCCTGCGCGTGCCGCTTCAATCGCCGCGTTCAATGCCAATAAGTTCGTTTGTTCGGCAATGCCGTTGATGACATCGACGATTTTTCCAATCTCATTCGAGCGATGTGCGAGTGAACTGATGACACCACCGAAGTTTTGAACGGAGGCATCGATTTCTTTCATCTGCTGGACGTTTTGCAGTACAGCGACTGTTCCGTTCTCAGCTTCTGTAGCCGTTGAACGTGATAGCTCTGACACGTCCGTTGAGCTCTCAGCGATTCGCATGATGCCGGCTGTAATCGACTGGAGCGAGACGGCGTTCGCATCGAGTTGACGTTTCGATTGATCCGCCCCTGCTGCGACCTGTTGAATCGATCCCGCAATTTGTTCCGATGCGGACGTCGTCTGGGCAGAGTTCGCCATCAATTCCTGGGACGAACCGGCCACTTGTGTGATTGACTGATCGAGATTAATGATGATCGAGCGGAGTGAGTCGACCATGACGTTAAAGCTTTGTGCGACCTGTCCAACCTCATCGTTTGATTCAACGATGACCGGTTCCGTCAAATCACCAGATTGAATCCGTTCTGCTCCACGTGTCAAATGACCGAGTGGACGAAGAATCGAGCGAAGGATGAAGTAAATGAAGACGGCTGCGACGAGTAACATTCCGCCAATGACAGCAAGTGTCGTCCAAAGAATACTCGATGTCGCATCGGTGATTTCATGATCGTATAGTGTTCCAGCAACCTTCCACTTCGTCAAATCGTTCGTCATGAAGTCCATCTGTTTGCCTTCATTTTCATATTCATACGAAAATTGTCCAGCTGGGTCCGCATAGAGGGGTGCAACCCAGTTCCCTGTCGCTTTTTCACCTGGTTTTAACGTTGGGTGCGTAACGAACTTCTTATTCGAATCAAGAATCGTGACATAACCCTCTTTACCAATTTTAATCTTTTTCGCGATTTCTGCGATACGATCGACATCGACATCAATCGCAATCACGCCTCTCCCGTTACCCGTTGTTTGTGAGAGCGTGACCATCATCTTCTTCGAGGCAGCATCGACGTATGGATCGGTGATGACGACTTTGCCACCCGCTGCTTCCGCTGATTGATACCAGGAGCGTTCACGTGGATCATAATCCTCTGGCATAACTTGTTCCGGGAAAATGTTCATATCCCCTTCCGTCGTCGCGAAATAGATATTCGCTGCTTGCGGATGCATGTCGAGGTATTCCGTCATTTTTTCCTTTAACGCTGCATTTTGTTTTCCTTTTTGATAAAGCGTCCCGTCAATTCGGTCCGCAAAAAAGGCGACATCGCGTCGCATCGGATCAATGATATTCTGAATTTCATCGTTCATCCGATCGACTCCACCGTGAGCTGACTGCAGGATTTGCTCCGTCATCGATTGTTTCGCCTGATTGTAGGCGACAAATCCGATCACGAGCGCTGGAATTACTAATAGTAGAATCGATGTCAGTATTAACTTTTGTTTGATACTCATCGTGCGTTTGATCTTTTGTTCCATATGTCACTCCATTCTCGAGTGCAAGGACTCGCTATTCTACCTTCTCTATCGGAAGAATAACGAAAAATGTTCATAGAAAAATCGATAAACGTGTACTCGTTCACATAAAGAAAGACGACTCAGTTCGAGTCGTCTTTCTTGATAACGCTTACTCTTATGCTTCCTGATCGCCCTTCCAGTTCATCATACCGCCTTCGACGTTGACGACATCATATCCGTACTGCTCGAGGAAACGACCGACGTTTTCGCTCCGTCCGCCCGCTTTACAGATCAAGAAGTAAGTTTCGCCTTCTTGCAATTCCGTATAGCGTTCGCCGATCTCAGACATCGGAAGAAAGCGGACGTTTGGAATATGTCCTGCATCGTATTCATCCTGCTCTCGAACGTCAACGACGTGCAACGCTTCGCCTGCCTCTAATCGTTCTTGTAACTCATCTACATGAATCGTTTTCATTTCGTATGACCTCCTGTATGGTTCTGTCGTAAGTGTAGCAAATCTATCATTAAAACAAAATGAAACGGTTTGATACGAAGCGTCAAAAAAGCGAATCCGTTTCCGGATCCGCTTGTTTCCTTATTCTCCTGATGCCTGACGCGTCGATTGACGTTTCTCTTTATGCATTCCCCGTGCATAATAGACAGCAATCAGAATTGCGTACCACAGTGGTCCAACGACCAGAGCGATCCGTGTACTTGCGTCAAATGCCATCAAGACAATGACACCTGCCAGCGCCGCGAGGGCGATGTAGTTGGCAATCGGGAAGAACGGGACACCAAATTCTGCTGAACCGTGTACTTTCCGTGCTCGCATCTGAGCGATCAGAATCATTGCCCATGTCCAGACAGCTCCGAACGTCGCGATACTCGTAACGATCGCAAAGACGTCTTCCGGTAAGAAGTAGTTCAAAGCGACACCAACGAGCAATGCGACACCTGAAAGAATCGTCGCCAATGCCGGAACACCGTTTTTCGAGATTTTCGAGAAACGACGTGGTGCTTCACTGTTCTCGGATAAGTTCATCATCATCCGGGCTGTCGAGAAGATACCCGAGTTACATGACGAGAGTGCAGCCGTTAAAACAACGAAATTGATGATCCCGGCCGCTGACTCAATACCGAGCGATTGAAATAGTAATACGAACGGACTACTGTTGTTCGCACCGACTTGATCCCACGGATAAATCGATAAAATGACGAAGAGCGCCCCGATGTAGAATACTAAGATTCGAAGGAAGACGTTGTTGACGGCTTTTCGAATCGTTTTTTTCGGGTTCTTCGCTTCCCCTGCTGTGACCCCAATCACTTCAATTCCTAAGAAGGCAAACATGACCATCTGCATGGCAAGGAGTACTCCACCGAATCCGTTCGGCAGGAATCCACCATGTGACCACAGGTTCGAAATTCCAACCGGTGTGCCGCCGTTTCCAAGACCAATGACGATCGTCAAAGTTCCTAAGATGATCATGGCGACGATCGCGACGATTTTAATCAACGCAAACCAAAATTCGAATTCACCATAAAATTTAACAGCAATGAAGTTGATGCTTGTCATCAAGACAAGTGCTGCTAGTGCCCATACCCACCCCTGGGAATCTGGGAACCATACTTTCATGTAAATACCGACTGCTGTGATTTCCGCCATACACGTAAAAATCCAGAGTAACCAATAATTCCAACCTGTTAAAAAACCAGCTAATGGACTGACATACTTCCGGGCATACTCCGCAAAACTACCAGCAATCGGCTCCCGCACCGCAAGCTCCCCAAGTGCTCGCATGATGATGAAGATGATAATACCACCGATCAGATAACCAAGTAAGATCCCTGGACCTGCCAGTTGGATCGCTTTCGCTGATCCAAGGAAGAGTCCAACACCGATTGCCGCCCCCAGCGACATCAATGTAATATGACGTTCTTCCAGTCCCCGATTCAACTCTGTCTGTTGTTTCATTTTTACGACGTCCTTCCCGTCTCTGTTTGTTTCTTAGCAGTTCCCCGTACCGCTACGTTGTCAGTATAAAGAAGATGTGTCGATTTTGTAAACGTTTTCATACAATATTTCTCACCAAATCCACATACTCGGAATATTCTGATTACGATTGCAGTACAAAAAAGGAACCACCTGCTACTATGTAGTATACAGGACGGCTCCTTTCGGAAAGTTACAATTGTTATTCAACTTTAGCAAGTGGCACATCGGATGACTCAGACTTACTCGTCAATCGGAAGATTCCATTTAGTAATAATGCCGTTAGCGATCCCGCAACGATCGGGCTATCCGTCAAGACACGGATTTGTGACGGGAGACCCGCTACGATTTCAGGATTCATGCTGATTCCTAGACCGATCCCGAGTGCAAGTGCCACCGTGATGACATGTTCGTTCTTCGAGAAATCGACCCGCGACAGAATACGGATTCCGCTCGCTGCGACCGTTCCGAACATGATCAACATCGCCCCACCTAGGACAGGTTTTGGAATCAATGTCGTAAACGTCGCCACTTTTGGTAAGAAACCAAGCAAGATCAAAAACCCACCCGCAAATAAAATGACTTTACGTGTCTTGACGCCAGTCAACTGAACGAGACCGACGTTTTGGCTATAGGTCGTATACGGGAAACTGTTGAAAATACCGCCAACGATCGTTGCGACACCTTCGGCTCGGTAGCCACGTGCTAGATCCTTATCCGTTAAGCGACGATCCGTGATCTCACCAAGTGTCAAGAATACGCCTGTCGATTCGACCATCGAGACGAGACCAACGAGTGTCATCGTCAAGATCGCTGTCGCATTGAATGTCGGTACACCGAAGTAAAACGGCGTCACCATTTGGAACCATGACGCTTCCGCCACCGGACTGAAGTCGATCATTCCCATACCAAACGCAACGAGTGTACTGATCATCACAGCAATCAAGACAGCTGCTGCTTTTGAGAAGACCGTGCCGTAACGATTTAAGATTAAAATCAAGACGATCGTCAGTCCAGCGAGTCCGAGGTAACGTGCGTCACCAAAGTCCTTTACGCCCTGTCCGCCTCCGATGTCATTGATCGCAGCCGGAATCAAGGAAATCCCGATGATCGTCACGACAGAACCAAGGACGACTGGCGGGAACAGGACGGCAATCTTACTGAACCAACCTGAGATAACAAGAATGATCAGCCCACTCGCAATCAAAGCACCGTAAATCGCCGTAATCCCTTGAAGACTACCGATCGCGATCATCGGACCGACTGCCGTGAAGGTACAACCGAGGACGACTGGTAGACCGACACCTGTGTATTTCGTGACAAGTACTTGTAATAAGGTCGCGACGCCACACATGAAAAGATCAATCGCCACTAAATAAGCGAGTTCTTCTCCCGACAATCCGATCGCACTCCCAACGATCAGCGGAACAACAGCTGCTCCTGTGTACATCGCAAGCACATGCTGAAGTCCGAGACTAGCGGCTTTGAAGTTCGATAATCTCATACGGTCACCGAGTCAACGAACGTCGCTTTTCCGTCCTTCAATGACTCCACGCGAGCGAGTGACTCGACGCGGAAACCGGCTTCGATTAACTTTTGACGTCCCGGTTGGAACGACTTTTCAATGACAATTCCAAAGCCGGAAACTTCCGCACCTGCTTGCTCAACAAGGCGAGCAAGACCAAATGCCGCTTCCCCGTTCGCGAGGAAATCGTCGATGATCAAGACACGTTCACCCGGTTGTAGGTATTTTTCTGCAACCGTAATCGTACTCGTCTGTTGTTTCGTAAACGAGAAGACTTCAGCTGAAATCGTTCCTTCATTCAAGGTGACGGATTTCGTCTTACGAGCATAGACCATTGGTACCCCTAAACGGAGCGCCGTCATCATTGCCGGGGCAATACCACCCGCTTCGATCGTCAAAATCCGCGTGATACCGGCATCTTGGAAGCGATCCATGAACTCATAGGCGATTTCCCACATCAAGGTCGGGTCGACCTGGTGGTTTAAAAAGGCATCCACTTTCAATACTTGATCCGATAAGACGATTCCCTCTTGATTAATCATGTCGTGTAGACGTTTCATACATGCATTCTCCTCTTTAAAAACGAAAAAACGTACAGCCGCTACCCGGGGGCAGCCACTGTACGCCAAAAAAGAGAGCAGTAACTCACCACCCGTAGTCGGACCGTTACGGCGATCCGGTAGAGACTCGTGGGCCAATTCCCACTATTATACGAGCGTTGCTATACGTTTACGTTTCGTGATTTTCGTGATGTGTACCATTGTACGGGGTTTAGCGAAAAAGTAAAGACTTTTTCACACCGTGCTTAGGCTTGGCGTTCCTCGACCGCTTGTGCTGCCGTGATGATTGCGAGTTTGTAAACATCTTCTTCGTTACAACCGCGTGAAAGATCGTTGACCGGTTTGTTCAAACCTTGAAGAATCGGACCGATTGCTTCGAATCCACCAAGACGTTGTGCGATTTTGTAGCCAATGTTTCCAGCTTCAAGACTTGGGAAGATGAAGACGTTCGCTTGACCTGCGACATTTGATTCTGGTGCTTTTGATTTCGCGACGCTTGGAACGAATGCTGCATCGAATTGGAGTTCGCCATCGATTGCAAGCTCTGGTGCACGTTCTTTAGCAATGCGAGTTGCTTCAACGACGCGCTCTGTCTCTGGTGATTTTGCTGAACCTTTTGTCGAGAAGCTGAGCAATGCTACTTTTGGATCGATCCCGAATGTTTTTGCTGTTTTCGCAGATGCGATCGCGTTCTCTGCTAGATCGTTCGCATCTGGTGCGATGTTGATTGCGCAGTCTGCGAAGACGTATTGCTCATCGTCACGTACCATAATGAAGACGCCTGATGTTTTTTTATAGCCTTCTTGCATTTTGATGATTTGAAGTGCTGGACGAACTGTATCGCCTGTTGCGTGCATCGCACCCGATACAAGACCTTCTGCTTGCCCTGTGTGAACGAGCATCGTACCGAACGTGTTGACGTCTTTTAAGATGACAGCACGCGCTTGCTCTTCTGTTGCTTTCCCTTTACGACGCTCAACGAACGATGCGACAAGCTCATCGATTCCAGCGTAAGAAGCAGGATCGATCGTATCAAGTCCCGTGACATCGATTCCGTTCGCTGCTGCTGTTTCTTCGATTTGTACACGTGGTCCGATGACGACCGGTGTGACGAGACCGTCTTTCTTCAAACGGACAGCTGCGCCAAGAACACGCGCGTCGATTCCTTCTGGGAAGACGATTTTTGGTTGGTGCGCTTTAATCTTTTGTTCTAACATATCGAATAATTGCATGAGTTTCTCTCCTTTTTAGGTAAACACGACGTCGTCGATTTGATCGATTTTCTTTTCCATCGTTTATTATACACAGTTCTCAATCGTTGTTAAAACAATTTGCAAAAAAGTTATCTAACAAAAGCACTGAAGCCATATTCACTGACTATTACAGTCATTTTTAAGAATGGTACAGAGACTATTTCCAAGCAACGTAATCTCCACTTCCCCTTTTACCCACTCTCTGCTTTTTTCATGTGTTACGATCTCATGGACAAAGACCTTTTCGGGCGAAGCGTTTCAGTAGAATGTGATAAGATAGGATATGGAAAAAGACAATTTATTTCAGACTCAGGAGGTCATCCCATGCAACACCAAACATCTGAACCGACTGCTACGCAACAAGCCGCTGAAACACTCGACGGCTGGTATACATTACATGATTTCCGCCGGATCGATTGGTCACGCTTGAAACAAGTCGACGCGACAGACCGCGCGCGCATGATTGAAGAATTCCAAACCTTCCTCTCAGAGCTTTCTAGTGTCGAAGCGGCAAAAGACGGAAGCCATGCCCTTTATACGATCATCGGTCAAAAAGCCGATCTCGTCTTGATGGTTCTTCGTCCAACGATGGAACAAATCCAAGACGTCGAAGTCAAAATGCAGAAACTTGATCTCTATGATTACTTGATCCCGACGTATTCTTACGTCTCTGTCGTCGAACTCGGTACGTACCGTGGTTCAGGCGAAGGAAATCCATACGAGAACCCTTATGTGCGTGATCGTCTCTATCCAATCTTGCCGCAAGCGAAGCACATCTGCTTCTACCCGATGAGCAAGTCACGTCGCGATGGCGACAACTGGTACACGCTCTCGATGGAGAAACGAAAAGAACTCATGTATCGTCACGGTATGATCGGTCGGAGTTATGCTGGGAAAATTCAGCAAATCATCGGTGGATCAACTGGATTCGACGATTGGGAATGGGGCGTTACACTCTTCTCAGACGACATTCTCCAGTTCAAGAAAATCGTTTATGAAATGCGTTTTGACGAAGTTAGCGCGAAGTACGGTGAGTTTGGTGAGTTCTTCATCGGCAACCGTCTCGAAAGTGAACAATTAGATACTCATTTTGCACTTTAATGTGTTGAATGACGTTTGATTGAAATATCTCATGGGAATATACTCCTTGCGGCTATAAAACAGTAAGTTGAATGACGTAAGGAGGAATTACCATGGGGAATGCTATGAACCGATCGACACGGTCGCGTGAATTGCAATTCGCTGTGCTTTCAAAAGAGCTGAAACCGGTTGCAGATCGCGTACTGGATCGCTATGAGCAAGCATTATCGAAGCTAAACAAAACACAAACGACAAAACGATGAATTCGTTTTGATACCTGCGTCTACTCGATATCGAGTGGGCGTTTTTCGTATAAAAAAACCGTTTTTCTCCATGATGGAAGAAAAACGGTCGCACCTCATAATCCTTTATATGCACCAATCGCGACAAAGATCCACGCCGCGATGAATAAGACGCCACCAATCGGTGTGATAGCTCCCAGTTTCGTCACGTTCGTCAATGCCATGATGTACAGACTACCCGAGAAGAAAACGATTCCGGCGAGCATCAGCCAAGCAGCTAATGACCATTGTGGAATCGATGCCTTTAACAAGAGTCCCCCAAGTGCTAGGATACCGAGCGAGTGTACCATTTGGTAAAGTACGCCTGTCTGCCAGTTCGCGAGCATCCGTTCCGTCAACATATCTTTTAAGGCATGGGCACCGAATGCCCCAAGCGCGACCGATAACATCATCGAGATCGCACCAATCATAATGAATACTTTCATGCTTATTCTCCCCCTAACCGACGTGCTGGTAAATTCCATTCATAATAATACGATAGCATACGTAAAACAGTGATGAGTCCGAGCAATGTGAACAAATGTAGAGGATTCGTCAATTGGAAACGATCAATCACAAGTGCTGCCATGACGGCCCACATCGCATAAATCTCTTTATGCAAGACGAGTGGTTTGCGCCCCGCGAGTAAATCGCGAATCACTCCACCACCAACACCAGTCAGCACTGCAGCCGAAATTGTTGCTGACAATGGCAGTCCTTTTGCTGTCGCCATCAAAGCACCTTGAATCGCAAACGCCGACAATCCGAGCGCATCCGCGAGGACTCCCCAACGTGTCCAGTGCGGCAAGAACAACTGGGGTAACATGAAGATCAACAACGCAACGAGAATCGCTACTAAAAAGAGACCACCTTGCGACCAGAGAGCGGATACCGGTACACCAATCAGTAAGTTACGAATGGCACCACCACCAAACGCCGTGATCAAAGCAAGTAACCAGACGCCGAATAAATCATATTTTTCTTCCATCGCAACGATTGCTCCACTCATCGCAAAAGCGACCGTGCCGATGATATTCAATAAGTCCCAGGACATGCGCACATTTCACCTTTCTACAAAGAAATTCCAATACTTACTATACTCTCTTTTTAGTTTCCGTACAGCATTAATTTTCTGTCACCGTTTCGACCGTTTGCGAGTGACGATTTTAGGTAAAGTAACCTATACTGAAACAAACTGTACAGGAAGCTAGGTGACCGTATGAAACGTTGGGCGCTTTATCGCATCGTCGTCATCGTGACGATGTTCGCACGTTACATCTTTACGATCTATCGATTCACCCGGAAAAACCGGCCAGGTACGAACAACGAAGAGTTTGAGCGCATCATGATCCGGATTGCGCGTGACTATAAGAAAAAAGCATTACGCCTCGAAGGATTACTGATCAAGCTCGGTCAGTTCTTATCGATCCGAGCCGACCTGTTTCCTCCGTCCGTCTTAATGGAACTGACCGAACTCGTCGATAAAGTGCCTTCGAGTAAACTCGGAGAGTCACGAAAGATCATCGAAGAGGATTGGGGTATGCCGATCGAAGAGATTATCTCAGATATCAGTCCCCGCCCTGTCGCGTCGGCCTCGATTGGTGAAGTCTACAGCGGAATCCTAAAATCAAACGGTAAAAAGGTCGCGATCAAAGTCCAGCGACCGAATATCGAACAAATCATTAAGACTGATTTTCGTGCCATGCGTATCGTCATTGCCATGTTGCGCCGGACTTCATTAAACAAATCAACTGATCTACAAAGTTTGTATCGCCAAATGGTCTTCGTCATCGGTGATGAATTGAATTACCGAACTGAATTAAAAAACGGGCTCTACTTTAAAAAGATGTATGAGACGAACCCCGTCATCTATATTCCGAGTTATTATGAGGAACATTGCACGAATCGTGTTCTTGTCATGGAATGGATCGAAGGAACACGCATTACGGATCTCGATTATCTAGCAGAACACCAAATTGACCGTGACGAACTGGCACGTAATCTATTCTTGAACGCCGGGGAACAATTACTGTTCGGCGGGAAATTCCACGCCGATCCACACCCGGGCAACGTCCTCGTCCAATCCGACGGTAAAATCGTTTTGCTTGATTTCGGGATGATCGGAGCGACAACGCCTGACGACATGCGAGCGATTCAGCGAATCCTTCAGTCCTTCGTCACATTGGATTACGATGCGATCGTCGATGGTCTAGAAGATCTACGATTCTTGTTGCCAAATGCAAATAAGCAAAACATCCGACAAGCGATTGAAAAAGCGGTCACGTTTTATCTCGAAAGTGATATGGAGAACGTCGATACGAAATTGATCGAGAAGGTATTATCCGATATCGAGTTACTCGTCCGAAACGAACCAATCCAGCTTCCTGCCGAGTTCGCGTTCTTCGGTCGTGCTGCATCGACGATTCTTGGAATCCTTCAGATTCTTTCGCCACAAATCAATCTACTTGAATTAGCTAAACCAATGGTTCGACGTTGGCTCGATGATGAAGGGAAAAACCAAAACCGTTACCTCCAGATTGCCGGCTCTTACGGCGCGCGCTTGCTCGCCTTCCCGCGTCTTGTTAACGATGCCTTAAGCGAACCGACACGTTGGCGGATTATGGAGCAACAAAAGTTTTCTCGTGTCGCAAATATCGAGTCACTCAAAATCCGGCAGTGGACGAGTTCGCTCGTCGGGATCATCAGCCTACCATTTAGTTATCTCGGCTATTATTTTACGCAGTATGACGTCATGGGCATTTCCTTGACGATCGCGGTCATCTCTTTATGGAACGGTCGCCGAATCGGACGACAAATCGTCCGGATTGCTGACGAACCGTTCCGTTGAATGATACAACAGCCTACGTCCACTTCGGTGGACGTTTTTTTATTTCAGAATAATTCATCTTCACACTACGAGGTTTTTCCTAACGCCTTGCGGGGTACAGCTTCAAGTAGAGAGATAATAGTAAGGAGAGGTGAAACACTTGATTGATATTTTAATTGCCATCGTTCCTGCATTAATGTGGGGATCGTTGCCGCTCGTCGTCTCGAAAATCGGAGGTTCGACAGCGCAACAAATTATCGGTACGACTTTGGGTGCGTTGCTTTTCGCGATCGTCACCTTCTTTTTTGTCGGCCCAGAGATGTCAACGACTGCCTGGGTCGCCGGATTCTTTTCTGGTGCCTTCTGGGCACTTGGTCAAAAAAATCAGTTTGCCGCATTTCGTCAGATGGGTGTCTCGAAGACGATGCCCATCTCAACAGGGATGCAACTCGTCGGAACATCGTTGTTTGGTGTCCTTGCCTTTGGCGAGTGGTCAACGACAACTGCCTTGATTCTCGGAATCAGTGCGCTTGTATTGATTATTGCCGGAGCAGCCTTCACGTCTTATAAGGAAGACAAAAGTAAAGAAGATGAGAATATCGGCAAAGGATTGACGCTCCTCCTCGTCTCGACTGTCGGGTATGTCGGCTACGTCGTCATCGCCCGCTGGTTTGATATTAATGGTTGGGAAGCCGTCTTACCGCAAGCGATCGGGATGGTCGTCAGCGCCATTCTTCTTTCTTTACGAGAAGGAGATCTCTTTACGAAGAAAACTGCTGGCAATACAGTTGGTGGACTCATGTGGGCTGTCGGGAATGTCGCTTTACTGTTTGCGACGGCAAAAGTCGGGGTTGCGACAAGCTTCTCCCTTTCTCAAACAGGTGTCGTCATCTCAACCATCGGTGGCGTCCTCTTACTGAAAGAGACGAAGACGAAGAAAGAGATGACCTTCGTCATCATTGGTTGTATTTTAGTCGTTGTTGGCGGAATCATGATTGGATTTACGAAACAATAAATAAAGGAGTGGAGCATCATGTATGAGAGTTTAAAAGGAAAAGTTGCCATCGTAACAGGTGGATCAATGGGAATCGGCGAAGCTATCGTTCGTCGTTATGCAGAAGAAGGCATGCGTGTCGTTATCAACTACCGCAGTCACCCGGAAGAAGCGAAAAAAATCGCTGAATCTATTAAAGAACAGGGCGGCGAAGCCATTACGATCCAAGGGGATGTCTCGAAGGAAGACGATATGATCAACCTTGTGAAAGAGACTGTCACTCGCTTCGGTCAATTGGATGTTTTCGTCAATAATGCGGGAATCGAAATGCCGTCAGCATCTCATGAGATGTCACTCGAAGACTGGCAAAAAGTCATCGACGTCAACTTAACAGGGGCTTTCCTCGGGGCGCGAGAGGCTCTGAAGTACTTCGTCGAACATGATGTCAAAGGCAGTATCATCAATATGTCGAGTGTGCATGAAATCATTCCATGGCCGACGTTCGTTCACTACGCTGCGAGTAAAGGTGGCGTCAAATTGATGACACAAACACTTGCGATGGAGTATGCACCAAAAGGTATTCGGGTCAATGCGATTGGCCCTGGTGCAATCAATACACCAATCAACGCTGAAAAATTCGAAGATCCAGAACAACGAAAAGAAGTCGAGAGCATGATTCCAATGGGCAATATCGGGAAACCAGAAGAGATTTCTGCCGTTGCCGCATGGCTTGCGTCTGACGAAGCGAGTTATGTCACAGGGATCACACTCTTTGCGGACGGTGGTATGACACTCTATCCCTCTTTCCAAGCGGGCCGCGGTTAACCTATTTTGAGTAGACAAGGAGAGAACCGCTCATGACCACTTTTTTCTCGTTGATCCGTCGCGGTAATAAGTCAGCCCTTGCTGCAGCCATCGTCAACACGATCATTGCCGTGATCAAGTTCGTCGCCTATATCTTGACTGGGAATGTGGCGATGTTCGCTGAAATGATGCATACGATTGGTGACGCAGCGAACCAATTCTTCGTTTACATCGGTTCTGCCCTTAGTAAAAAGGCACCAACGAAGCGGTTTCCGAACGGATTTGGGCGTCTCGTCAATCTTGTTCTGCTCGCTGCCATTCTCGTCGTCGCACTTCTCGCTTACGAGACGATTCGGGAAGGTATCTTGCATATCACACATGGTCCTGGTGAAGAAACGACGGGACTATGGATTATCCTGACTGCACTTGGCATTGGTGTTGTTCTCGAGGTGAGTGTCTTTTATAAAGCGATGACGGAAATCGCCCACGAGACCGGATTGAAGTCTCGTGGATTGACGCTCGTCGCCCAAAGTTTTGCTCATCTTGGTCAGGCGAAACCGGCGACACGTCTCGTCTTCATGGAAGACCTTGTCGCAACTCTTGGTGGCGTCATCGCCATCATTGCTGTTTTGATTTCGCATTATACGTCGTTTTATCAAGCAGAAGGCATTGCGTCGATCTTGATTGGACTGATGATGTTTTACGTCGTCTACAACGTCTTTATTCAGAATGCAGCCGGTGCGCTCGGTGAGATTGATGAAGTATTGACGGCTAAAATTGGCGAAATCCTGTTACGTGACGAAGCGGTTCGGGACATCGAAAAGCTCGAAGTTATCAAAGAAGGCGATCACTTCCATGTCGAAACGGAGATTGAAGTTGATCCCAACTTAACGATTGCGCAAGCGGACGATATCAAGGACCGACTCGAACTGCAAATCCGGATTCTTAAAGGAGTCACGGATGTCACGATTTCCTTTGATGAAGATGATAACGTACAACAGTATCAACCACCACCGCCATCTGTATGATCGACAAAAAGCCATCGCTTCCGATGGCTTTTTGTGTGCGCTTATCAGCGTGCAGCACGGACGAATCCGGCGTCTTTCGCTTCTTTCTCCGTACAGAACCGTTGCTCCGGCTTCACTTCATCGTAGGATTGTCCTCCCGGTACATGATAGATTTTTTTACCTGACCGATTGATGTTGCCTTTAATGTCGCAGGATTTCGTTTCTGTAATCGCTTGAGCATTAAAGCCACGATTCGTGACATAGCCATCGTGCTCCCAAATCTTCTTCTTTGCCTGCTTGGCTTCCTGTTCGATCTGTTCGAACATATCGACGTAACCTGTGTCCGGTTCATAGACGAACGCCACACGCGCGAGTCCTTTTCGGAGTAACTCTTGATTCAACATTTTGTCGCCATACCAGACATATGCGAGCAGTCGTCCGTATCGATCCGTCCGGGAATGATCACGCTCCAACCGAATAGCTGTCCCGCTCGGTAAGGTCTCTTTTGTAAACGCTGATGCTTCCGTTCCATACGGTTGAACCGGCGTATCCGGTTTGACGGTTTCCGGTGTATCAACGAGCAACAAACGAACATCTTCTGTTTTTCCGTCTGCTAGCTTCACTTTTAATGTATCCCCATCAATGACGCGTTCGACCGTCGCCTTCGTGATCTTTGCATCATCTGGTTGCTTAATGCCAAGCAGCTCGCTTTCTTCTGGTGCACAACCGATGAGAACAAATAGTAACAGTAGACTTATCATGGCGTATCGTTTCACTTCTATTTGTCTCCTTTCCATGAAAATACGGATTCGGTCAAAGTCCGAACCCGCATACGCTATCTTGTTTATTCGTTAGTCTGCTGAAAGAACCGTTTCGACTTCGTTACGGTTCGTATAAAGTTGATAGAACGCTTCCGCTACATTTTTCGGATCAAGTGCCGTACCACGCTTCACTTCCCCAGCAATCGTGACGGTTCCGACGTAGACACCGTCTTCCTTCAATGTATCATGGAGCATATGCGTCACTTGACGAACGCCTGCCTTGCCGATCGACAGCCCTGGTAACGATTTGATTGCTTGCATCGCAGCGCCGCCTCCTGTAATCAGGATGGTACCCTCTTTTCGTTCCTGCATCGACGGCGCGACAAGTTGTGCGGCATGCAGTGCTCCGAGAACATCGATTTCGAACTCTTTCGTAATCTGTTCTGCCGAGACTTCAAGCACCGATGCTTGATGTAAAATCGAAGCATTGTAGACTAAGACATCGACTTGTCCGTACTGCTCTTCTGTCCATTCGATGAGCGATGCGATATCAGCTTTTCGAGAAGCATCACATTCCACTCCAACCGCTTCCACGCCTGCTTCTTTTAGTTCCGTGATGACAGCTGCGAGCGTTTCTTGTGTCCGTGCCGCGCAAACGACTTGAAAACCTTCTTGTCCGAATCGTTTACTGATTTCATATCCATTCCCTGGTCCTGCTCCGATGACGATTACTGTTTTCATGACATATCTCCCCTTCTCGTTTCAACTGTGATGGTTATTCCCTGAATCGCGTCATTTCATTCAAAAATCGAGTAATGAAGTGCCTTTTTCTTCTTTCTCCTGCGCGACACCCATGAAACGCGCCAACATCGGATCAACTGTTGGTGTTGCCTGAGGTGTTGACGTAGGTAGCGATATCGTCGAACTTGGTGTCGACTCGGATTCGAGCAGTAGTTCGCAGTAGACTTTCATCGCTGCAATCTGTTCTTTTTGCGTGGCTCCTGTTGTTTGATCGATGCGTTGCATCGCTTGGCGCATCTTTTCGATGATGTGTTGTTCCGTAATCATTTTATATTCCTCCTTATGGTAGATTGAGGGTATGAACTTGAAAAGGATGTGTTTTCTATGATTCGTACCGCTTTAGTTGGTTTTGGTCTTGCTGGCGAACATTTACATGCTCCTTACTTACAAGCACCTGATTATCAGTTAGTCGCTGTCCAGTCGAGTCGTCCGGAAGCAGTCGCTGCTTATGACGCGACGCTCCCTGTCTATTCGACACTCAAAGCCTTGCTCGCTAAAGAACAGATCGATTTAGTCGTCATTGCGACAGCAAATGAGCTACATTATCCACTTGCGCGTCTCGCTTTGTTATCGGGCTGCGATGTACTGGTCGAAAAACCGTTCACCGTCACGCTCGAAGAAGCCGAAGCGTTAACAGAACTAGCACGTACACACGATCGATTACTGACAGTTTATCATAATCGTCGGTACACGAAAGACTTCCGAACATTAATGAGCTTACTCGAATCTGGACGACTCGGTACACTTCAAACGTTCGAAGCGCATTATGACCGCTATCGTCCCGATGTGCAGGATCGTTGGCGCGAACAGGATGTGCCCGGTGCTGGTCTCTTGTACGATCTTGGATCACACTTGATTGATCAAGCACTTGTCGTTTTTGATGAAATTCCGGATCGTGTCTTTTGTGATCAAACGATTCAACGACAAGGTGGAATCGTCGATGACTACACACATCTCATTTTAGCCTTCGGCACGCGACGCGCTATTTTGCATATCGGTTCCATCGTTCCAGCTGTTGGTCCATCCCTGATGGTACACGGGACACAAGCAAGTTATTTCGTCGATGAAGTCGACACAAAGCGGACGACCTATCAATTGGCTGAAGCAAACGGACCGCTGCAAGACCTCCCGTTTGTTCCCGGTCATTTTGGCGATTATTATACGGATCTTGCTCCAGCTATTCGACAGCGGACGACACCGCCCGTCTCTTCAAAACAGGCTGAACTCGTCATGAAAATCATTGATTGTGCTCAAAAGAGTGCAAAAGTGGGTACATGGATAGAAGTAGACTAACTATCCATTTCAGACGAACAGGGGGAAGACAAGATGTTTTCAAGTACGGAACGGACAGCATGGTTAGAAGAGATGGGACAAGAACTTTTAGACGTCCTCGTCATCGGGGGCGGTATTACGGGAGCTGGCATTCTGCTTGACGCGCAAAGTCGTGGTATGCGGACAGGCTTGATCGAAATGCAGGACTTCGCCGAAGGGACATCGAGCCGATCGACGAAACTCGTCCATGGTGGATTGCGTTATCTGAAGCAGTTCGAGATCAAACTCGTCGCCGAAGTCGGAAAAGAACGTGCCATCGTATATGAGAATGCCCCACACGTGACGACCCCAGAGTGGATGATGCTCCCACTCGTCGAAGGCGGTACATTCGGCAGCTTCTCGACCTCGATCGGTTTACGTGTCTATGACCAACTCGCCGGTGTCAAACGTCACGAACGCCGGACGATGCTGAGTAAAGAAGAAACGTTACGTTACGAACCATTGTTACGCTCGGAACACTTAGTTGGCGGTGGTCGTTATGTCGAATATAAAACAGATGATGCCCGACTGACAGTCGAAGTCTTAAAAGCAGCCGTCGGTTACGGGGGACGTGCCGTCAACTATACAAAAGCCGAATCGCTTGTCTACCACAACGGAAAAGTCGTCGGTGTCGAAGTTCGTGACGTCTTAAATGGTAAAACGTATACGATCCGGGCAAAGAAAATCATTAATGCGACTGGTCCTTGGGTCGATGAACTACGTGAAAAAGATGGTTCGAAAGCCGGAAAATCACTACATCTGACGAAAGGGATTCATCTCGTCATCGATCAAGTGCATTTCCCGTTGCAGCAAGCCGTCTACTTCGATGTTCCGGATGGTCGGATGATCTTTGCAATTCCACGTGAAGGGAAAACGTATGTCGGAACGACTGATACGAACTATAAAGGAGATATCCTTGAGCCGGGTGTCACCGTTGAGGATCAGGATTATATTTTAGAAGCGACGAATCAAATGTTCAACGTCGAGTTGCGACCTGAGCATGTCGAATCGACATGGTCGGGACTGCGCCCACTCATTCATGAAGATGGGAAAGATCCAAGTGAACTATCCCGAAAAGACGAAATCTTCGTCTCGAAATCTGGTCTGATGTCAATCGCCGGTGGGAAGTTGACCGGGTACCGGAAGATGGCAGAACGCATCATCGATATGGTCGCGGAGCAATTCAAGACAGAAGAAAATAGAATTTATCTCGCTTCCCGTACGCACGATATCTTACTTGGTGGTGGTCATCCACAAGGAAGTAAAGGATTCGCTCGTTACATGAAAGAACAACAACCAAAGGGCGAAGCACTGGGGTTATCACCAAATGAGACGACATGGCTCATCCAGCGCTACGGTACGAATGTCGAACGTGTCTACGAGTTGATTCGGACACGTAGTGACGAAGCCGCTCGTTATCAATTACCGTTACACTGGTTCGGTGCTCTCCTATACGGACTTGAGGCAGAACTCGTCATGCAACCCGGCGACTTCTTGAACCGTCGTGCTTCAGCCGTCTTCTTTGATTTCCCTCATGCTGAACAATACGCAGATGGTGTTCTTGCTCTGATGCGTAGTGAACTCGGCTGGTCGGCAGAAGATGAAGCGAAAGCCAATGAAAGCATTCGTCGTGAATTTGATGCGGTTCGCGTCAAAGGACCCGTTCCGCTTTTATAATACAAGAAGACCCGATCGTCTAAAGGCGACCGGGTCTTCTTGTATGTTACTGTTCTTCTTTTGAAGCAGCGAGTTCCGCTGCCGGCATGTTTCCTGGATGTAGATTCGAACTCTTACGTGCAAACGTAAAGTAAAGGACTAAACCGATGGCGAGCCAGATTCCGAAAGCAATCCATGTCTCGAGTTTCAAGTTGAACATCAAGAAGAGACATGCAGCGATTGCTGCGATTGGCACATATGGCATACCCGGACATTTGAATGCACGCGGGAGATCCGGCTGTGTCTTACGAAGAATCAAGACAGCGACAGAGATCAAGACGAAGGCTGCGAGTGTACCCATGTTGACGAGGTTCGCGATGACATCGAGTGGAACGAATCCAGCGACGAGTGAGCTACCGAGTCCGATCATCCAAGTCGCTTTGAATGGTGTTTGGTACTTCGGATGCACTTCAGAGAATACTTTCGGGAACATTCCGTCACGCGAGATGGCGAACGCAAGACGTACCATTCCGTATGTCATGACGAGAATAACCGTTGTGATCCCGAGAATCGCACCGAGATCGATGAACCCAGCAACCCAGTTTTGACCTGCCATTTGAATCGCAAGTGAGACCGGGTGATCGATCCCAGCGAATTTTTGATACGGTACGATCCCTGTCATGATAGCTGCGACGATAACGTAAAGGATCGTACAGACAGCGAGTGAACCGATGATACCACGTGGTAAGTTCTTTTGCGGATCGCGGACTTCTTCTGCTGCTGATGTAACAGCATCAAAACCGATATACGCGAAGAAGACGATCGCGGCACCTGAGAAGACGCCTCCCCAACCGAATGGTGTGAATGGTGCCCAGTTCGATGGTTCAACGTAGCCGACACCAACGACGATGAACAACACAACGACTGCTAATTTGATGACGACCATGATGTTGTTGACACGCTTCGTTTCCTTGATTCCCATCGACAACAATGCCGTAATGGCAAAGAGGATTAGGAAGGCTGGAAGGTTGAAGTATGTCTTGGCTCCTTCGACTGCTCCAGGAGCTGCTGAGAGAGCAGTTGGTACATGGATATTGAATCCTGCGAGTAAAGACTGGAAGTAGCCAGACCAACCGGCTGCTACGGCACTGGAGGCAAGTCCATATTCGAGAATCAAGTTCCACCCGATGATCCAAGCAAAAATTTCTCCCATCGTTGCGTACGTATACGTATAGACGGATCCACTGACCGGAATCGTTGATGCGAATTCAGCGTAAGCAAGAGCAGCTAGACCACAGGCGATGGCAGATAAGATGAATGATACGATAAGTCCTGGTCCTGCAGTCAACGCTCCTGTTCCTGTCAAAACAAAGATTCCGGTTCCGATGATGGCGCCAATTCCTAAAAACGTTAAATCCATCGCGCCAAGATTTCGAGCAAGTCCACTGTTGCGTTTACTTGCAGCAATCATAGCGGAAACATCTTTTTTCCGCGTCAAACTCATGATGTACTTCCCCCTATATTCGTTGTGATTTGTCTTACGAAGCGAGTCGTTCGCAAGAACTTAATCAAAAATTTACGAAGTTTTCTGATAAATTGATATAGGTCATTGTACCTATTTGTTTTTTGAGTGACGCTTTCATCTGTTAAAGAACAAAAAATACCTCAAAAATATCGGTATGTAACAGATGTTACATACTGATATTTTTCTCTCTTTTCAGTTCATGTCTCAAATCGTTTTCCGTGTCTTCGTCCATTCCAAAAACACTTGGTAATCCAGCTTTGTTCGAATGACATAAGCTTCTGACCAGCGTTCGATTTGCTTCAAAAAAGCGGTATCGGAAACACCGATGGCTCGAATGATTTCAACGTCCGCATGATGAGTCAGTATTTTTTCTTTAATACCAGCATCCTGATCCGCTCGTGCATGCACTTTGGCGGTAATTTGACCTTGAATACATAACACATTTTCAAGGTCTTCCTGACTTTTTATATGCTTCGCCTTTAGTTTTTTCTTGTATGGTGAACGCTCGCGTACATAATATTCCTTTTTTCCGATCGTCAGATAACCAAGATATGGATCTTCATGTGCCTGCATCGCTTTTTGAGATGTGATGATCCGTCGTCCTTGATGGACGGCTTCTGCTTCCGGTCGATAGACAGGCAGGAATAACGAAGGAACGGACGTTTGCGCTTGTTTCATCTCAAGAATCAAATCTTCTTCTCCACCTTTGCCCTCAATCAGAATGTAATAGCGCTCAAGACCAATCGATGCTGTTCCGCTATCTAGCTTACGAACGATATCCTTAATCGTATAGAACGATTCTTCACGGCGATCCTCGGCGTCAATCGTCTCGATGTAGGAAGACCAGGCAGATTCGATTGCTGATCGTGTCGCGTCATCTACTGCTTCCATATCGGGTAATGTACAAAAACGTCTCACACCATCCACTAGCTCCGTTCGCTCCCCCATTAATTCCTCACGTTTCTTTTCTGCTTTTTTGATTAACTTCTTGATTGGTCCTTTTGTATTGTCCCGCGTAAAACAGACATCACTCGGATCTTTTCCGAGAGCGTACTTTTTTAAATCGTGTAAGTATTCGAGAACATAATTGCGAATCGCAGGAGTCGGATCATATCCTGCCTCTTCGGCGAACAATCGGACAGAGACCGCCATGCGAATCAAATCATATAAATACGATCCTAAGTATCCTTCATCAAAATCATTGACGTCGTAGATGATTTCTCCTTTTGCGTTGCCATGAACACCAAAATTCTCGAAGTGAAGATCTCCCTGAATCCACGTCGGTTTATCACGAGGTGTGTCAAAACCAAGAGGAATCCGGGTCACATCATAATAAAACAGATGCGAACTTCCCCGGAAAAACCGAAATGGACTCAAGCTCATCTTGTCGTACTTCTCCTGACGTGCTTGCTCATCAAGCTGACGGATTTCATGATCGTAGAAATCAAGGACCTTCGCAATCGTCATCTGTCGAATCTCTTCGTACACGGGCTGAAACATTCAATTCTCTCCTCTCCATTTGAAAAAAAAGCAGTCAAAACGAAATCGTTTGACTGCTCCCTGCGTGTTACTCGAAATGTTTTTTATATTCCCCATATCCTGCCGAATCAAGCTCTTCTACCGGAATAAATCGTAATGCCGCTGAGTTGATACAATAGCGAAGACCACCAAGTTCCGTCGGGCCATCGTCAAAAATGTGACCAAGGTGACTATCCGCATTCGCAGAACGCACTTCCGTCCGCGTCATCCCGTGACTCGTATCGAGTTCGACTTCCATCTTGTCTTCTGAGATCGGTTTAGCGAAGCTCGGCCAACCACAGTTCGATTGGAACTTGTCTTTTGATGTGAAGAGTGGTGTGCCATCAACGATATCGACATAAAGACCTGGACGTTCTTCGTCCCAATATTCGTTACGGAAAGCGGGTTCTGTTCCATTCTCTTGTGTGACTTTATACTGAATTGGTGTCAGACGCTCTTTCAGTTCTTTTTCCTTACCGTGATCCTTCCACGCTTCCTTGATGAATTTCGCGCGACCTGAGCCGACACTATACATCTGATAACGGAACGGATTCTTTTTATAATAATCTTGGTGATATTCTTCAGCTGGCCAAAACGGCTTTTCTGGACGAATCTCTACCGCGACCGGACGCGAGAAACGTCCTGATGCGTCAAGCGCTGCTTTCGAACGTTCCGCCGCTTCACGCTGTGCTTCATCGACATAAAAGATAGCCGGCTGATACGATTCACCACGGTCGTTGAACTGACCACCACCGTCTGTCGGATCGATTTGACGCCAGAAAATCTCGAGTAATTCTTCGTACGTAATGACGGACGGATCGTACGTGACTTCAACCGCCTCCAAGTGACCTGTCGTTTCCGAACAGACCTCTTTATAAGTCGGGTTCTCTGTATGACCACCGGTATATCCTGAAATGACCTGCTCTACCCCATCATATTTATGGAATGGCTTGACCATGCACCAGAAACAACCACCTGCAAATATTGCTTTTGCCATCTATCTTCCCCTCCTCTGTATATGACTATTTTACCGCGTTCAGAGAATGGACTCGACTTTCCTGCTCATTCAATCCTCTGGGTTCGCTTTTAGACGACGCATGACGAAGTAAATCGCTGCAAAGACAAGAAGAAGACCTCCAAGCGAATACCAAATGTTATTCAAACGATAAATCATTTGATATAGGGCAAGCGTCACAAGCAATAATGCGATCGGTAAGAAGGCACGCTTAAAGTGGTACCAGTAATTCACGAAGATCGCCTCCTGTTTTTCTTTCATCTTACTTGAAGCGACATCTAAAAAGCCACCTTCATTTGAAGGCGGCTAGTGGATTACGATTGACGTGGATGTTCTGGGAAGTCCATCTCGTCATAACGAACGATTGACGTCCGGTTTTTGAATTTATGTCCTAACCAGAAGGCAAGGAACAATGGAATACCGACATACGTTGCGGCGATCCCGACCCAATCAATTTGATCCGCGAGGAATGCGGCATAGTTTTGACCAACGATGACGAGGAAACAAAGACCGAATGCGAACAGCGGACCGAATGGGAACGCTGGTGCAACATATGGTAAGTCTTTCAACGAGTGACCTTGTGCAAGGAATCCTTTACGGAAACGATAGTGACTGATCGCAATCCCGAGCCATGCGATGAAACCTGTCATCCCTGAAGCATTGAGTAACCACAAGTAGACTTGTCCACCAAACATTGACGTCAAGAAACAGAGTGCACCGATTGCTCCTGTTGCGAGCAAGGCGTTACGCGGCACACCGTTTTTCGATACTTTCGCGAATAACTTCGGTGCATCTCCTTGGCGAGCAAGCGTATAAAGCATCCGTGTTGAAGCATACATACCTGAGTTTCCGGCAGATAGAACAGACGTCAAGATGACGGCGTTCATGAGCGCTGCCGAGAAGGCAAGCCCTGCTTTTTCAAAGACGAGCGTAAACGGACTGACGGCGACGTCCGTAATGTCATTCGAAACCAAGTTCGGGCTCGTATACGGAATGAGCATTCCGATGACGAAAATCGCAAAGACGTAGAAAAGTAAGATGCGCCAGAAGACTTGTTTGACTGCTTTTGGAACATTCTTTTTCGGATCTTCCGATTCACCCGCTGCAATCCCGACCAGTTCTGTACCCTGGAAACTGAATCCGGCAACGAGAATGATACCGATGACAGCAGGAATCCCACCGACGAACGGTGCATCCCCAAGTGCAAAGTTTTTAAAGCCAACCGGTGGCTCTGATGTAAAGACACCGAAAATCATCGCGACACCAACGACTAAGAAGACGATGACCGTGACGACTTTAATCATGGCGAACCAATACTCCGCTTCTCCGAATCCTTTAACGGAGAAGTAGTTCAAGCCAATCATGAGTAAGAGGAACAAAGCACTGAAGTAAAATCCAGGAACATCCGGGAACCAGTACGTCATGACGATTTGTGCTGCGACGAGCTCAACTGCGATCGTGACTGCCCAGTTGTACCAGTAGTTCCAACCGAGTGCAAAACCGAATGATGGATCGACGAATTTTGTTCCGTATGTCGAGAAGGATCCAGCAACCGGCATATACGCTGCCATTTCACCAAGACTTGTCATCAGGAAATAGACCATCAGACCAACGATTGCGTATGAGAGGAGCGCTCCACCTGGTCCTGCTGCTGCGACGGAAGCACCGGACGCAATGAAGAGTCCTGTTCCGATTGCACCGCCGATAGCGATCATCGACATATGACGAGCTTGTAATCCACGTTTTAATCCTTCTGCTGTCGAATCTGTTGTTTGTTTTACATCTAGATTGTTCATTTCGTTCGCTTCTCTCTGTTTAGATTTTTTGAGAGGACACTTTTTGAATGAAAAAAACAAAAAGCGCCCTCATCTTCCAGATGGAAGATGAGAACGCAACATAATAAAATGGATGCGCCTCATTCTACCGTCGTGAAAGATAGCTCTCCACAAGTAAGTGATACCCCACTTGTGACAGTATTAGACCTATTCGATCTAATCCCAATCGATCATCTTCAAAGCGATGATTGATTTCGGCAATTCTTCCTTTTCGATCACCTCATTTGCCGCTTGACGACATCCGTAACCGTACTCTTAAGAACTGCAACCTCCATCCCACTGGTTGAGTGAGAACTGAATTAAGTTAGTTATTACTACGCCATATTACACAAAACGCCACGAAATTGTCAATTGCCTTTTTCGAATATGAGGTAGTAGATGGTAAAAATCCGATATGTTTAGTACACTAAATGGTAGAAGTCCACTGAGAGAAAGGATGCTGCTTGCATGCCACAGGAACGTGATTTGCTGACTTATCGACTCGAGGAACAAATGCGTGTCATTCTTCGTACCCTGCGACGTGAACTTAATCGACTATTTGAAGGAACAGCGACCCGGAGTGAGTTTTTCATCTTGCGGAGCCTCTCAGAAAACGGTCCTCAGCGTCCGACACTTCTTGCGGAACAGTTTGAACTCGCTACGAGTCAAGTCACTGCTTTAACGGATAAGCTCTTCAAACAAGGATATGTCACACGGACACGCTCGACGGAAGATCGTCGTTCGATCGTACTCGCTTTGACGGATGACGGAGAACGTGCTTTTCGGGAACTCGAAATCGTCCGAAGAAACTATTTACAGGATCGCTTCGGAACCTTAACAGAAGAAGAACTTGAAACGATGATTCGTGTCTTCGATAAGATTTTACTGACGATGGATGAGGATACCCTCACTTCGTCTTCATGAAAACGGTAGATTTTCTACCGTTTTTTCTTTTTTATCTAAACATTTCTCACGATCTAACCGTTACCTAGATGAGTATAACGGAAGTATATATATGGAAAACTGTTAGCTGGGGGAGTTGGGAGGATTTGTTGTCCATCATGAATCAATTCATCATTAATTTTTGTCTACTATTTACAACGATTACTCTCTTGTTCTTACCATTTCGGAATCAGCCGCGTATTTCGCTCAATTCAAGCTGGAGCACACGTCTCATATTAGGCGCTGTCTCTGGGCTGATTGCGGTTTTATTGATGTTCAATGGAATCCAGATTGATATCGCCCGTGTGGATCTACGAATCGTTCCCGTCGCGATTGCCATGCTATTCGGTGGTTTCCCGAGCGCCATCGTTGCAGGTGTGATGATCATCGGGACACGTTACTTCTTGACACCTGTCGATCAGATGGAAGGCTTTTATCTGTCCACACTGATTATCGTATTATTCATTTCGACGATCGGAATCGTACGTCGTTTCGTTCATGTCTCGACGCGCCATTTTCAATTATTGGTGTTGATCGGTATTCTCTATTCGTTACCTGCCATCTATATCCTGACACACAGCTGGTCAACGTTTTTTAAAATCTCGATTGCGTACGTCTTTTTTAATTTACTAGCTGGATTTGTTGCCTTTCGATTGCTAACAGAATTACGACGTCACTTTGAAAACATCCAGTATCAGCAGAAATTAGCGATGACGGATGCCTTGACCGGACTTGCCAATCGGCGCCGTCTCGATGATTCGCTGTCACTTGTCGGTTCGACCGATCAAGGCTATTCACTTGTCTTAATCGATATCGACTTCTTCAAGCACGTCAATGATACATATGGTCATGACGCAGGTGATGATGTATTACGTCAACTCGGCATGACGCTCGCTTCCTTAACACGTCCGGACGATCTCGTCGGACGGTACGGTGGCGAAGAATTTTTGATCATCTTACCAAGCACCACAGCTAAAGAAGCTCAAAAAATCGCAGAATTGGCTCGGATGACAGTCGCACGCAACCTGTTCCCGACAGCGGACGTACCGGATCTACAAATCACGATCTCGCTTGGGATTGCACATTCTAGTGGTTCTCATACGTCCCTTGAAGCGTTACAACAAGCAGATAAAGCGTTGTATTATTCAAAAGAAAGCGGACGAAACCGAAGCACGATCTATACGAAGGAACTCGCTTTCCGACAAGCCTGAACACGAGACGCTTCCTATTTAGGAGCGTCTTTTTCTATGCACTCATTCCGTCTCTTCGGGAAAGCCGATGCTCTCAACCGTTCCAAAGACGATCATCCGGCTCAATTGTTCCGCCATATAAGCCGCTGAATATGGTCGACCGTTCCGCAACCAGGAAATCAATAATCCTAACTGTCCACCAATGACGTAGTTCAATAGCAAATCCCGATCGACAAAGGTTGCATCCTCTGCGACTTGCGGTCGAAAAACGAGGCGATAATTCTCTTTCAACGTATCAAGAAAACGCGAGATGAATGTTTTGATGGGACCTTGAACGAGCATCGTCTGATAAAACAATTCATTTTCTTCAATGTGAATGAATAAACGAGCAAAATAACGACTGACCTGTTCGACGGTCGGAAACACGGTAGCTTTACCTGTAATCCGAATCGCTTGTTCGAGCGTCATCATCTGTTCCTCGACGATTTGGTCAAGTAAATCATATTTATCTGTATAGTGCGCATAAAAGGTCGAGCGGTTCACCCCCGCCCCGTCCGTCAGCATCTTGACGGTGATGCTTGAAAAACTGTTCGTCTTCAATAAACGAAACAATTCCATCGTGATACGGTCACGTGACCGTTTCGGTCGTGGATCACGGCTCTCATTCATCTGTATTTCACTCCTTTTTCATCTTCTTTTCATAAATGAATCCGTTACCATTTACTTTTCCAACATTTTGTCGGAAATTGTCGGTTGTTTGTTATCTAACTATCCATATAATTAACTATATTAATTACTCCTCCCCCCAGAGGAGTACTTTTTTTGAATCGATTGTACACAAGAAAGGATGCTAACACACCCATGAGTATGAAAAAATTATTAATCATCAATATCGTTACACTCATCGTTTTGATTGGTGGTGGTGTCGTCGGATACTACTATTACGATCAAGCAACAAGCTACGTCAAAACAGACAATGCAAAAATCGATGGCAAAATGATAACGGTTGCGAGCCCAAGCGCTGGAAAATTAACGGACTGGTCTGCGAAAACAGGCGAATCGCTCGATAGCGGTGCAACACTTGGTCACATCATGACTGCGCAAGCTGGACAAAAACCAACAGATCTTTCTGTTTCGATGCCTGCGAAAGCAACGATCGTTCAGTCGATGGCGACAAAGAATGGCTTCGTCGCAGCAGGTACACCCCTTGCCTATGGTTTTGACTTAAACGACCTTTGGGTCACGGCGAACATCGAAGAAACAGAAATCGATGAAATCAAAGTCGGACAAGCCGTTGATGTGTATGTCGACAGCTATCCTGACACAACACTTTCTGGTGAAGTGGAACAGATCGGAATGACAACAGCTTCGACATTCTCGATGATGCCTTCTTCAAACGGAAATGCGAACTACACGAAAGTCGCACAAGTCATTCCAGTTAAAGTATCACTCTCGCAAGAAAAATCACTCGACATTCGACCTGGTATGAATGTGACCGTCCGCATTCATAAGGATTAAGGAGGGACGTTCATGTCTACTACCTTCTTGTTCGGATATAGTGCGTTCACGATTCTAATCATTATCGGCGTCAACTGGATCGCCCGCCGGAATCGTCAATCCGACATCGCACTGGCCACTGACGGACCGACACTTGAGGAATCTCTCGAGGCGGAACCGACGATGACCGTGACACCACCAGTCGCAGCACCTTCAAAACAGGTATCGACGGAAAACGTCAGTATTCCAAAAGTACTGACGGTCTTACTGATCGGTATGTTCATTGCTATTTTGAACCAAACGTTGATTAATGTCGCGTTACCGGTTCTGATCAATGACTTCAACGTGTCGACGTCCACTGCCCAGTGGTTGACGACCGGTTTCATGCTCGTCAACGGGATCCTGATTCCGATCAGTGCCTTTTTAATGCGCAGTTACACGTTCCGCCAACTGTTCCTCGCTTCGATGACACTCTTTTTCTTCGGATCGATCATCTGTTCGATGGCGATGAACTTCCCGGTCATGATGATCGGGCGTGTAGTTCAGGCAGCAGGTGCTGGTATCTTGATGCCGCTTGGATCAAATGTCTTCATGACGTTATTCCCACCGCATAAGCGTGGAGCTGCTATGGGGATGCTCGGAATCGCGATGATTCTCGCTCCAGCTGTCGGACCAACGATCACAGGATATGTCATCCAAAACTATGACTGGCATGTCATGTTTTATGCGATGTCGTTCTTTGGATTAGTGACACTGTTACTCGGTGCTGCTTGGTTCCGTCTGACACAGCCCCTCTCGAAACCTTCTTTTGACGCACTTGGTGTGTTATTCAGTACGATTGGGTTCGGGAGTCTCCTTTACGGATTCAGTGAAGCTGGGAATGACGGCTGGGATAGTCCAATCGTCATCAGTTCGATCGTCATCGGTTTAATCGGAATAGCTGCTTTTGCAATGCGTGAGCTATCAATGGAAGATCCGATGCTAAACATTCGTGTGTTGAAGGTTCCGGAATTTTCGTTCACCCTCTTCATCAATGTCATCGTCACGATGGCCTTGTTCGGCGGGATGTTGCTTTTACCGATTTACCTTCAGAGTATTCGTGGATTCTCACCGGTCGACTCCGGTCTTCTCCTTTTGCCCGGATCACTGATCATGGGCATCACCGGACCGATTGCTGGTCGTTTATTTGACCGCTTCGGTATTCGTCCGCTCGCCATCTTCGGTTTGACATTGATGACGTACGGGACATGGGAATTGACGCAATTAAACATGGATACGTCGTATTACTCCATCATGGGCATCTACATGGTTCGGTCATTCGGAATGGCGTTCATCATGATGCCGATCATGACTGCCGGGATGAATGCCTTACCGATGAAGATGATCCCACACGGAAATGCGACGCAAAATACACTCCGTCAAGTCGCTGGATCCATCGGAACGGCGATTCTCGTCACCGTCATGACCCGTCAAACGACAGCTCATTTGGCAGACGACGCAAATCAGTTCACGACGCTCGATCCAACGCTTTCGCAACACTTGAATGACCTCGGACAACAGCTTGGTAGTTCACAAGCCGCTTCGATGAGCTGGTTTACGACGCTGACGAAACAAGCAACGATTCAAGGGATCACCGACGCGTTCTGGATTGCGACCGTTTTATCTGCGCTCGCACTGATTCTGTCGTTCTTCTTGCATGGAAAAAAAGAACCAAATCTGGATTGATTCATAAAAGGCCAGTTGATGTCATATCAGCTGGTTTTTTCTTATACTTTACAAAAAGTTCTTCTTTGCACTTCTCTCTTAAAATCGATACACTAGGGACAATGAGTTTCATATCTAAAGGAGATGCTTTATGGTTGCCTTTCTGCAATTTTATGCGTTTATCTTTGCTTGTTGTTTTGCTTGGCAAGTCGGTCGACCATCGCCTTGGTCGCAAAAGATTCTTCGCGCCTTTTTAACAAGTGTCAATGGGCTCTTCGTATTCGCACGTGCCTCGATTTCAATCTTTTTGTTAGTTGGACCACTATTACTCGTCACATATCTTGTTTTTCCACGGTTAATCACTTTTGAAAATGGTTTAGCGATGGTGATCAGTGTGCTCGTCATCGGACTGATCGATCGTCTCGTCAGTCTCGTCGTCCTACCACTCATACGTTCTTTTTTCCTAAAACGTCAACGCGTCATGCCACAATCGGTGGAAATGGTGCTCTATACGATGGCAATGGCTGTCTTGCTCTTCATTCAGCTTCATGCTGTTCCTGGCGTTCAGATTCATGTAGCATTAACACTTTTCCTTGGGTTTACGATTTATTTTGCCCATTATTTATTTGCGTTGTACCGAATTCGTCTCATGAAAAAGAAACTAACGACTGTTGCTCAAGACGAGGAACGAAAAGCTTCTTAATACGAATGCAACGAAAGATGATTTCCTCTTGGGAATCGTCTTTTTGTTTTCTGACAAATAACGTTGACAATGATAATCGTTATCATTTATAGTGAAAAAGTACTCAGTGAGGAGATGAAACGGATGCGTGCCCAACAAGTGATTGAAACACGCCGGTCCATCCGGTCCTATACGGAACAACCTGTTCCGGTTGAATTAGTAGAGGCATTACTCGAAACGGCGATGTACGCCCCGAACCATAAATTACGAGAGCCTTGGCGTTTTGTTCTCGCAATCGAAGAAGGACAAACTCGATACGTCGATGCTTTGATGGAGTTACTGACAGCGCGTGGTCAATTCGAGACGAAAACGTCTGAACAACGACAACAGGCTGAACAAAAATTACGAGAAGTCCCGGTTTACTTAACAGTACTTTGTCAAGTACAAGGAACGCCGGATCAACAGCTAGAGGATACACTCGCAACCGCTGCCATGATTCAAAATCTGCAATTGGTGGCGACAGAGCGCGGTCTTGGTTGTTGCTGGAAGAGCGGAAAACATTGGTTTACGCCAGAATATGCTGCACTCGTTCATGCTTCCGAAAACGAACGGGTTCTCGGCGTCATTCAAATCGGCTGGCCAGCCCTCGTTCCACCTGTCAAACCGAGAACGTCCGTGAAGGACAAGTTGACGCACTTTTAAGAGGTGCGCATTCTGCGAGCTACCCCTGCTCGCGCCAATCAAGCCCCAATTCAAAATAAAAACGTTCCGATGACGTCTCTCTCCCCAAATGGAGACGCAATCGGAACGTTTTTCTGTAAGGGAAATCCTTCATGATTGACAGGTGATTTAGCTTGATTCTAAGATAATGAAGGTGAAACAAATAACCGCTTACAAAAAGCGGGTCGAAAGAAGGGGTCCCCTTGCACGCAGATCAACGAAAAAAATTAACGGTCCTCATGATCAATATGTTTATTGCGGTCGGGAGCTTCGGGATCATCATTCCGATTCTTCCCGCTTATTTAGCGTCGATTGGACAAGGTGGGACAGCGGCTGGATTAATGATTGCCATCTTTGCCGGAGCACAGCTCGTCATGTCACCGATTGCCGGAAAATGGGCAGATCAATACGGTCGTCGCAAGATGATCATCTATGGATTGATCGGCTTGACCCTCTCGATGTTCGTCTTCTATTTCTCCAATTCCGTGACGGTTCTCTATATCTCGCGCGCAATCGGTGGTGCCGGTGCCGCACTCCTGATTCCAGCGATCTTTGCTTACGTCGCGGATATCACGACGATGGATCAACGCGCAAAAGGAAACAGTTACGTCTCGGCTGCGATGTCCCTTGGGATCGTCATCGGTCCAGGAATCGGTGGTTTCCTTGCCGAGTATGACTTAAAATTGCCGTTACTCGTCTCAGCGATCGTCTCGGGTCTTGCCGTCTTATTCAGCGTCTTATTGCTTCAAGAAAGCGAACAGCACGATGCAACAGCAATGGCACCCGATGAAGGATCGATGCTCAAGAAACTCGGTACGTCGTTTAAGAAACCGTACTTTGTCCCGCTCGTCATTACACTCGTCATGAGCTTTGGTCTCATGGCATACGAATCAGTCCTTGGTCTATTCGTCGATGACCAATTCGGCGCTTCACCGAAAGACATCGCAATCATGGTGACGTCCACCGGTATCATCAGCGTCATTGCTCAAATCTTCATCGTCGATAAGCTGTCACGTAGTCTTGGAGAAGGAAAGGTCTTGAATCTGTTCCTGTTCATCGCAGCGCTCGGCTTCCTGTTGTCATTATTGACATCAAGTTACGGTGGATTCTTTGCGATCACCCTCGTCATCTTCCTTGCGACGTCGATTTTACGTCCCGTCTTGAATACGATGATTTCAAAGCTCGCTGGTAATGAGCAAGGCTTTGCTATGGGGATGAACAACGCCTACATGAGCATCGGGAACGTGCTCGGACCGACGCTTGCGGGTGTCCTGTATGACGTCAACATTCTCTATCCGTTCGCACTCGGTCTGATTTTCCTCGTCGTGACGTTCATCGGATCGTTCATCTGGCAAAAACGTCAAGCACGACTGATTGCCAAGGTCGAACAAAGTTCTTAAACGCATCAAAAATAGCCTCGATTGCTCTATCCCATCGGACAGAGCAATCGAGGCTATTTCGTTTAACGATATTCGTTCGTCATACATATTGTTCCTCTGTTCTTGACACGAGCAGTTTCGCGACGATTTCTGTTAACAAGAAGACGAAGACGACTCCTGTAAAATCCAACGTCAACCACGGCATCAGACCACAGCCGATCAAAAGTGTCCCAATCATTAATGGACGATACGAAGAAAAGGATGGTCGATTCGGACGGACACTCAAAAGGATGCTCACGACACCCAGCACGATAAGCCACGTCACTGAAATATGATAGAAAAAGTGATCGACCAGTAAAAACAGACCAATTGGATACAGCGGAACCCACCAACGGTTCATACCAATACCTCCCGTTTTCTTTTCAGTATCGCATGATTTGAATTGATTCCCTTTATTTTGAAATGACTTATCCGTATTTCTTTTGATGCGCACGTTTAAGTTCAAGGTATTCTTTATCTGTCCGGATCAAATCCCATTTTTCTTGGAAGATGGCCGCAGATTTTGCTTTTTCTTCGTCGATCTCGCGTGTGTGCAATTCGTTTTTCTCTTTATCTTTGTATTTTCGTCCACCCTTATAGTTCGCGTAACGTCGTGCGCGCGTATGTCCCATCTGAATGAACTTCCGCGCCATATCCATACCAACGAAGTCCCCGTCTTCTTTATAAGCTAAATACATCTCATAAATTTTCTCAGACGATTCCTTCGCGATGTCCGGTGTCTTAAAACGCCAGTACGGCAAAATCTCACTTTTATAAGGTTCGACGAGTAAGACCCCTTGCTCTCCGCGTCCAACCCGGTACTTTTCCGGCTCCTTACGAAAATCCGTTGTCTTGAAATCGAGATCGTAATCAAACGCCATCCCGGTCACGCTCCCTTCTACTTTGAAACGTTCCCTTCCCGTCTATTCATCAATCCTCGATCCGGTAGAGTCCTTGCGTATAAATCGTCGCTAAGACGTGCGCGATCTCTTCGATCGTCGCTGTCGCCTCTTCGCGGACGACTTCGAATAAATACATCTCATTGGCAAAAAACCAACCACGGGCGACGAGTTTTGGGTCGACATCCTGCCGTGCGAGTCCTGTCTCCTGCGCATACTGGATATCCTGACTGATCCGATCAATGAACCGTTCCCGAATCGCTTTCCATTTCGCACGGACGATGTAAGACACGCCGATTGCTTGCTCGACAATCCGTAGTATCGCTCGTTCTTCTTCCGCGAGACGTAAGAAATCCGTCGCTTGGGTCACGATACGTTCCTTTGCTTCTAGCGGCGTCGTCGGTTCGAATGTTCGTTCTGCGATCGCGTGGAAGCGGCTCATGACATCTTCCATCAGGACGACGAGCAGCTCATCTTTCCCTTCGAAATGGACATAGGCTGTTCCGTAGCCGACGCCAGCTTGTTTAATCACTTGTGAAATCGTAGCCGTTTGAAACCCTTGTTCTAAGAAGACGTCACGTGCCGCACTCAACAGTTTCTCACGTGTCCGCACCGTGCGCAGATGACGTTTATCGATTTTTTCTGGTTGAGAAGATGACATATCCTTCACTCCTTTTGTTTTCTCTATTCGATAATATTGACACAATGTCAATTTGTTTGCTACGCTTTTGTCAAAATTGATTGAGCATTCATTTGAGGAGGATGACGTATGACACTGCAAGCAAAACGGAGCGATGCTTTTGCTCGGGACGAGCAAGATGCACTCGCCGCCTATCGTGATGAGTTTTATCTGCAACCGGGTAGTATCTATATGGACGGAAACTCGCTCGGTTTATTATCGAAGCGTGCCGAGAAGACATTGCTTGAGTCGCTATCAGACTGGAAAGAACTCGGGATCGATGGCTGGATGAAAGGACGTCATCCTTGGTTCGAATTATCGGAACGTCTCGCTGCTCTCAACGCTCCGCTCGTCGGAGCACAAGCGGAAGAAGTCATGGTCACTGGTTCGACGACCGTCAATCTCCATCAACTCGTGGCGACATTCTTCCAACCATTGGAAGGTCGAGACAAGATTTTAGCGGACGCGCTGACGTTCCCGTCAGACATCTATGCCCTCCAAAGCCAACTTCGCTTACGCGGACTGGATCCGGAGACACATCTCATCCAAGTACCGAGTCGGGACGGTCGCTTTTTAGAAGAAGACGATATCATCGCCGCGATGACGGATGATATCGCATTGATTGTCTTGCCAGCGGTACTTTACCGAAGTGGACAAATTCTCGATATGGAGCGTTTGACGAAAGCAGCACACGACCGTGGCATCCTGATCGGTTTTGATGGTTGCCATTCCGTCGGAGCCGTTCCCCACGCGTTCCATGACTGGGGCGTTGATTTTGCCTACTGGTGTAATTACAAACACTTGAACGGCGGTCCTGGAACGGTTGGTGGATTATTCGTCCACGAACGTCATTTCGGAACGTTGCCTGGTCTGACGGGCTGGTTTGGTTCACGCAAGGATAAGCAGTTTGACATGGATCACACGATGACACCGGCGGCGCATGCCGGGGCTTTCCAAATCGGGACACCACACGTCTTAAGTCTCGCTCCACAAATCGGTGCGTTAGAAATGTTTGACGAAGTCGGTATCGAAGCTGTCCGAACGAAGTCCCTTGCCTTGACACAATATATGATGGAACTCGTCGAACAGGAGCTCACACCGTACGGTTTTGTCATCGGAAACCCGGTCGACGATAAACGCCGCGGGGCGCACCTCAGCCTCGAGCACCCGGAAGCAGCACGGATCTGTAAAGCACTCAAGGAAAATCGGATTATCCCCGATTTCCGGGCACCGAACATCGTCCGTCTAGCACCCGTCGCGCTCTACAATACGTTTACCGATGTCTATGACGTCGTCGCGACACTCAAACGCATCATGAAAGATAAAGAATACGAACGTTTCGCGAATGAACGCGAAGTCGTTGCTTAAGGAGTACATCATGGAACAACCTACTGAACTACGGCGTGAACTCAAGACACGCCAATTAACGATGATCGCAATGGGCTGTGCGATCGGAACCGGTCTTTTCCTCGGAAGTGGGCTTGCGATCGGACTTGCCGGACCGAGTGTTTTAATCAGTTACGCAGTCGGTGCCTTCATCGTCCTACTTTTAATGGGCTGTCTGGCAGAAATGACGGTCGCCCATCCGACATCTGGCTCGTTCGGTACGATTGCCGAACGATACATTAGTCCATATGCGGGTTTTCTCGTCCGCTATTCGTACTGGATCGCAAACGTTCTCGCGATTGGCGTTGAGGTCAGTGCGATCGCTATCTATATGAAATACTGGTTCCCGGACGTTCCCGGGGTCGTCTGGATTCTCGTATTCGCTGCCGCGTTGATCTATATCAATGCCACGACAGTCAATACGTTCGCGACCTTCGAATACTGGTTCTCAGTCATTAAAATCAGTGCCATCTTGCTATTCATCCTGCTTGGCGCCTACTTGGTCATCGGTAGTCCAAGTCCTGAGATTGGTCCTCAAAACTTCACAAATGACGGTGGATTCATGCCGTTCGGCTTCTCAGGTCTCTGGATCGCGATCTTCATCTCCCTGTTCAGCTTCCTCGGAACAGAATTGATTGCCGTCACTGCTGGTGAAGCGAAGGATCCAGATGTTGCTGTACCGAAAGCATTAAAAGCGACAGTCTTCCGTCTCTCGACGTTTTATGTCGTAACGATTGCTTTGATGTTGATGATCGTCCCATGGCAACAAGCAGGCGGTGTCGATCAAAGTCCGTTCGTCAAAGTAATGGAGATGCTATCGATTCCGTATGCGGGCGGCATCATGAACTTCATCATCCTGACGGCAGCATTGTCTGCGATGAACAGTCAGCTGTATGCTTCGACACGGATGATGTATTCGTTATCGAAGGCAACGTATGCGCCAAAAGTATTTGGGCGTTTGAATCGAAAAGGTGTACCGCTTTTCGCACTCGCCTTGTCGACACTCGGCATTTTTCTCGCAGCGATCATTAGCAGTCAATCGAGCGTCTCTTATCCATTCATGATGGGGATTTCGATGTTCGGGGCGATTTTCACATGGTTCATGATTTTTATCTCCCATCTGTACTTCCGCAAAGCCTGGGAACGTGAAGGTGGACGGACGTTACCGGTTCGGATGATGGGCTATCCGTATTTGACTGCTCTCGGTGCATTGTTGTTATTCGCACTCGTCCTAACGACATGGTTCACGGATTTCCAAATCGTCTTGAAGTTTGGTGTCCCGTGGTTAGTGTTCTTGTCGATCGCCTATTTCTTCTGGAAACGGGCGCATCCGGAACAACCACAGACCGCTGAAAAACGAAAACTGAATTAACTTAATAAAGGGGATGAATGGGAATGACAAAGACAGATCCTACGTCTATTGAAGCATCGATTCAAACGGATTTTAAGAAAGATATGTCCTACGGGGATTATTTGCAACTAGATCCATTGCTTACGAGTCAACATCGCTTATCGGGGCATCATGACGAGATGCTGTTCATCATCATTCATCAAACGAGCGAACTATGGATGAAGCTGATCCTGCATGAGATGCGAGCAGCGACGCAAGCGGTCGCAAACGATGATCTCGAATCGTCGTTTAAGATGCTCGCACGTATCTCAAAGATTCAGCACCAGTTGATTCAGTCGTGGAATGTCTTGTCGACCTTGACCCCTGCCGAATATCTGGAATTCCGTGATGCGCTTGGTCACTCATCCGGTTTCCAATCGTATCAAAACCGCCAAATCGAATTCGCGCTCGGTTTTAAGAATGAGCAGATGCTAAAAGTGTATGCGCACGACGAAACGCTCTATCCGATGATGCTAGAAGATTTGAAGACACCAAGTATCTACGACGAAACGATCCGGGCGATGGCACGCCATGGGCTACCGATCGACCAATCCGTCCTTGAGCGTGATGTCACGCAAGACTGGACGCCAAATGCGAGCGTCGAAGCAGCTTGGGCGAGTGTCTATCGGGATGTCGATCGGTACTGGGATCTGTATGAACTTGGTGAAAAACTACTCGATATCGGGAGCCAACAACAGATGTGGCGCTTTAACCACATGAGTACCGTCGAACGGATCATCGGACAAAAGCCAGGAACGGGCGGTTCTTCTGGCGTCAGTTATCTACGCCGTGTGCTCGACCACCGGTTCTTCCCGGAACTGTGGTCAGTCCGCACGACATTATGAGGAGGATGAAGCGATGACACGATGGATTGATGTTTCACAACCACTTGATCGCCACGTCACGACGTGGCCGGGGGATACACCGTTTGAAGCAACATTGACATGGAATAAGGCAGACACCGGTTCCGTTAACGTGGGAAAGGTAACGATGAGTCTGCATACTGGCACTCATGTCGACGCGCCGTTTCATTTTGACGATGCTGGACAAAAAATCATCGACCTTGATCCAGATCTCTATATCGGACATGCGCGCGTCATTTACTTACCAGGTCGCACAGAAATCACAGCTTCTGATTTAGATGGCTTTGAGCTAAATGATGTCCAGCGCTTGATCATCAAAACGGATGGTTGGATCGACAAATCAACGTTCCCAGAAACGATTCCCGTCTTGACGCCAAGTCTTGCTGAACGTCTCGGCGAACTCGGGATTTCGCTGATTGGTCTCGACTTACCAAGCGTCGATGCGATCGATAGCAAGGAAATGGCAGCCCATCACGCACTGGCGCAGCATGGAGTCCATATCCTTGAAGGACTCGTTCTCGATGCGATCACGCCTGGTGATTACCACCTCAATGCTGTCCCACTTCCGCTCGTCGACGGCGACGGTAGTCCCGTCCGTGCCTTACTTCGTCCATACTAAAAAATCCGTCTAGCAGGCTCTCTGCTGGGCGGATTTTTTGTTACTTAGGTAGTAGTTCGAACAAATTGGCTTCAATTTGACGAACGACGTGTCCGAGGATCGCAAGCGATGGATCGACCTCGAATCCTTGATCTAAGGAATGATTCGCTCCTTCGATGACATCAATCGTCAGTTGTGAGGTGCGACACGTTTCAAGTGCTACTTCATCATAAAACTTATCGGCTGTTCCGATGACGAGGAGTCCAGTTTGCGACGAATTGGCGATTTGTTCGACTACTTTGGCTTCAAGAACGGGTGTTAAGAAAACGAAGCGTGCTGTCTGTAGATTCGGCTTAGCAAGCAATGCCGCTAGCGGAATTGTTCCTAACGACTTTGCGATGAACTGAACGTTTTCGTATGGATGCGTCGCAAGTACTTCTGAGACGACGGCGTCGACCCGGCGCGTCATGCACATATTCGATTCTGCGTCTGTCATCGAAAAGAGCTCTTCTGTCACATAGTGAATACAGATGACATCGATGCCTCGTGCTAGTAATGCCATTCGACTGTAGTAAAAGTAAGGATGATCGTATAGGTACGATGCTCCCGAAATCAAGAAGCAGACCTGTTTGGATCCCATTTGAAAATGATCATATGAAACGTTCGTCTGATCGACGACAATGGATGATTGTGTAATATGCATGAAACCCCTCCACGTTTTTTCTAGACTTTACCATTTCAGAGATGGACTGTCATGTTTTTTCAGCTCTCCCTTATAAACTAAAAAAGGCGATGTACCATATTTGGTCATCGCCAATCCTATATCTTTATCCAATCGGAGCAAACACGGACTGTTCGACTTGTTTTAACTCATAAAATGCCCCTTGTTGCGCCATCAATTCAGCGTACGTTCCGACTTCGATGACTTGACCTTGATCCATGACGATGATTTGATCCATCGCTTCAAGACCAGCTAACCGGTGGCTAACGAGGACAAGTGTCGCATCCGTTGCCCGTTCAAACAGTCGTGTAAGAATCATCTGTTCCGTCAAAGCATCAACGGAAGATGTCGGTTCGTCAAGCAAGTAAAGCGAGGCTTCCCGCAAGAGCACACGAGCAATCGCTAGCCGCTGCTTTTCTCCCCCAGACAAGTTCTCTCCTTTTTCAAACACACGATCACTCAACTCGAACGTCGTTAATCCGACATCATCGAGTGCTTGTCGCATCGCTTCATCCGTCGCTGCTTCGTTTGCGAGCAACAGATTGTCGCGAAGCGTTCCATAAAAGTAATGATTCTGTTGCAGCACGACATTTGCATGTTGCCAAAGTCCTTCCGGATCAACCGTCCGACTATCTTGACCAGCAATCGTTAATCCGTCCGCTGGATACATCCGTAACATCAATTGGAGTAACGTGGATTTACCGGAACCACTCGCCCCGACGATCGCCGTCTTCTTGCCGGCAGGAATCGAGACGGTGACGTCACGTAAGACCGGACGCGGTGCATCAGGGAACGTGAACGCCAACGCGTTCGTTTCAAAGGATGGTGCCTGATTGAGAACAAACGTGTCATAAGTTGGCTCTTCTTGCTCGGTCACGACTTCATCAAGTCGTTTCGCAGCATGCCGGCTATCTTCGAAAAAGCCCGGTAAAATCGCCATCGGTGCCGCATTTTCAAAAACGGTCAGCGATGTCATGACGAGTAACGCGAGGAAAACACCTTCGAGCTGTCCGCTTGCGACGAGATAGGCACCGACACCCAGAACAAGCCAAGAGATGATCAGCGTCACCATCGTATTCAATGCCAAGTTCGAGACGGCATGTAACCCATTCCGTTTTTCTTCTTCGACATACCGTTTCGCGACCGCATTCAAGTCCTGTTCTTTTTGATCAAGTTGCTGGTAAATCTTCAAATCACGATAGCCTTGGAACAACTCTGTCACTTCTGTCGACAGATCACCACGGCGGACACGAACCGAACGTGCGAAACGCTGTTCACGGTACGCAAACCATCCTGGAATCAAAAAGCCAGTCAGAATCAGACCAAGCAATAACAGTCCGGCAATTGTCCACGAGAAGAAACTGACGAAAAAGATCGTACAGAAGAAGACAAGCAACAAGACGATTGGTGGATAGAGGACGCGTAAGAACGTATTTTGCAGGCTCTCGACATCTCCGACGATCCGGGCAAGTAAGTCCCCACTCCGGTATTTGCCGAAGATACCAGGTGCGAGCGGCTCGAGTCGACGGTAAAACGACGTCCGGATATCACTGAGGATCGTAAACGTCGCCCGGTGCGAATAATAGCGTTCCGCATATCGACTGACGGCGCGCGTCAGACTCGACACTTTTTGCAGGGCAATCAAGACGGCGAGCGTCTGGATCGGTGGCAACAAGGCTGCTTTTGAAATGAGGTAACCACTTGCTGCGAATAACCCGACCGCCGTCACTCCAGCGAGGACACCGAAGAAGATCGACCAGGCGATATCGCGTTTTTGATGCACCATCAAACGAAAGATTCCTAGTAGTTCCTTCATCGTGTTTCCTCCCCTCTCTGGACGCTACGCATCCGAGCATACTCCGAATCACGTCCAAGTAGTTCATCGTGCGTACCACGATCGACGATTCGTCCGCCGTCGAGGACGACGATTTGATCTGAGCGCTCGATTGTATGCAGGCGGTGTGCGACAGTGATGACTGTCGCGGTTTGTCCAAGCTGTTCGATCGCTTGTTGGAGCAGTCGCTCCGTTTTGACGTCGAGTCCTGTCGTCGGTTCATCAAAGACGATGACGTTCGGTCGTTTCAAGAATGCGCGTGCCAACGCAACGCGCTGTTTCTCGCCACCTGATAGACCACGTCCGCCTTCTCCGATCACCGTGTCGACCCCTTCAGGTAACGTCGCAATCAGCTCCTCGAGCCCTGCTGCCTGCGCCGCCTCAAAAATCTCTTCCGGCGTCGCTTGACGGAGTTCACCGATCGCAATGTTTTCTGCCAGCGTTCCGGCATACAGATACGGATGTTGCGAGATGTAGCTCAACTGACGGAACCAACTTGCTTCCTCCACCTGACTGCGCTCGATCCCGTCAAGCAGAATTCGTCCTTCTTTTGGATCCGCGAGTCCGGCAATCAACTGTAAGACAGTCGACTTACCAGCACCACTGCGACCGATCAACGCCACCTTTTGATATGGCTCGATCGCAAGTGTCACGTCTTGTAAGGCAAAACGTCCTTCTTGATACGTAAAATCAACTTCATCCAAGGCGATTCGTGGTGGACGGTTCATCGAAAGTTCTGATTGACCGAAGGCAACGGGACGATCGTCTGCCGTTAGTTCGGCTGCGATCTGTTTCGCTGCCGCGACACTACCGCGTCCCGTATGGAAGGCAGCTCCCATCTCTTTTAAGGCAAGATAGTACTCTGGTGCCAACACGAGCATCAAGAACGCCGGAATGAAGGTGATGCTTTGGAACAAAATCAAGCGCAGACTGACTTCAAGTGCAATCATTCCCATGCTGAGCATCGAGATGAACTCAAGCATCAACGACGACAAGAAGGCGAGCTTCAAGACCGTTAACGTCGCATCCCGGAAATCAAGACTACTTTTTTCGATGACGTCACGTTGTCGTTTCGCACGACCAAATAACTTCAAGGTCGTCAGTCCTTGCAACGTATCAAGGAACGTTCCTGAGAACGCCGTCATCTTCTCGAGTTGAGCATCCGCCCGCTTTTGCGTCATGATGCCGATGATGATGTAGAACAACGGAATGAACGGTGCCGTGATCATCATGACGAGACCGGTGATCCAGTCATAGCTGAATGCCGCGATCAAGACCATCAAGGGAACAATCGTCGTCTGGACAACTTTCGGCAAGTACTGACTGTAGTAGCTGTCCATCTCGTCTACAGCGTCGAGCAAGACACTGACCTTCTGTCCCGCTTGCCCTTGGAGCATCATCTCGACCGAACGACCTGTGTATTTCGCGACGAGTGCTTCCCGGAGGGCCTGCTTCATGTGTGCCGATAACGTCGTACCGAGACGACCGTTCCAATACGTCACGGCGACCCGGAGCAACAGCATCCCGAGGACAACGAGTAGCAATGGAATAACGGCTTCAAACGGTTGTTCTTTCAAGAAAATCCGATCGACCGTCAACACGATGCCATACGATTGACCGACGACCGCAACCCCCATCAGGAAAGCTGCAATGATAAATTGAACGAGAATACTGCGTGGAATCTGGACGATTCCTTTTAATGGATTCATATACAAACGTCCTTTCACAAAGTGTGAACGACTTTTAGTGAATATTTTCACATATCGTACATTCAGTATACCGAATCCGGAACGGGGATGCCATGCAGATGCTGTCGAAAAGGTGTGACGGTTTTGTGAGAGCATATGACTCGACAATTCTTTCGAATAAAACTATTATGGATATACATTATCCACGTTTAACGAAAGGGGACTTCTCATGCAAATGAAAACCGGGGTCGAGCAATCCGTCTACGCGATGTTGCTCTTGACCTTCCTTCCGGATCGCGCTGTATTGCCCGGTGAATTCATCAGCCAGCAACTCGGTGCCTCGCCAACCTATTTTCAAAAACTCTTACGAAAACTCGTTCAGGCGGATCTGTTGTATTCCGTACCGGGTGTCAAAGGCGGCTTTCGTTTACGGCGTCCGGCAGACGAAATTCAAATCTTTGACGTTTATCAAGCGATCGAGGGCAAGCAGACGTTGTATGCGTCAAGCGGTGTCTTTGAGGATTTGATGGGAATTCAGGAACAGGAGATCGGTCTACTCTCGAATCTAATGACAGAGGCGGAAGACGCGTGGCAATCGACGTTGAAGCGCGAATCGATTGGCTCGATCCGCCAAGCAATCGACGACTCCTGTCCACCGGAACATTTAGAACGGTTGCATGCGTTAATCACAGACCGGATGATGACACTTTAATGAACAGAAAGAGGTTTTTACTATGGTATTAAATCGTTATTTTGACTTATTCGACGCGTCACGCACAGACGCACAAGCTTTTGAGGATCTCGTTTCCTTATTCACGACAGACATCACGTTCATCCTGAACGGACAACCAAAGCACGGGATCGACGCTTGGAAACAGTTCGTCCGTCATGTGTTCACGGCGAATCAGGATATTAAGCACATGTACGCAGGCTGGGAAGAAACAACACCCGGAACGTACGAAACACGCTGGGCAGTTTGCGGGAAACGGGCAGACGGTAGTGTCTTCACGCAAGACGGAAAAGATATCGCACGTCTCGATGAAAACGGACGAATCGCTTACCTGGAGAACGTTCCAGATGATCCGACGATGTTCCGTTCATAAGATGGCTTTTAAACAACGAAAACCTGTGTTCCGCGCAAGCAGAACACAGGTTTTTTGGTATTTAGCGCTTTAGTACGAGTCGTTTCAACAAATAGCCTGTGATGACAAGTAATGACGCAATGGCGAAATAGACCATGTAGATCAACAAGTCCGGCGCAAATCGTGACACGATGTACGTCATTACAACGACAGCCGTATAGAGCAACAAAAATAGACTGATGTGCTTCAACTTCGACACTCCCCTTTAAATCCTTCCCTCTTCTTTACGGAAACGACTGGAAGATGTTTCAAAAGGCCTGTCGTTACTTCGTTTTATAGATTCTTCGCTTTAAATGTATCTCCGCCTTCGATCGTGCCGTTATCAAAACCTTTTTGGAACCAACGTTCTCGTTGCATTGATGTGCCATGGGTGAAACTTTCCGGTACGACATATCCTTGTCCCTTCTCTTGTAACGTATCATCCCCGACAGCATTCGCTGCCGTCAACGCTTCTTCAAGATCGCCTTCTTCGAGCAAGTTTTCGCCTTGCGCATGATGCGCCCAGACGCCGGCATAATAATCGGCCTGTAACTCGAATCGAACGAGGTACTTGTTGAACTTCTCCTCACTCATTTGCTCTCGAAGTGGCATGATCTCGTCCGACTTTCCAAGTAACGTCTGGACATGGTGTCCGACTTCGTGCGCAATGACATAAGCCATCGCAAAATCGCCCGGTGCCCCGTACTTCGTCTGCAGTTCATCATAAAAGCTTAAATCAATGTATAATTTTTGATCACCGGGACAATAAAAGGGACCGACGGACTTCCCTGCTTGTCCGCAAGCCGAACTGACTTGATCCGTATATAAGACGAGCTTTGGTTCTTTGTAAGTCTTACCATCTTCTTTGAATTCTTTCGTCCAGACCCGTTCCGTATCTGCTAAGACGACGGAGACGAAGTCCGCTGCTTCTTTTTCCTGTGCTGTTTCTTCGTACGTCGCATTTTGCTGATCCCCGCCGGTTAAGTCTCCGAGTAATTCAGCTGGATTACCGCCCATCAAAGTGATGACGATCAGCAGGATGATCCCGACACCACCACCGATGCCGGCAATTCCTTTCCCGCCCATTCCCCGTCGATCCTCAACGTTTGAACTCCGTTCTCTTCCCTTCCATTTCATGCGCTTTCCTCCTACTCGTTTCGTTGTAGGTCTTTACCCGAAAGCATTCGTCCGTAACGCTACGTCTTAGGATGGACGTTCCTTCTCGTATTCATTGCTAAAATAAGTACATCCATTTCTAGGAATATCGCCCTCCTGTAGAGAAGAAGTTCAGCACGGATTTTCGCAGAAAGGAGCTGTCCGATGCACTCGTTCCGTCAACACCTCAAGAACTTCATGCATACGTACCGTAAGGACATCCTTGTTCTATCTGGTATGTTTGTATTCATCCTAATCTATAGCTTCCCGTTGTTTCGTTCCGGTATGGTGACGTTCAGCGATCTATCCTTTGGACTGTCCTCCCATCGCTATTTAGAAGAAATCTACGGTGCCTGGAACAACCGCTGGAGTACGACGACGCTTCTGAATGTCGCACGATTGCTCTACATCCTACCGTTTTATCTACTCAGTCTATTGTTTGGCTCATCCGGTCCTGTCTTGATCAAGTCATTCATCATCGGACTGTTAACGATCTCTGCTTTATCGATGTTTGCTTTTACGAAACGGCTCCATTCCGTTTATGTTTCTAAGCACTTTTCTTATCTCTCACTGATTGCTTTCGCGATCGCCGCGTTGTTTTATGCCTTGAACCCGTGGGTGATCACGCGAATTCAACATATCTATTTACTATGTGGCTATTCCGTCTTTCCTTACGCTTTGATGTTGTTCTTCAATATCTTCGACCCGAAGTTTCGTGAACAACTTGATCCCGGTTTTCATTTGTCTGATCGGTTGAGCCGACGGACATGGATTGATATCACCGGACTATCGATTGTCTTCGCCTTCATGGCGGCCGGGATCCATTATTTCTTCTTCTCGCTGATCTACATGGGCATCATGGTCGGACTCATTTTCCTAAAGACGAGTTGGACGCTTCGCAAAGAACGGATTTGGTCACCGTTACTGTGGTTTTATGTTCGGGCGACCTGTGCGTTTGGTCTCGTTTTTCTACTATTCAATGGATATTGGTTCTTGATGTACGTCGGCTCGATTCTGACCGGCTCACAAGCTTCACAACACAATATCAATGTGTCTGATACGTTGATGTTGTTCAGTCGCCACTCGAGCTGGACGAACGTTTTATTTTTAACGAGCTACTGGTGGCCGATGTTTGATTTGACGACGTTACCGCTGACGTTTTGGATTGGTGGTGCGATCACGCTTTTACTCATTTTACTAGGAGCCATCGTCGCGTATCGGCAACCGATCCATCTGTTCTTTAGTCTGCTTGCGATTCCGCTGATCGTCTTTGCGACCGGTACCCATGAACAAGTTGCCGATGCATTTGTTCTGTTCGTGACGAAGACACCGTTGATTGGTGCGATGTTCCGCGATCCAAATAAGCTAGTTGGTCTCTTGATGGTCAGTTACAGCTTGTTGCTCGCCGTCGGATTGAATGCCGTCTTTATCCGTGCGTCCCGGACGATTCCACTGAAGTTGTACCGGGTCGTCTCGATCGTCGGTACGCTGATCGTCGTCGCCTGCTTTTTCCTCCCTTACCGGACTGTCTATATGGAAGGTTTTTATCATCCGGTCAAGATGCCTAAGGAATACACGGCTATCCAAGAAGAAGTCAATGGGAAGTGGTTGCAATTCCCGATTGCGGACGAGATGACGCAACCAAGTACCGGCATCGCGACTCCACGCTGGAATCAAAATCCACGAAAAGGTGGCGAAATCAAGGCTACGGGTGACGTACAAGTCTATACGTCGGCACACGATACCGTCTTTCATCATGAAGGAGCATCACCGACGATTGGTTACATGATGACGTTCATGCAATATCTACTCGACACCGGTCGCTCGGAACAAGCCGGACAGATCGCAAAAGCGTTCGGATTGAAGCAATTCGCCTACCGCGATGAATACACGGGGATGAAGGATCGACAAGACTTCAATCTAAAGGTTCTGCAGGAACAACGTGATCTAGTGCAGACGAAACAAGTCGGCTTGTTCACCTTATTCGACTTGATCGCACCGCTTGATACACGAACCGTTCCACAACTGATTTTGACCCCCTATGGGCTCGAACGGTCGATTAGTTACCCGACACTGGATGGATACAATCTCGGGCGTCAATCGATTTTGTATGCGACACAAGCACATCAGGACAGCCTATCCTGGATGAAAAAGGGTGATCTCGTCGAGATGATCGAGGAAAACGACCTTGTCCTCAGTCAGGTATCGGACGAATACTACTGGAAACCGTTCGATGCGATTGATTCAGCCAATGCCTTCCTGAACTGGGGTAAGACGTTTCTCGCCAACAATGACTGGCGCTGGTATTTACGGACGCAAGGCATGACGAATCCGTCGTTTGATCTCGACTTTGGAGACGGAATTGGTCTCTCGTTTGCTTCTGCCCGAATTGACGCGCCGGTCTACAAATTAGACGGATTAAAGGCGAAGCAGATCGCCTCCTTTAATTCCATGCTTGAGGATGAGACGTTCTTCAAAGCCGATAACCCAGACATCGTCGACTTATCTCCGAATCCGATGTCAAAAGATAATAACCTGCCTGTCCTTCATGCGGAAGTCGCGGAAGGTGATCCGAAATACATCTGGCAAGTCGCGAAATCCGGTAAGCTACCGGCACGACCGAATAACGCCTACCGCTTTGATATCACAGCGAGCGGTCGCGGTGTCGACCGGCTCCATGTCAAGGTCCGGTTCTTTGATGAGAAGGATCGCGAGCTGAATCAAACGTATGTCGTCGCTCCGCATGATTCCGGTGATGTCGATGCGATTCACTTACAAGGTGAATATGTCACACCACGAAACGCAAAAACGATGCGGATTGATCTACTCAGCTTCCAACGTCCTGAGCGGAAAACGTATTGGTGGGTCCATGATATTAAAATCTTTAGCTATGAGGATTATATGATTCCAAACACGTTTACGATGACGAAAGACTTGCCTGCCGGTCGTTACGCTGGTTTTGCCCGCGTGCTGCTGAACCAAAAAGGCGGGCAACTCGATTTGACCTTCAATAAACGAGGCGTCACGATTCCAACTCGACAACGATCCGGTGCTAAACTCGCTTGGGTTCCGCTCGGCTCGTTCACGACGCCGAGCGGTCCTGCGACGCTCAGTGTGACGAACACGGAAGGCTTCAATGCCATCCAAAATATCGTTCTGATTCCGGAAGAAAAGCTGACTGCTTTACGAAAACGCGTCGATGATACACTCGCCTTCACGAAGACCTTGATGGTACTCGAGCCAGAGACCGGATTCGATTACACCGGTCACTTGCAGTCGGAGCGAAACTATCCCGGACTAAGCTTCGGGAAAGGAATCGCTGCGCAACGTGGACGTTTACAGCGTTCGATTGATATTCGGGAAGCGACCGACTATCAACTCCAGTTGATGTTGACTCCACCGCCAGGCAATGATGGTCGGATCACTGTCAAAATCCAAGACGGAAAGCAGGTCGTCTTCGAACGCACTTTGTCTCGTGCAGATATTCTAAATGGTCAAAAACACCAACAGCAGATCGGTAATCAGACGGTGACGTACGATCCGCTACACTTAGCGTTTCCGTACCGGATGACCGAGTTGAGTGATGTTTACCAAGCGTTATACGATGTGAAGTTATCCAATATCCCACTTGCGAAGGGACGCTATCAGTTAGAACTATCCTATGCGAGTAAGGTGCCATCACTCGTCGATTGGAAGGATCTGCACAAGTTCGACCCGAACGAGATCGTCACCGATAAAGCCCTTGCTGCTCCAGAAGCAGCAGCAAATTGTGCGACGTGCGTCTCGATCACGGACGATATGTTCGATGCGAGTGAGACCGAAAACGGCTATACGATTGATTATGAGCCGACCTGCTCGTGTGATTGGTATATTTATGCCTCGCAAAAAATGAAGGTGAAACCATATCACGAATATTTAATTCAGTTTGACGCAGTCAGCAAGAATGTCCGTCAACGGCACCTCAAAGTGTATTACCTGGATAAAGATGATCGTGTCATTGGTACGGATTTCATCAATGAAGTCGAAGAAAAGAAAAAGAAGCAGTGGAACCATTATGAACAAATCGTCATTCCACCGAAGAAGACCGTCCGGATGCAGTTGCATATCTGGACGCGCGGAAATGAGAAAAAGGCTGGGCAATTGCGTCTGAAGAATTTAGAAGTGCTACCGTACGATCAACTGATTCTAGTCGATCAACTCGTTCTCTCCGAGCAAAGCGGGACGCTGTTCGCAACAGAACCTGCGCGTGCGCTTGACGTCGATGCCTCACAGATGGGACGGGATATAAACAGTGATGCGCCACTCGGTCGCTTTACGGTCAATGATTCTCCGACGCCGTTATTTAAGCTCCAGACAGATCAGGAAACGATGCGTGGTGATACGGCATTAAACGGCGTTAGTCAGTTGTATCATTCGAACGAAAAGACGGCACATGTGACCGTTGTGTTGCGTCCGATTTATTACGCCGGACTGACCATCCTCGTCTTAGCGCTCCCACTTAGTATCTTGTTGATTTATTTCATGACAAGCAATCGTGGTCTAGCTATACGACAACGCCTATCGTCCGTGTTCAAGCAACGTCTTCCTCGTCTGAAACGAAACCAGAAATAGTCTATCTAAAAAGCTAAAAGGACAATGGAGACCCCTCGGTCCCCATTGTCCTTTTCATTTGACCGGTACTTCGTCTTTCCGGTGGCGCTGATACAAGCTGACCATCGTCTTCAAGAACGCAACGGAATCCTTGACGAGATTGACATGCGATCCTTCGCGCTCGATGCAGGTCACCGGTTGTTGGTAGACCCGTAGGCGTTCTTTTTTCGCTGCATACATCAGCTCTAAATCAATTGCGAGACCACTCTCGACGTGTAGATAAGGCAACAGACGATGGACGACCCGTCGGTTGATGATCTTCAGACCGGTCTGTGAATCGGTCACCCCTTTCGGTAAGAAGAACCGTGTCAGATTTCGTTTTCCAAAGCTCATGAAACGCCGGACGGCTCCCCGGTCTTCGATCGTCAAATCCTTCGTCCCGACGACGATGTCATAATATCCTTCCTGGGCGATCGTCAGCAACCGCGCGATGTCTTCAATTCGAAACGAGTTATCCGCATCGACGAAGACATAATAATCACTCGAGACGTTTTTCATTCCCTCGATGAACAGACCGGCCTTCCGTGTATTTCGTTCGACCTGGTGTACTTCTAGATATCCGACCGTGAATAACGTATCGGTCGCTTCCATGACGATCGAGCGATACTCCTGTAAGAGTGCTTTCGATCGATCTGATGAAGCATCATCAAAGAAATTGATCGAAGCGTGGATGTAGTCTTCGCTGATGAAGGTCGCAAGCGACTCTAAAAAATCTTTTACATAATTAAAACGTTTCTCTTCGTTAAATATTGGCAATATAAAGGCTATAGTATCCTTTAAAATGGGATATTCAGGATGGATGATATGCTGGATTTCAGCAAACAATTCATTCGGATAGGCTGGGCGATAAGAAAACAAGCGAAGCATACCGTCTCCTTGAACCGTGTGATACGGAAAATCTCCCTTTAAACGAATGGCTTCTTTAATCAACAGGATTTTGGAACGTGGACGTACAGCTCGAATCTGATTGGCGATCGCAAGCTCCTCTTCACGTGTCTTATAGTCGACGACATACAACAGAATCTCGTGTTCTTCTGCTTCTTGAATTTCAGTGCTAGCGATTTGTTTAAACGAGGCAGGACATCTGCCAGGTTGTGTGTAAAACAAAACCGGATAATAAGAAATCAAAGATTCGTATGGAATATGCCGCGAGTGATCGGTGAAAACAGCAATATGTCCTTGACTCATAAGTTTCATCCTTTCCGTAAAACAGCTCTGACTGATGGGAGGTGGCTCCATGACAAGTTTCATTCAGCGACATGCCGTCCTGTTGATTTTTCCGATTCTCGATGTAGCGTTGAATCTCGTGAACTATGCCTATCATTTACTATTAGCCCGTGAGCTTTCTAGTGCTGTCTACGGATTACTGAATGCTTATCTAGCTTTCTTAGGTCTTCTACTCATCATCGGTGGCGCTTTACAATGGACCGTGACACGTGACTACAGTCAACAGAAGACAAATGATTATCAAAAGCTCCGTTTTCGTATACTGGTGGTCACAGGATGCTTTTTACTTATTTTACTTTATGCATTACCTTATTTCCTGCCTTTTGCCAAAATAAACCTACTAATTGTTTATTTCATCATCGTGTTTCATATCCTTCTGTCTTTTCGTCGTGGTGTCTTACAAGCGACTGAACGCTTCTATGCCCTAAACCTCTCGTATTACATCGAATCCGTCGTCAAAGTCCTAGCCACATGGTTTTTGATTCAGCAAACGAACATCAGTTATGCACTGTTGTTCATCTTGGCCGGCATGATTGCGTCCTACCTATTAAGCCTGATACAAGTCACGTTCCCGGTTAGTAGCGGGCAAATCCAGGCGAATGGACTCGTCCATATGATCCATACACAGATCGTCATGACGCTCTTCTTTACACTTGATAGTCTCCTCGTCACCCGTTATTTTCCGCAGTTCGCAGGAGATTATTCCGTTGCCTTACGCTTCGGTCAACTCCTGTTATTCGTCGCGTTATCACTCGCCCAATTATTGTTGCCGCGCTTAAGTCAAAAAAGTCAGGATGAAGCCTTTCTTCTTTGGGAGCGGCGCTTTTACCGTATCTTGTTAGGTGGACTCGTTCTTGCTGTTTTGGTGTACTGGACGATCGTTCCTTACCTGATTCCGCTTCTATTCGGGAGCGGCTACGACATGGCAACTCATTACATCAAATATATGGTTTTCGTTTATGTCGGCATCACATTGATTCAATACGAGGCACTCGTCCAGTTTTCCCTACATCGAACTAGTTACTTGAAAGGCTACTGGCTGATTCTGATTCTGTTCGTCCTTGTTTTGACGACATTTCACTCGACCGTTGAGATTTGGTTGCTTGCACAAGCAGGTGTCTTTTTACTTGGCGCCCTGATCTTACGTTTCACCTTACCTCGACACCCCGATCCCGTGAAGGAGGCATAACATGAAACCCTATCTACTTTTTTTATCTTGGCGCGATATCAAACACCCGAAAGCAGGTGGCGCAGAAGTGTTCACCCACGAGATGCTCCGACGTGTTAGTGACGACTATGAAATTACCCATTTTTCTCCCGCATTCGAAGGCGGACATGATGTCGAGTACTTGGACGGAATCACTTATATTCGGAGAGGTACTGCACTTTCTGTCATTCCGCTCGCCTTTTCTTATTATCAGTCGCATGCTGCGACGATTGATTTAGTCGTCGACCAGATGAACACGCATCACTTTTTCACACCCTTGTATGTTCCATTAGCGAAACGTGCCCTCTTCATTCATCAACTGACACGTGAAATCTGGCAAATCAATGTTCGTCCTCCATTTTCATACGTCGGCGAATGGACGGAGACGCCACGTCTGCAGCTTTACCGGACCGGTCGCGCGTTGACGGTCAGTCAATCCACAGCAGACGACCTGCTTGCTGTTGGTTTCTCCAAGGACGACGTAACGATTCTACCAGAAGGTCTCTCCTTTACCCCATGGAACGAGGAGGACTGGAAGCCAAAAGAAACACATCCAACTTTTTTATACGCTGGACGGATGTCTGCCTATAAAGGAATCAATGATGCACTCCAAGCTTTCGTCATCGTCAAACGGGAGTACCCTGACGCTCGTTTCTGGGTCATTGGAAAGAAAGACGAGGCGTATATCACCGAGCACCTTCATCCAATCGTTCCGGAAGAGATGCGTGAGGCCATCACCTATTTCGGATTCGTCAGTGAGGAAGAAAAGCTCGAACGGATGAGTCGCGCGACGGCGCTCCTGTTTCCCTCCAAACGAGAAGGTTGGGGTCTGACGGTCAGTGAAGCGGCAGCTGTCGGTACACCGACGATCGTCTATGACGCCCCTGGACTGCGTGACGCCGTCCAGTACGGTATGACTGGTTACATGGCCAAAAGTCAGACGCCGGGCGCACTCGCTGCCGAGATGCGTGCCTGCTTACGTGACCCGGAAGAATACGAAATGATTCAAGCAGCCGGTCATCGTTTCGCTCAGACCTTGCACTGGGATCATACAGGTCAAGGGTTTCGAAACTGGTTGCAACGCGAATTAATACCTGTCGCACTGAAGGAGGATTTTTCATGATTGGAATCGCTATGTCCACATACGAAAATGAAGCAATCATCACGGAAACGATCCGCTCACTTCAGACACAACAGGCTTCTTTCCTTTGTGTCATCACGGATGATGGTTCGACCGATTCGACTGTCGCGACGATGCGTCGATTGACCGCAAATGATACGCGATTCGAAGTGCTTGCGCTACCGCACGGTGAACGAGGTATCGCTCGCAAGACTGCCATTGATCGCTTAAAGCAATACGATGTCGAATACCTCTACATCATTGATTCCGATATGGTACTTGAAGAACAGTTATTAAAAAGCTGCCTCTTATATCTTCAGGCACATTTAGAGGTCGGAGCACTCGTCATTCCCGAACGCGCGTACAGTGATTTTGATAATTACTTCAGTCAAGTGAAGGTCTTTGAGCGTAACCTGTTTAACGTCCCAACGGATCAACTCGACACGCATACGATGGAAGCCGCGCGCTTCTGGCGGCTCGAGGCGTACGTCGCCTCGGGCGAGATTGATCCGACGCAAATCAGTTTCGAAGAGACGCAGCCGACGATCCGTTATTTAGAACAAGGCGGAATCATTCGCCGTGCGACGTTCACTTACGTACACCACAACGAAAAGCAGGTCGAATTAAATGACCTGCTTCGAAAGAAACGCTATTACTTTGATGTCATGCCCGCGACGCTCGACGCGGAACAGGGTGGCTTCATGAAAGCCTTACGACGTTGGTATTTCTTCCGTCCCGTTCTCTATCATCAGGCTAATTTAAAAAAATATAGTCGTCATCCACTACTGACCGCTGGTGTCATCTACATGTACTTACGTCTTAGCTTCATTGGTGTAGAATCCCTCTTCTTCAAACGGGTTTCGTAAGACTGCCAGTAAGTGACTGATAGAGGATGTACGTTCCGAACTGCGTCGGGAATTCGAATCGATGAATACCGTTTTGGTCTTCTAGAATCTGTTCATGATGATCAATCGTCAGGGCACGTTGACTGATGATTGATCCATCTTCGTAAAAGAGACAATACGGACGATTTGAATTGATTAACACATCAGTAAAATGTTGTCCCAGATTCCGTTTACGTTGTTTCGTTTCCACGACCTCATCTCCGATGCGCGTCATGATACTAAGAACTCGATCGTCAATTTTCAATGGTTTCGTCATCATCCGACTGACGTTTCCTGCGTTCACAGCTGCCAGCAACGTATGGACTTGCATATAATCCGTCAAGACGATTTGTTTCGTTAACGGCGCCTGTTGTTTAGCAGCACGCAACAGCTCGACACCATCCATTTCTGGAAGTCGAAGTTCTGTCAGCAAGACATCAACGTCGGAGTTGCTGAGTTGTTCCAACGCCTCTTCTCCTGATCCTGCTTCCTGTACGTCTTGTCCCGCTGCCAGTAGTTTACGACGTAAAATCCGTCGTGTCGGTTCATGTGAGTCAACTAATAGATAAAGTGCCATATGCTATCGCCTCCGTTTTAAAAAGAAAGGATGGTCGTCAATGTATATTCTTTTACTATCAGGTGGATCCGGAAAACGGCTTTGGCCGCTCTCGAACGATTTGAACTCGAAACAGTTCTTAAAAATCCTGGAAGATCGCGATGGCAATAAACAATCGATGATGGAACGCGTCTTTCAGCAGCTTCAGGAAGTCGGTCTGGACGACCGGACTGTCATTACGACGACGAGTTCACAAGTCGATGCAATCGAAAATCAGCTTGGATTCCGAACGTCCATCATTCAAGAACCGTCACGTCGCGATACGTTCCCTGCGATCATGCTTGCGACAAGTTATCTCGCAGAACGAATTGATTTAGAAGAGACGATCATCATCATGCCGGTCGATCCTTACGTTGAACTATCGTTCTTTGAACGCTTCGAACAACTGGACCAAGCCGTCCAAGAACATCCGGATGCGCTTCATTTAATGGGGGTCGAACCGTTGCATCCGACATCAAAATATGGCTATATCATTCCGCAGACTTCCGACAATATGTCCATCGTCGATCGCTTCCAAGAGAAACCGACCGTTGAAGTCGCGAGTGACTTAATCGAACAAGGTGCACTATGGAACTGTGGTGTCTTTGCCTGTCGCCTTGACTTCTTAATGCAGTGTCTAGAAGAACAAGCTGTGCCGACGACATTCGAGGCGCTCCGTTCGAACTACGAGGCACTAGAAAAGACATCATTTGATTATGCGGTTGTTGAAAAGACCGATTCTTTATTCGTTCATCGGTATGATGGTTACTGGAAAGATCTCGGAACATGGAATACATTAACGGAGGAGATGCCGCATCCGCTTCATGGAAACGCCCGGATGCTCCATTCGAAAAATACGCATATCGTCAATGAATTACAGGTTCCGGTCCTTGGAATCGGACTTGATAACTTAATCGTGTCGGTGAGTCCAGATGGTGTCCTCGTTGCGTCCAAAGATGAGACACCTGCTTTAAAGGAATATTTGACGGATGATACTTTGCCACCACAATTTGAGTGGAAACGCTGGGGTTATGCGACGATTTTACATCAACAGCAACTAGAGGACGGGCGTTATGCCGTGACCCGACGGTTGCATATCAAGGCACATCAGCAAATCAGTCATCATTATCATGCGCATACCGACTCGACATGGAGTATCTTACAAGGTCGCGCTGAGGCACTGATCGATGGTCAGTCACAGCAGCTCGGACCAACTTCTGTCGTGCATATCCCACAAGGTGTTCCGCATACGCTGACCACACTAGAAGATCTGATCATGATCGAAATTAAATATTCGATCGATTGGACGGAACAAGATAACTATCCGCTCCCGACCTCCATCCGGTCCAAACCATGATGTTAGAAAGGGCACCTCTTATCGGTGCCCTTTCGTCTGCTCTAGTCTAAAAACACTTCACTTGTCACGAATGTGACGGATCCCGCTATTTCGTAATCTCCCGCTCGACGCGGTACAAAGAATTGGTTTCCTTTCTGTAAAGGAATCACGCGACTGCCTTGCCGCGCTTCTCCTTTACCATCGATGACAGTCAACAAACGAAAGACTGGATGATCATGTAATGTATATCGACCGATCACTTCATGACGGATCACCGTAAAGGAAGGTACTTGAAGCAACTTCGTCATGACACCCCCTTCCTTGATGATCGTCTCTGGTTGGTTCGTCCACGGCTCATCTGGAATCGTCGTGACAGCGATTGCCTTCTCAACGTGCAATTCTCTCGGTTTCCCGTCATCTCCTAATCTGTCGTAATCATATAGTCGATACGTCCGGTCGCTCATCTGTTGAATCTCAAGAAGAACGATGCCTGGTCCTAGAGCATGAATCGTACCACTCGGAATGTAATAAAATTCGCCAGGTTTTACTTTTTGATGCCGAAGAGACGTCTCCCAGTCCTTTTCTTGCGCGCACCGGAACAAGGCATCTCGTGATTGTAGATTGTGACCAAGAATGATTTCTGCCTCTGGTGCAGCCTCTAAGATATACCAGCACTCATTCTTACCGAATGGTTCTCCTTCTAGCCGTCGTGCCTCCTCATCATTCGGATGGACTTGTACGGATAAGTACGCGGACGAGTCCAGAAATTTTACATGAAGCGGAAAGGCGTCAAGCAGATAATCACCGAACAGTTCCGTCCGTTTCGTTTGCCATAATTCATCTAGCGTCTTCCCCTGATCAGGTCCATCTAAGAAATGCGTCCGTCCACTCGCATGAGCGGATGCTGTCCAACATTCTCCAATTTGTCCTTCTGGTAACTCAAACTGAAACAACGCCTCTAACCGTCGACCGCCCCAAATTCGTTCTTTGAAAATTGGTTGAATGGCATACATATCGACGCGGACTCCCGATAGACTAGGAGCGACGCTTCACCTCCATCTATACGTTTGGTTACCTCTTTATACCCATTTTTATGTCTATATTATCCAAATAAAACAGATTGAATCATAAAAAAACCAACTCTTAGTGCATCACTAGGAGTTGGTTTTCGTACAGTTTGCTAGCTCTTTTTATTGTTCGAGATAATCGATGATCGTCTGCGGATCCACTCGTTTCGTATAATCCGATGATACTTCAGCGAAACGAATCACACCACCGGTATCAATGATGAACGTCGCCGGTTTCGGTAACTGCCAATCCTCATTTCCGTTGTGCTTCGCTACATCAAGTCCCGATGCTTTGTAAATTTCAATCAAATAATCTGGCAGGTCGAACACCAAATCAAATTGACGGGATACATGTAAATCAACGTCACTTAAGACAGGGAAACTTAACGCATTCTTGTTTGCTGTCTGCTCAGCAAATTCAGGTGTCTCCGGACTGATCGCAACGACAGTCGCTCCCTGCGCACGAATACGGTCGATTTCCCGTTCATACGCGCGAAGCTCGAGATTGCAGTATGGACACCAGCCACCCCGGTAGAACGTTAAGATGACAGGACCTTGCTCGAGTAATGTCTCGATCGCCACAGGCTTGCCAGATACATCGGGTAACGTAAAGTGTGGAATCGTATCACCGACACCTAGACCTTTAGCAATACCAGAAGCATCCAGCTCAGCTGTCGCTTCCGCCATCAACCGTTGTTTCTCAGCAGGTGCCTTTTGTCGGAACTCTGATTGATACTGTTTGATTTCTTCGAGTAAGCGTGTCATGTGTTCTCCCCCTTTATTGCTGTATAGAATAACAGGGAGATTACTCGTTTGTCTCTTCTGACGACTCTTCTGCCTTCTTCCGGAATCGTTTCACAAATCCCATCAGTTGTTCCGGTGTTAATTCGAGCTTATTCTCATAGACATATTTCGTTCCGTATCCGAGTGCAAGGGTGGCAGTCGAAGCGACTCCCGCGGCAATGACGGCACCATACCCCGGAACTAGCTTCGCCATTTGCCGAAAAGCAGTCTTTCCGGAGTTTCCGACGATTGTCACGACAAGCAATTCCTTCGCACTCTCCTTGGATAACTGTCGTTCATACAGATTCGATAACTTGAGCATCAAGCCGATTTGAATTGAAGTCAACGGAATGATATCAGCTCCCGGGAACGGGACGGCACCGATCGCACCAGCGGCTGTTCCGGCACCGACGATCCAGTTGTTGGCGATCTTCCCACGAACGGTCGGATCCATCTGGCGAACGAACACATTATCCTTGTCGAACTTTTTTAAGATATCGAGGACCTCCCGGCGGAGCCGATCGATGTTCGTTCCTTCTCGTGCTGATACGGGAATGATTTTGGGTCCTGGTAGTTTTTCTGCAATATGCTGGACGATCGTATCGACATCATCCGTCGCATCCATCTTCGTGACAACGATCAAGACATTTTGGTTATGTTGATAAATCTTACGGAAATTCTTCGTCTCCGTCTCAGATAAAACAGTACCTGCCGCATTTAAAAAGTAAAGGATGACATCGGCACTTTGATAGTACGTCCACGTCGCTTCCGAGTTCTGTGTATTGGCATCATTCAATCCTGGTGTATCGACGAAGATGACTTTATCTTCCGGGTGCTGCCGGACTTGATCAATCCGGACCGTTTCACCCGGGCGCGCCCCGACCGTTGCGACTTCACGACCAAGAATCGCGTTCAAAGTCGAAGATTTTCCCGCATTGACATCTCCGATCAGAGCAACCGTCACGTCCTGCTCCAGCGATTGATTGAAATCCCGTCGCTCCGATTCAAACGACTGATCAAAGATTTCCTCCAGTTTGCGTTTCCGCTTTTGCTGATTGGTCTCAAGTCCTTCACCAAAAAAATCATCCATCGTGATCCCTCCCCCTTCTTCTGCTGTCTGTCTTTTCCCGTTATCTATTGATTTCAATACAAAACAGGCAAGTGAACCTCTTGTCCACTTGCCTGTTTTTAAAGATATGTGCTGCGTCGCTCGAGCAACACCGTATCGCGCCATCTGCCACCAAGCCGACCAATTCGCTCCCGGCGACCGACTTCGCGAAAATCAAATCGTTCATGAAGGCGCAGACTCGCTTGATTTTCCGGAAAGACTTGCGATTGCAGGGTCCAGATGCCTGCTGCTTCACTTGCTTGAATGACGTTTTCCATCAGGCGTGTGCCGACACCTTTGCCGCGCGCTTCTTCGGCGATATAAAGGCTGATTTCAGCGACACCGGCGTATGCCGGAATCGAAGAGAATGGACTTAACGCGACCCAGCCGAGCAGTTGCTCGTCTTCCATCGCAACGAGGCGGCTGTGTGCGTGGTGATGCTTCGTCCATTCTTCGTACGGTAATGCTTCCGTGCGAAACGTCGCCTTCTCCGTCTTTATTCCTTGTTCGTAGATCCGGACGACTTCTGGATAATCCGATTCTTTCATTAGTCGAATATGCATGGTGTCTCCTCTATTCGTTCATCATCTCATCAAGTTTTATACTTCTAATCGCACCGCCATTTCCCGACCGAATCGATCCCCGTGATCGATGAAGCCGAGACTTGCATACAGACGGTGTGCCGCCTGATTATCCGGCCGATAGCCGACGACGATTCGTTTGGCTGCGGGTAACACGCGCATCTCGTCAATTACGGCTTGCATCGCTAATCGTCCGATCCCGTTTCCTTGCTGTGTCTGATCGATCATAATGCGGTAAATCCAGTAACCATCGAGTTCTTCTAGTTCCGTGTTGTACATCACAAAACCAACGACTGCTCCACCTGCAATGATCGCCCGAAGGACAAGGCTCGGTTCGAACTTCGCTTGCGCGATCGAGTAGACGTTCGTTTCCATGAAGTCTTGCTGTTCTGCTGTCAATGTCAACTCACAACACGCTTCCCAGTTCTCTGCCGTTACCGGTACAAGTTGAATCATGTTCATTTCCCCTTTTAGTTAGACGGGAGTTGCCTCCAGCGTCTGTTGATCACATCGTTGCACAGTGATCGCCCCCTTTCCTTCTCTCTCCTATCGGTTGGTTTAATTCATTGTTGAAGAACTGCTGCGTTTTCAAGCACCGCAGGTAGTTCGGCTAACGATGTAATCGTAAATGTCGGCTTGATATCCGTCGCTGATTTTCCGTCTGGATTAAACCAACATGTGGCGATACCAGCTTGATTGCCACCTGCGATATCAGCTGACAAGGAATCCCCGACGATGATCGTTCGCGCCGGGTCGAATTGCGGAATCTGCGCAAATACGTGGTCGAAGAATCCTGCCATTGGCTTTTGAAAACCCGTCTCCTCTGAAACGAAAATCCCTTCAAAGAAATCCGTTAATCCAGCGCCATCGAGCCGTGCGCGTTGTGTCTTCGAAATACCGTTCGTGACGACATACATTGTGACGTTTCCGGTTAGCTGCTCAAGTAGCGCCGTTGCACCCGGAATCAATTCTGTTCCTTGTGCGAGATAGCCGCGATACGTTTCGTCAACTTCTCGTCCGTCGACCGTCCGTTCTTCTTCCGCGAAGAACGTCACGAACCGTGAGTGAATGACTTCCTCACGTGTCACCTCGCCTCGTTCGAGTGCTTTCCAAAGTGCTTGATTGAGTGTTTTATAGCGCGCTTCTCGCTCCGGCGTCCACTGCAACTCTTGTTGCTCGAGCAGGCGGCGAAAGGCAATCCGTTCCGTCGCTTCAAAATCGAGTAATGTATGGTCAATATCGAATAATATTGTCGTGTAAAACATATTCAAGCTCCTTTTCGTACGTGTTGTACAGTCGTTGTTTTCCCGCCCAGTTGAAATAACAGCACGCCGCCACCAATCAATAGGACACCGAGTGCTTTCGTCCATGTGAACGGAACGGTCTGTAAACCAAACCAACCGAGCGTATCCCACAGCAAGGCAAACAAGATTTGCGATACCATGACGATCGAAATCGCTCGACTCGGTCCGAGTTGTTGAACGCCTTGTGTCACACAGAGGACGACACCGACACCGATGATTCCGCTGAACCAAAACCAGGTTTGTGCCTCTTTTAGGGCAAATAGTTGTGATCCTTCGACGATTAAACCAATCGTCAGTGAAGCGAGGAATCCGAGTCCAAGGACTAGCGTCGTCGTCGCCCAAGCACCGACATGTTCTTTGACTTTTGCGTTAAACGTGTTTTGAATACAGACGAGCATGCCCCCACAAAGGGCAAGAATGATTCCCGTAACCATGTCACACCTCTTTCATTCGTAAATGCTTTCTCCAACGCGTTCCATCAACCCGTCCCGATCAATAATTTCAATCGTATGCTGCGTCCGGCGAATCAATCCATCGTCGACGAAATGGCGTAAGACACGATTGACATGACGGTAGCTCGTCCCGATCAAATCTGCCGCATCGACGAGTTCCTTACTCGCAAAAGCATCCGTATTAGGTGTCATCGACAACAAATAACTAGCGAGCCGAACTTCAACTGGGTACAACAGATTGAAGCTGAGCGTATGCGATTTTAACTCAAACTTTTTCGTGATCGTCTCGAGTAAAAATAATAAAAAGGCAGAATGATGGACACGTGCTTCTTCCAAATCCGGATAGGCAATGCGTAAGACGGTCACTGGTGTCACTGCCTCGACCGTGTTCATCAAATCAATCTTTCGGACGAACTCAATATCACCGACGAGATCAAACGGATGCTTGAAGGACAACACGAGACGTTTCCCCGTTGCCGACATATGCGTGATCTTCAATTTCCCTTCGACGAGCAGGTACAGTTCATGCGCAACATCGCCTTGTCGGCATAAAGCCTCACCCGGTGCGAACGTCTGGATGTGCATCGCCTTGCGTAGCGATGCGTCAAAGATATGCTCTAACTGATAGCGTTCTAAATAGGTCGTAATGTCCGTCACGCTTTCTCCCCCTTAGCTTTTTAAGATGAAGATACCTGCGATCATCATCACGATACCGATGATTTGTGGTCCGCGCAGTCGTCGCTTCATGACGCCGAACCAGCCTCTTCCGTCAATCCAGAGTGCCAGCGCTAATTGTGCCAGTAAAAAGAGCGAAATCGTCAAGGTCACACCCATTCGGTGGACCGCCGTCATGTTGCTGAATAATATGATTGCCGCAAAGGCTCCCCCTGCTAGATAAAGCGGTTTGACACGTCGCATCGCTGAAAAACTGCGATCCCGTAAGACGATCGCTAAAAGGATCGCAACGATGAACCCGGTCATCTGGGTGATCGTCGCTGCTTGCCACGTCCCAATCGTTTGACTAATCCGGGCATTAGCGACACTTTGGAGCGTCAAGAAAAAGCCACCGGCAATCGCAAATAAGACACCACGCATGTACATACTCCTCTCTTGTTCCATAATACTTTCATTTAACGAGAATCCTTCTGATTTGAACAGGACATTTGTCCTGAGATGTGAAGAAGTTCATGCTTTATGATAACTAAAAAGAATTTCATACAAAGCCAAGCGTATCAAAAAAGCGATTCTTCTCAGCAAGAGAACAATCGCTTTTGGTGTAAATGATTTATGCTTCTTCTTCCAATCGTTTAATGGCTTCATCCAGCTGTTCCTGATCCTCTTCCGATAACTTCGGATATTGCGGGTCAATTTTCTTCAAGACGTCATTCATGACTTCAGTAACGATATAGCGGGAATACCATTCGTCATCTGCCGGCAAGATGTACCACGGTGCATACGATGTCGACGTCGCCGAGACAAGCTCTGCAAAAATCTCATGGTATTCGTCCCAGTGCTTGCGTTCTTCAATATCACTGAACGAGAATTCGAAGTTTTTCGTTGGATCCTTCAGACGAGTCAACAATCGTTGCCGTTGCTCCTCTTTTGAGACATGAAACAAGAACTTGACGACTCGGAAGCCGTTCTCGACGAGATAGCGTTCAAAGTCATTGATTTGGCGATAACGCATCTGCCAGACATCTCCGTCATCCGGCTTTTCTTCTTCCTCGAGCAAATCATGAATTCGTGGCGCAATGACTTCCTCATAATAGGAGCGGTTCAAGATGCCGACTTCCCCTTTTTCCGGTAGACCTTCGTGGATCCGCCATAGATAATCGTGTTTTTGCTCCGTATCCGACGGTTTTTTGACGGAGATCGTCCGGAGTCCTTGTGCGTTTAGGTTAGAAAAGATGTAGCTGATCGCCTCATCCTTCCCCGCTGCATCAATCGCTTGCAGGATGACGAGGACACCGTTCTTTTCTTCGGCATGCAAACGCCAGTGTAACTCTTGTAATGTCTCGACACTTTTCGGAATCCGTTTCTCTCGTAATTCCGCTTCTGAAATTTTATGTTCTTCTGATGTCGGGTAATTCGAAAACGAGACTTGCTCGCCTTCCTTGACACGATAGGATGACAGTTTCATGGTAAGGCTCCTCCTTTAATTGCTTCTAAAGGGGGTTTACCCTACTCGTTCACCCTAAAAACGTTCAGATGAACTTATCTTTTCAAAAGGAGACGGACTCCTTCTTCTAGCGTCGTCACAGGACGACCGAGTAATTCTTTAAAATCAGTACTTTCTACTGCCAGAGTTCCGGCTGCGATATCTGCCTGGATACCCGTCAACATTGGAATCAAGAAGTCAGGTAAGCCGGCTTCTCGCATCCGCTCGCCATAGGTCGCACCATCTACTTCATCTACAGCGACCGATCGGTTAAGCACTGTTCCGACTGCATTCGCAAGTTCTGCTTGTGTATGCAACGGTCCAGAGAGTTCATAGATCGCTTTTGGATGCTCAAGCGTCAGCCCCGTCGCAATCGCTAGCGCATACTCATCTTGTAACGCCCATCCGACTTTTCCTTCGCCTGCTGCCGTTAACCAGTCTGCGCCTTGTGAAACGGCATCAATCGTTCCGAGTTCATTTTCGAGATACCAGTTGTTGCGGAAAAAGACATACGGGATACCTGTCGCTTGAATCGCTTCTTCTGTGACCCGATGTGTTCGCGCAAGTCCGTTCGTGCTCTGTGCCGCATTAGCGATGCTCGTATAGCCGATCAGCTTGACGCCTGCCGCTTGTGCTGCCGTGACAGCGGCTTGATGTTGCCGGATCCGTGTTGCTTCTTCACCATCCGTCGAGATGATCAGCAGACGATCGATACCTTGAAACGCGTGTCCGAGTGTTTCCGGCTGATCGAAATCACCATGCCGGACGTCGATTCCTTGCGCTGCAAGCGACGCTGCTTTTTCAACGTCACGGACACTAACCGCTACATGTTCGTTGCCGACTTGTTCACTGAGATGTTGCACGATGCGCGCACCTAATTTTCCGGTTGCTCCTGTAATTAACCATTTCATGATGAAACCACTCCTTTGAAGTTTGATGTTGTTCTTCATGATACGCCAGGTGATACACTAAAAAAAGTAGGCACTTATCTGAAACTAGGTCCCTCAAAACGAACCAATGGGAGAGGATGAACGTGGCTGTATTCGATTCAACAACTAATCAACGGACGGCTTGCCCGGTCACTCGGGTCCAACAGATGGTCGCTGGCAAATGGAAGATCATCTTGCTCTGGCACCTGACACACGGGACGCATCGTTTTCATGAACTACAACAATTAACAGGCATCTCTAAAGGAACATTAACGCGTCAGCTTCGCGAGCTCGAGGCGGATGGTTTGATTCAACGACACGTCTTTGGCGAAGTTCCTCCTCGCGTTGAATATTCCCTGACGGATGCCGGACATAGTTTTTTACCGATTCTTGACCAAATGGCAGCCTGGAGTGAGCAACACTTCCAGGGGAATGATCGTGAGTAACAAAAAAACATGCGCTTCTTCTCGATTCAGAAAAGAAGTGCATGTTGTCGTTCATTCCGTCGCTGTCACCGTCTGACGTAAGTGGGTATCAATCGCCTCTGCGACGCGTAATCCGGAAATGACAGCACTCTCGACGCGCGTCCGCCCTGACGCATCATCGGCTTCAAGGAACGCATCCCCGGCAAGCCAAAGCGGATGTGCCGCCAGTTTCAAGTGTGGTGTCCGGTAAACCGCGCGTGCCTGAGCGTAACGCCAGCGTTTGAGCTGACGCGAAACAATCGTCACCGGTCCGAGTTGCTGTTGTAACAGCCGCTCGACTTCAGCGAGTGTCTCTTCTTCCGGACGCTCGTACCAGTCTTCACTGAAGCGGGCTGTCATATAGACGCTCAGGAGTGTCGTCTTCGAAATCTGTTTCTCGGCATTATTGACGAGTTTTAACATCCCATCGACGAGTTGTTCGTCTTGTAGGCCGACTTCCCCGATTGTCAGTCGCTCTTTGATTTCAAACAGACCCACGAATGTCGGCTCGAACGTCACTTGACGTAACTGCTCATGATCGTCCTCTCCGAGCGCCAGATCAGAAGCCTGCAACAGTTCATATGCTTGCGGTACAGGCGCCGTCACAAGTAACGCATCATACGCACCTTGATGATCCGTCGCTTGTGTGACGAGTTCATCTTCTGTTGCCGTAATATGCGTGACCTGTTCATTCAAATGAACGGGAATCCCTCGACCAATCGCTTGTACGAGTTGATTCATGCCGTCCGTCGCGACATAGCGTGGAAAATCCGTTCCGAACCATTTACGAACCCACCCTTTCTCAAGCCAGTCGTCGACTTCGCGTCCTAACTCTTCCGTCCGAACCGTGAAGAAGACGGCACCATGATCCGCTGTTCCTTCATCAATCCGACGAGTCGCCATTCGCCCCCCGACGCTCTGGCTTTTTTCGATGATTTCAACAGCATGTCCTGCTGCCTGCAATTGACGTGCCGCAAAAATCCCGGCGAGTCCACCACCGATGATTCCGATTCGTTTCCCTGTCATCTCGCTTCCCCCTCATATTCCTCATTTCCCTAAGTATAGAGGTTTCTTCCAAGACATGGGTGAATCAATACCCGTTCGATATGCTCGTCATCTGTAATTCCTGCTCGATGAGCATGATGTTCTCCTCAAAGAACGCCCGGTGCTCTTCTAGTCCACGTTTGATGCACCACCCGACGGCCGTGAGTGCTTCCCACAAACGATAGTATGCTAGATACGTCTCGATCGGCACGTCTGGGTGTAACGTCGCGTATCCTTCTTGAAATGCCGTGACGTAAATGGAACCGAACGACTTGAGATTACGGACGATCTTCGTGAAGTCCATCTCGACGGCCCCGTAGCGGGTCGTCTCGAAATCGATCAACCCTGTGACTTGATCACCTATCGTCAGTAAATTTGCTAGGCGGAAGTCACAATGTATGGCAACGGGACGTGAAGGCTCCGGTAACGACTGTTCTCGTCTGACTAACTCTGTTTGGATGTTCTCTAAAAAAACCGGATCGAGTTCGGTCGTGATGAACGGCATGAATCCATCAAGTTTTTCATTCCGGAAGCGCCGCCAGTCCTGAACCGGATAGGCATAAAATCCGTCTTCCGTATACTCGCCGTAAGCTTCTCCTGTACACGTATGTAGCATTGCGAGCGTTCGACCAATTTCGTACGCCAATTTTTTAGTCATCGTGACCGGTGCCTGTCCCGGTAAGGCAGCAAGCACGAACGATCCGGTCGTCTGCCCGGGAGCTGCTTCAGCTAAGATGTGCGGCACGGGTACAAACCCTTCTAGTACATGAATCCAGCCACGCTCCCGGTACCACTTTTCAGCCGTGTACGGTCGCTTTAAGAAAACGACCTGACCATCTGTTAGGACGAGACAATCGACTTCAGAACTATACGATTCATCGACAGTCGCGTATGCTGCGACGTCGAGTTGAAAATGTTCAATCCATTCGTCTCGTGTCATTCCGTCGTCCCCAATATTTTCTGTAGCGTTTCACCTGGTAGACCGTCAATCGGTCCAACATAGGTCGATTCAAAACCTAATCCGATCAAAATACGGCGCGATGCTTCATGTGCTGGATCAATCGTTGCCGTGACGACCTGTAGCTCTTCTTCTGTCGCTAACTGTAACAGACGCTCTGCAATCGCTGTGCCGTATCCACTTCCCCACTGATCGGGTAGCAGCATGTAACCGAGCTCTGCTTCAAACGGTTGCGTTTGACTCCGGGTCATGTGCCCGATTCCAATCCATGTCTCTTCGGCATAAATCAAATACGATCCGAGTCGGTCGTGCTGCTGTTGTTCAAGGATTCGGTCAAAGCGCTGTTTCGTTTCCGCATCTGTTAATGCCTGTTCCGTAATGTAACGCATGACACGTTCATCTTGGACGAGCGTTGCGTAGCGTTCGTAATCGGGCGCTGTTATTTTTTGTAATTCAATCATCTTATTCTCCTCTTCATGTCCGGTAATCATTGTGGGTTGGGGTGAAGACATCTTCCGTCGACGGACGAACAATCGCAAAATGTTCGACGTTATAATGACCGTGCAAGACTTGATTGTGGTGAGCGATCATTTGCTCCGGCGTCAGGACATCAGAGCCGTTCGTCGTGTGCCCGTCAGCGACAAGCGTGACATCAAAGCCATGCACCGTCGCACTACGCACCGCGGTATCGATGCAGTGCTCCGTCTTACAGCCTAGGACGATCAGATGTTCAATCGATGCTTGGCGTAGATAATCAAGCAAAGGGGTACCATGAAACGCATTCGTCGCCGCTTTATCAAACGTGATACTGGACGCTGGAACGGGAATCGAGTCATGGACTGCAAACCCAGACCCTGTTCCGCCGGCGACATCCAGATCCCGAATAAAGACGATCGGGATATTCCGTTCGTCTGCTTCGAGTACGACCGCTTCGATGACGTGCGCGACTTGTTCTTTTAAGTATAAAGGACGTTCTTCTGTGTTTCCGTCGACGAGTTCCTGTTGAAAATCGATCACTAGGACTGCTTGTTTCATCGTCATGTTCCTCCTTATAAAATCGACTGCTTGTTTCCTTCCCGTTCTTCTGAATGATTTCCTGCTCCTGACGGACGTGAAACTTTTTAGCTGTTGGATTCGTTAAGAAGAAGGAAAGGATGTGTCTGGATGATTTGGTTTGGCGTCATCTTCTTATGTGTGCTTCTCGTCAATCTGACACTGGAGAAACTGATCATGAACCGGACGATGACAGGTCGCTGGTTCGTCCGCAACTTACTCATTTGTCTCGGGATCACTCTCTTATTATTCGGGATCGAACGTTATGTTATATCCGGATTCTAAAAAAGCAGATAGCGATTTTTCGCTATCTGCTTTTTTAGTTAATAGACTTCGTAATTTTGCCCCGTCTGTGCCCCTTCGACACTTTTCTCGAACGCCGTTGCGACACGTGACGCCGGAACGGCTTCAAAACCACGGAAGAAGGGTTCGTACTTCTCAAGCGACTCGATCAGTACGTTCGGACTGACGCTGTTGATTCGAATGCCTCGTGGCATCTCGATCGCTGCTGCGTGAACGAACGCTTTGACCCCACCGTTCGCAAGCGCAGCGGATGCGCCTTGACGAATCGGATCGTCCATCATGATGCCGGTCGTCAGCGTAAAGCTTCCGCCGTCTCGTACGGACTCTAAACCAAGCAAGACGAGATTGACCTGACCTTTTAGTTTACTGTCGATTCCGATTTGATTAAGCTCCGGTGTTAAGTCCGTCAATGGACCGAAATGAGCGCCACCTGTGGCACTGATGACGGCATCAACAGAACCGACCGCTTCATACATCGCTCGGATACTTGCTTCTGATGTAATATCGACTTGTACATCCGCTCCGCTTCGTCCAGCACGAATGATGTCATGCCGCTCACTCAACCGTTCGACGACTGCCTGCCCAATCGTTCCGCTTGCCCCTACTACTAAAATTCGCATGATTCCTTCCCCTTTCGCGTCTAGCTTACTTATCTAGCCTACTGCACAGTAGATGATGGTTTCAAGGAATGTACCGGGTGGGTCTTCAAGAAGACGAGGATTTCTTCGAACAAACACTGTTTATCCCGATCGAGCGTCAGTAAATGTTTACTGTTCGGAAGAAGGACTTTTTTCTGATCTCGGCTCGGTACCGTCGTTTCGATTCGCTCGAGACTTGCATGATAGACGGTATCATCTAATGCGCCAAGGAAAAGAGCGATGGGCTGCGTGATCTTCGGTAAGACGACTTCTGTGTCGAGGATGAACTGTTGCAGTGCTCGTAAGTCTTTTTCTGGTCGTGGAAAATGACAGGCGACAAAGTCTGCAATCCACTCTTGCGAACGATCGTCAAATTGAAAATACCGTTCTGTATAGCGACGAACGCGATACTCGAGTCCGGCGATCGTCCGCTCAAGAATCGGCGTCGAAAGTAAGATGAGTCCGGCACATCCTGACTGCTCTGCCAGTCGAAGTGCCATCACTCCACCGAGTGATTGTCCGATCAAAAAGATGTCGTTGTGTCCTCGATCATGTAAAAACGCGAGTCCGGCTTGTGCGGACTGCCAGACGTCTTCGATCGTCGTCGCAAACAAACGCTCCGGCGATTCTCCGTGCCCGGCATAGTTCGGTGCGAAACAGGTATACCCGGCTGCATGTAAAAAACGAGCGAGTCCCCGCATCTCATTCGCACTACCAGTAAAGCTATGTAACAACAAAATAGCAGGTCCAGCTCCTTCTAAGTACAAATCCCTTGATTTCGTAATCAAGTGCGCCCCTCCTTTTCATCTCTTCACATTTCCTCTACCAAAACACCCTCCCGTAACGATTCTATAATCCGAAAGCCTGGGTAGTTTGCTTCGGACCGTCGTTCGCCAGAGCGGTAATAAGCATTCCAGTAACTGATCATTCGATCCTCGATTCGCTTCATGTATGCTGGATCATCCTCGACGAATCGCCGCTTCACTTCCGAATCCCATTGCTCGATTGCGGGTACGATGATATCGACGATTTCACGGATGTACTCACTAGCAAGTTCGATGACATAGGCGAGGACCCATCCGTCGCGCGGACGAGTTTTAAGTAACTGTTGGAGATAATGCTCACGGACGTAACCGTCATGATGACGCGTGTAGAGGCAATATAAAATCGTCTGTTGCGTCGACGTCAGCTTCTTAATACGCTCCGCGTCGACCTCTAATAAGTACAAACGCATCGGAATCTGTATGTGTTCGTATTCTATCTTCACTTTAATTGTCCCTGGTGATAAGCGTGTCCATCCAAACGGTAGACACGCTTTAACGACCTGAACGTCCTGTTCATATCGTTTAGGAAATGCTGTAAGCCATCGGTTCATCTTATTCTCCTCTCATATAAAAAACTCCAAACGGCAGACGCTCACACGCCTGTCATTTGGAGTCAATTTGTTTCCTTATTCAACCGTTACCGACTTCGCCAAGTTACGTGGCTTATCGACGTCACAGTCGCGACCGAGTGCCGCGTAGTATGAAATCAATTGAAGTGGTAAGACCGACAAGAGCGGTGACAAGAGTGGCTCGACTGCTGGGATGACGAATGCATCTGTCGGCAATTCAAGACCTTCTGCTGCGATGACACACGCGTTTGCCCCACGTGCGACGACTTCCTTGATATTCCCACGGTTGTTAAGATGAACGTGTGGTTGTGTCACGAGCGCGATGACCGGTGTGTTGTCTTCGATCAAAGCGATCGGACCGTGCTTGAGCTCTCCACCAGCGTATCCTTCTGCTTGGATATACGAGATCTCTTTGAGTTTTAATGCACCTTCCATCCCGACGTATGCATCTTGTCCGCGACCGATGAAGAACGCGTTACGTGACTCAGACAAGTATTCTGTCGCGATTTCTTGGAAGCGATCTTTTTGAGACATGACCGACTCCATCGCACTTGAGATTTTACCGAGTTCCTTCATGAGATCAAAGTTGACGGCAACTCCTTTTGCTTGAGCAAGGTCAAACGCAAGGACAGCGAGAACAGCGATTTGAGCTGTATACGCTTTTGTTGAAGCAACAGCGATTTCTGGACCTGCGTGGAGCAACAATGTTGCGTTTGCTTCACGTGACAATGTTGATCCTGGAACGTTCGTGATCGTCAGTGCCGGGTGACCGAGTTTTTTCGCTTCGACGAGAACAGCACGGCTATCCGCTGTTTCACCTGATTGTGAAAGGAAGAGGAAGAGTGGTTTCTCTGTCAATAATGGCATGTTGTATCCGAACTCAGAAGAAATGTGCACTTCTGTCGGGATGCCTGCGATTTGTTCGATCAACTGTTTTCCGATCAAACCAGCATGATAGCTTGTTCCGCAACCGATGATATAGACACGGTCACGACCGAGTACGAGATCACGGACCGATTGATCGAGTGTGATGTCGCCTGCTTCGTTTTGATATTTTTGAACGATATTCCGGATGACTGCTGGTTGCTCATCCATCTCTTTAAGCATGTAGTGCGCGTACGTTCCTTTTTCGATATCTGATGCATCGATTTCAGCCGTGTACGCTTCACGCTCTTGGACGTTCCCGTCGAGATCTTGAATCGTGACGCTATCACGCGTCAAGATGATCATCTCACCGTCATGCAACTCAATGAATTGATCCGTTACTTGCAACATTGCCATTGCGTCTGACGCGACAACGTTGAACGTACCGTCACCGAGACCAACGAGAAGTGGTGATTTGTTTTTTGCGACGTATAAGACGTCTGGATTTTCCGCATCGATCAATGCGAGGGCATACGAACCGTGCAAGACGCGGAGTGTTTGACGGAATGCTTCCGCGACGTCACCTGTCTCGTTGAAGTTCTTTTCGATCATCTGAACGATGACTTCTGTATCCGTGTCGCTGAGGAGATCGACATTCAATTCCGCTTTTAGCTGCTCATCGTTTTCGATGACGCCGTTGTGCACGAGTGTGAAACGTGCTGACGCACTTTGGTGCGGGTGCGCGTTTGGTACGCTTGGAACACCGTGTGTCGCCCAGCGTGTGTGTCCGATTCCGACTGTGCCGTCTGCATCAGCAGGAACGACTTCGCGTAGCGCAGCAATCCGGCCTACTTCTTTATGGACTTGGACGCCGTCGTTGACGAACGCAAGACCTGCCGAGTCATAGCCGCGATACTCGAGCTTCTCGAGACCTTTTAATAAAATTTCCTTCGTGTTGACTTGTCCAATCATACCTACGATTCCGCACATGTTACATCTCTCCATTTACAAGTATTTCCCTAAAGAGGAAACGGCTCTTGTTGAGAGGATCCCGATCGGTCTGTTTGTCCGTCCAATCACTTGGACGATTTCAGAACGATTTACGGTATGGACCTGGTACCGGGAGGCATCCGCCGAATGATTCGATAAACCTCCACCTCGTCAGCTTTCATCCTACGAAGAAAGCCCTGGCGCTTTGTTAGTTCCGTCTGACTCCGTTTCTGTCCGACTTCACCATCATACGAACTTTAATCTGAAAAAGCAAGAAAGGTAACGTAGTTGTAACTATTCCCGATATTTCACTAATCAATACGTATAATCCCTATATTTTGTAAAAATCTCAAGCTGTTTTTCTAAAATAATTGTAAAAAAAAGAAGCAGAGCATCGCTCTGCTTCGGGCTGCTTAATTTTCTTGTAACGCATAGTTTTCACGAACGACATTCGCGATCCGCTCAACATATGCATCACACGCTTCTTGTGTCGGAGCTTCTGCCATGACACGAACGAGTGGCTCTGTTCCTGACGCACGAACGAGGATCCGTCCGTTGCCCGCCATTTCCGCTTCGACTTCCGCAATGATTGCTTGCACGGCAGGACCGCTCATTGCACCATTTTTATCTGAGACACGGATGTTGACGAGGCGTTGTGGGAAGATCGGCATCTCAGCTGCGAGTTCCGATAATTTCTTCCCTGTCGCTTTCATGATTTGCAACAACTGGACGCCTGACAACATGCCGTCCCCTGTCGTTGAGTAGTCCATGAAGATGATGTGTCCCGACTGTTCGCCTCCGAGCGTATAGTCGTTCTTACGCATCTCTTCGACGACATAACGGTCACCGACTGCTGTCTGAAGTGCCGTCATTCCGTTTTCTTTGACGGTTTTATGGAAACCAAGGTTACTCATGACCGTCGCAACAATCGTGTTGTCTTTCAGACGACCAAGTTCGTTCAAGTATTTTCCGCAGATGAACATGATTTTATCACCATCGACGATATCGCCGTTCTCATCAACTGCAATCAAACGATCGCCGTCGCCATCAAATGACAGACCGACATCTGCACCTTTTTCTTTGACGAAGGCAGCAAGGTGTTCAGGGTGTGTCGAACCGACACCATCATTGATGTTGAGTCCGTTCGGATTCGTTCCGATCGTCGATACTTCCGCTTCTAAGTCACCGAATAGACGTGGTGCGAGGCTTGACGTCGCTCCGTGTGCACCGTCAATCGCGACATGGATGCCTGAGAAATCTTCATCCGATGTCTGACGAAGCATATGCAGATACTTTTGTGCGCCCTCAAAATAATCATGAACGAAGCCGAGTTCTTTTCCGGCTGGGCGTGGCAATGTGTCTTCTGCTTCATCGAGCAATGCTTCGATTTCAAGTTCTGTTGCATCATCAAGCTTAAAGCCGTCCGATCCGAAGAACTTGATTCCGTTATCTTCCACTGGATTGTGCGACGCGGAAATCATGACCCCTGCTGTCGCATCCATTGTTTTTGTCAGATATGCGACACCTGGTGTCGAGATGACACCAAGACGCATGACTTCTGCACCGATTGATAACAGACCCGCGATAAGTGCGTTCTCAAGCATTTGACCAGAAACACGTGTATCGCGTCCAATCAAGACTTTTGGTCGTGTGCTTTCGTGTTTTGTTAATACGTAACCACCTGTTCGACCGAGGCGATACGCCAGTTCCGGTGTCAATTCTACGTTTGCGACGCCGCGTACGCCGTCAGTTCCAAAATACTTACCCATATGTTATTTCCTCATTTCACTAATTTGTTTTAATTGGTCGGAACGGATGTCCGAGGCACGGCTTTTAACGTGACATCCATGTTATCCGGGCGCAGGACGTCGAAGGCTTTCGACGTCTGGTAGGAAATCGGCAATCCATGCGTTCCTTCTTTTAATCCTGTCACGTCGATGACCGCTTTAATATCCGTCGCATCAATCGATGCTAAATCAGATTCTTTCCCACGGACAACGACATCTATCGTTTGGTTATAATCAATCGTATACTTCGACTCATCAAACCCGTTCAATGTGACCGTTACACCCGGGATCGTTTTCTCTGCTCGATCCTCGACGGTTTCTGTCGTCGATTTCGCGTTTTCCTTTTCAACGACGATATTGACGGTAACCTGTGTCGGATCCATCGCCGTCGCGTTTTCCGGTTCGACGAGTTTGACGGTTTTTTCGGTCGTCTTCGTCAATCCTTTGAGCGAGACCGCTTCCGTATCAACGGAACCAATCCGCTCCAATTCTTCTTTTGTCCCATACAGACGAGCTTCCGTCGTGACAGGAACAATCTTGACGACGGTATACCCTTTTTTGACGTCGTCTTTTGTCTTCACATTAATCGGTACTGTCTTACTTTCCTTATAGATCGGTACGGTGATTTCTAATTGTTCCGGTTGATAAGATGCATTGATCGTATTCCCGTTCGCATCGGTCGCTTTAGCATTGAACGTCTCTTTGAACGTCTCCGCCCGACCGGTAACATCGATCGGTACTTGAATCGCTGAAATTGCCTGTAGCTTCTCCGCCCCACCCGTAACTTCAACAGTTTGTTGGTTCGGTTGTGCTTCTCCCGCTACATAACCTTCAGCGATTTTGTTTTTATTGAGTAAGGCAACTTGTACCGGTACTTCTTTCGTAATCTTCTTATCGAGGAATACTTCGATCGTCTGTTGTTTCGGTGTCACCTCGACATCTTTTCCGAAGCCTGTCGGTGTAACACGGACACGATGATAGCCCGGGTCGAGTCCTTGCAAATCAATCGATAATCCGAAATCTTGTACGAGCCGGAGCATCGTCAAGCTACTCGAAGGACCTTTAACGGTGACCTCCATCGTATTTGGAATATTATAGGCGACCCATTGCGATTCATCATACTGGACCGTAACCGGTACGTCAAACTTCGTCGAACCTTGTCCTGCGATCGGTAACAGACTAGCGGCATCACTTTTTCCTGTTGGATTCGAACCTGCGACCATCAAATACAACATGACGGCTAAGGCAACAGCAACGATGCGTAAGAACCAGCGTTCATTGAACCACTTTTCGAACATTATTTTTTCGCCCCCATCCAGTTCAAGAAGGAAGTATTCGTCGGCTCGACCTTGACAATCGTCTCAAGCAACTTCGTCCGTAAGGATTCTTCATCGAGTTCCCGATACAGACGTCCATTGATAGCAAGTGAGACACCACCCGTTTCTTCCGAGACAACGAGTGTGACGCTGTCCGTCACTTCACTAACACCGATTGCTGCGCGGTGACGTGTTCCAAGCTCTTTTGAGATATGTGCACTCTCCGATAGCGGTAAGTAACAAGCGGCTGCTGCTAACTTGCCTTGCTGGACGATGACGGCACCATCATGTAAGGGTGTATTCGGAATGAACAAGTTGATCAGCAACTGACTCGTGATTTGTGAGCCGAGCGGAATACCTGTCTCCACGTATTCACTCAGTCCGGTCTCGCGTTCAATCGTCACGAGGGCTCCGATACGACGTTTTGACATATACTGAGCAGACGATACGAGCGCATCGACGATTCGAACTTGTTCATCTTCATCACTGATCGCACTACGTGAGAAGAATTTACTCGTTCGTCCTAAGTGTTCCAGTCCACGCCGGAGTTCGGGTTGAAAGATGATGATAATCCCCAGTAATCCGTAGGTGATGATTTGATTCAATAAGAATTGCAATGTTTTGAGTCCAAAAAAACCACTCAGGAACCAACTGATCAAAATGACCGAGATCCCTTTAATAAGTTGGACCGCTTTTGTTCCTTTGACGATGATCATGAGACGGTAAATGACGAACGTCACGACCGCGATATCAATCACATCATTAATATAATCGTACCAATGTACGTTTTCTCCCAGTTTCAACAATTGAAATTGAAGTGGTTGCCAGCTGAAGTAATTCACCAACCGTGCCCCCTAACTCATCTGATTTAAACAGTTTCCATTATAGCACAAAGGGACGAGTTCGACTCGTCCCAGCTGATTATTGAAATAGACGTTTGATTCCATACCACACGCGTTCGAATAATTGATCGATTTCCTTGATTTCTCCGGTCACGCTACCGGCACTCGCCATGTAAGCTTTTCCGTCAACGGTCATGACGTCGCCATTCACTTTCCCTTCGATGCGGACGTTCCCGCCTTCGACGTATAGATCTTGATTGACCGTGACGCCTTTCGGGACGACGACCTCACCATTTTGAGCGACGATGCCTGGTGCATTCGTGTAGGATAAGTCATGTTCTTCCTGTGCCATATAACCACCAAGGCTACCGACCGACAAGAGTAAGAAAACAGCCGCTGCCGCGAGCAATGGGTATTGTTTCATCTTCCCTCCAAAACGGGACGGCTGCGGTTGATGCAGTAAAGCAGCGCTCGGCGTATCCACCTGGTCGGGCAATTGTGCCAGCACGCGGGATGTAAAATCTGCCGATAATTTGGGCGCTGGAAGTTGACGCAGTCGAGCATCAAGGAGTCGATACTCTTCGAACTCGTCCATCGCGTCCGCTTCCCGTAACTCTGCTTCCAATCGTTCGAATTCCTCAGGTGGTTGGTTTTGGTCTAAATAATCCTGGATCCGTTCATGTACATGCTCTCGTGACATGGTGAGTTCCTCCTTCTCATCGTTTGGCAAAATGCTTCTTCAGCGCTTCCCGTCCACGATGAATTCTAGTTTTGACAGTAGCGACAGGTAATTCGATCATTTCACTGATTTCCTTTAGCGAAAGATCCTCTACATATTTTAGGACGAGTGGGACACGGTATTTTTCTGGTAAAGCCGCAATCGCATCCCCGACTTCGTTTCGTTGCTCGTTATCGACCACTTGGTCCTCCGGCAAGGTGTCCTTGCTCTCGAGTTGTGAATACAATGTCAGTCCTTCAGTACCTGACATCTCAGCATCAAGAGAATAATCAGGTTTCTTTTTCCGTAATCGGTCAATCGATACATTCGTGACTATTCGATACAACCAAGTCCGGAACTTCCATTGTGCATTATACGAATCAATCTTCGTAAATACACGGATGAAGGCTTCTTGTGTCGCATCCTCCGCTTCCATTCGATCGCGCAAGACGCGGAAAGCCACAAGAAAAGCACCTTCCTTATATAGATCAACAAGTGCCGCAAAAGCATCACGGTCTCCCTGTTTCACTCGCTCGATTAAGCGTAGTGTCGTTTCTTCCACTTTGAATACCCCCCGCTCTATGCGGTCAATCTCTTATACGAAGTCGACCGATAAATGTTTCATCTCCTTTTAAATTGTAACAAAAAAAACTTGAACTCCGCCGAAAAGAGTTCAAGTTCTATCCATTATTTTACTAAGCGATGTGTTTCCATTGCCAAAAGTAAATCTCCAATCAGTTCATTCGCAAGTTCTGCTGTTCCGTTTCCTTCTTCAAGTAACGGATTCACTTCAACGAATTCAGCTGCAATGAAGTCTTCTGCCGTTGCGCAATGCTTGAGAACCGTCTTTGCATCGTCTAAGAAAATGCCATCAGCGACACGTGTTCCTGTACCGACGACGAGTGATGGATCGAGACCATCCATATCGAAGCTAAGATAGAACGCATCCGTCGTTTCCTTCAAATAGGCAATCGCTTCTTCCATGATCGCGTCCATTCCCCGAGTTCGGATCGCTTCCATACCATAGACACGAATACCAAGACGATCAATCAGCTCTTGTTCCCCTGGATCAACATCACGTAATCCGATGAAGACGAGATGTTCCGGTTGCAGTTTGACATCGGTCCCTCCGACTTCTGTTAAACGCTGATGCCCTTCCCCAAGGGCGACAGCGAGCGGCATGCCGTGGATGTTACCAGACGGTGATGTTTCCGGTGTATTCAAATCACCGTGTGCATCGAACCAGATGACACCAAGACGTGGTACAGTTTGACGAAGCCCTGCAATCGTTCCAATCGCCATACTGTGATCGCCACCAACTAACAATGGAAAACGTTGTTCTGATAACGCGTCACGAACGATCAGGTGCAAGTCATTCGTCGTGTGGACGACGCCTTCGAGACGTTTTAGCTTCGGATCTTCTTCTCGAACCGCATCCTCGGATAAGACAGCCGCTTCCCCGTAGCGTACTGCTTCTTGTCCCCGTGCTTCGAGTGTCGCGAGTAGACCGGCTTTTTCGACAGCAGCAGGTCCGTGTTCAGTGCCTGGCTTTCCTTGTCCATAACGGTACGGTACGCTGATATACGCGATGTTCATACGATATTCCCCCTATGTCATAGTCACTTCTACATTTATTGTAAGCGGTAACAATCCAGTGGTTCAACTCAACAAAAAAACGCATGAATATACAAAAAAACACCGTGAAGGGAATCACGGTGTTCTTGCGTACGTACTCTGGTTATGCTTGGCATTTCATAATAAAAAAAACTTAAGACGAACGAAACTCGCTTAAGATCTTTAAATAAAATTGGTGGAGCCTAGCGGGATCGAACCGCTGACCTCCTGCGTGCAAGGCAGGCGCTCTCCCAGCTGAGCTAAGGCCCCGAAAGAAAAAGCGGAAGACGGGATTCGAACCCGCGACCCCGACCTTGGCAAGGTCGTATTCTACCACTGAACTACTTCCGCAAGAAATGAGCCATGCAGGATTCGAACCTGCGACCCTCTGATTAAAAGTCAGATGCTCTACCAACTGAGCTAATGGCTCGACATGGTGGGGGGGGGCGGATTCGAACCGCCGAACCCGAGGGAGCGGATTTACAGTCCGCCGCGTTTAGCCACTTCGCTACCCCCCCAGTTTGTCTAGGAAACTTATACAATTAAGAAAAACAGTGCCGGCAACAGGAGTCGAACCCGCGACCTACTGATTACAAGTCAGTTGCTCTACCAGCTGAGCTACACCGGCACAAAAAGTATAATGGTGACCCGTACGGGATTCGAACCCGTGTTACCGCCGTGAAAGGGCGGTGTCTTAACCGCTTGACCAACGGGCCATTGGCTCCGCAAGTAGGATTTGAACCTACGACCTACCGGTTAACAGCCGGTTGCTCTACCACTGAGCTATTGCGGAATAAATTAAATGCCTGGCAACGTCCTATCCTCACAGGGGGAAGCCCCCAACTACTTTCGGCGTTCAAGTGCTTAACTTCCGTGTTCGGCATGGGAACGGGTGTGACCACTTGGCTATCGTCACCAGACGATCGGGCT
>NZ_CAXYJR010000006.1:167500-170991 GCF_964277885.1 uncultured Exiguobacterium sp. | reverse complement strand
GCATCTGCTAGAACAAGGCCTCGACCGATTAGTATCACTCAGCTCCACATGTCGCCATGCTTCCACCCGTGACCTATCTACCTCATCGTCTCTGAGGGGTCTTTCTTGATTACTCAAAGGGAAATCTCATCTTGGAGGGGGCTTCATGCTTAGATGCTTTCAGCATTTATCCCGTCCGCACGTAGCTACCCAGCGATGCTCCTGGCGGAACAACTGGTACACCAGCGGTGCGTCCATCCCGGTCCTCTCGTACTAAGGACAGCTCTCCTCAAATTTCCTGCGCCCACGACGGATAGGGACCGAACTGTCTCACGACGTTCTGAACCCAGCTCGCGTACCGCTTTAATGGGCGAACAGCCCAACCCTTGGGACCTACTCCAGCCCCAGGATGCGATGAGCCGACATCGAGGTGCCAAACCTCCCCGTCGATGTGGACTCTTGGGGGAGATCAGCCTGTTATCCCCAGGGTAGCTTTTATCCGTTGAGCGATGGCCCTTCCATGCGGAACCACCGGATCACTAAGCCCGACTTTCGTCCCTGCTCGACTTGTAGGTCTCGCAGTCAAGCTCCCTTCTGCCTTTGCGCTCTACGAATGATTTCCAACCATTCTGAGGGAACCTTTGGGCGCCTCCGTTACTGTTTAGGAGGCGACCGCCCCAGTCAAACTACCCGCCTGACACGGTCCTCCAGCCGGATTACGGCTGCGAGTTAGAGACTCTATGCATGAAGGGCGGTATCCCAAGGGTGACTCCTCCGAAGCTGGCGCTCCGGGCTCGACGTCTCCCGCCTATCCTGTACATCATGCACAAAGCCTCAATATCAGGCTGTAGTAAAGCTCCATGGGGTCTTTCCGTCCTGTCGCGGGTAACCTGCATCTTCACAGGTACTATGATTTCACCGGGTCTCTCGTTGAGACAGTGCCCAAATCGTTACGCCTTTCGTGCGGGTCGGAACTTACCCGACAAGGAATTTCGCTACCTTAGGACCGTTATAGTTACGGCCGCCGTTTACTGGGGCTTCGGTTCAAAGCTTCGCTTGCGCTAACCCATCCCCTTAACCTTCCAGCACCGGGCAGGCGTCAGCCCCTATACGTCATCTTGCGATTTAGCAGAGACCTGTGTTTTTGCTAAACAGTCGTTTGGGCCTATTCACTGCGGCTCTACTCATGTAGAGCGTCCCTTCTCCCGAAGTTACGGGACCATTTTGCCGAGTTCCTTAACGAGAGTTATCCCGCGCGTCTTAGAATTCTCATCTCGCCTACCTGTGTCGGTTTACGGTACTGGCGCCTTCCCCCTCACTAGAGGCTTTTCTTGGCAGTGTGAAATCGTGACCTACGTCCCTACGGGACTCCGCATCGTTCCTTGACTTTGATGCCTGACGGATTTGCCAATCAGACGGTCTTGAAACTTGCACATGCACTTCCATCCGCATGCGTCACTATCCTCCTGCGTCCCCCCATTGTTCAAACGGTGGATCGGCGGTACAGGAATATCAACCTGTTATCCATCGCCTACGCCTTTCGGCCTCGGCTTAGGTCCAGACTAACCCTGAGCGGACGAGCCTTCCTCAGGAAACCTTGGGCTTTCGACGGAGGGGATTCTCACCCCTCTTTTCGCTACTCACACCGGCATTCTCACTTCCAAACGCTCCACTGCTCCTTCCGGTACAGCTTCACAGCGGTTTGGAACGCTCCCCTACCATTCCTTACGGAATCCGCAGCTTCGGTGGTATGTTTAGCCCCGTTACATTTTCGGCGCGGCGCCACTCGACTAGTGAGCTATTACGCACTCTTTGAATGGTGGCTGCTTCTAAGCCAACATCCTAGCTGTCTAGGCAGCGCCACATCCTTTTCCACTTAACATACACTTTGGGACCTTAGCTGGCGGTCTGGGCTGTTTCCCTCTTGACTACGGATCTTATCACTCGCAGTCTGACTCCCGAGTATAAGTTGCTGGCATTCGGAGTTTAACTGAATTCGGTAACCCTGTGGGGGCCCCTAGTCCAATCAGTGCTCTACCTCCAGAACTCTCAACCTCGAGGCTAGCCCTAAAGCTATTTCGGGGAGAACCAGCTATCTCCAGGTTCGATTGGCATTTCACCGCTACCCACACCTCATCCCCGCACTTTTCAACGTGCGTGGGTTCGGACCTCCAGTCAGTGTTACCTGACCTTCATCCTGGACATGGGTAGATCACCTGGTTTCGGGTCTACGACAACGCACTGAACGCCCTGTTCAGACTCGCTTTCGCTACGGCTCCGCCTCATCGGCTTAACCTCGCGCGTTATCGTAACTCGCCGGTTCATTCTACAAAAGGCACGCCATCACCCGTTAACGGGCTCTGACTACTTGTAGGCATACGGTTTCAGGATCTATTTCACTCCCCTTCCGGGGTGCTTTTCACCTTTCCCTCACGGTACTGGTTCACTATCGGTCACTAGGGAGTATTTAGCCTTGGGAGATGGTCCTCCCGGATTCCGACGGGGTTTCACGTGTCCCGCCGTACTCAGGATCCACTCTGGAGGGAAAACAGTTTCAGCTACAGGGCTGTCACCTTCTTCGGCCGACCTTTCCAGGTCCTTCACCTACTGTCTTCCTTTTTGACTCCGTATAGAGTGTCCTACAACCCCGAAGAGCATGCTCTTCGGTTTGGGCTGTTCCCGTTTCGCTCGCCGCTACTCAGGGAATCGCATTTGCTTTCTCTTCCTCCGGGTACTTAGATGTTTCAGTTCCCCGGGTCTGCCTCACGCTACGCTATGTATTCACGTAACATGTCCCATCCCATTACAGATGGTGGGTTCCCCCATTCGGAAATCTTCGGATCAAAGCATACTTACTGCTCCCCGAAGCATATCGCTGTTCGTCGCGTCCTTCATCGGCTCCTAGTGCCAAGGCATCCACCGTACGCCCTTCATACCTTGATCTAGCGTTGGTATTCTAAGAACACACGTCTAATGACATGGTTAATTAAAAGTTTGATGTCTTGTTGATGTCTTCAGTTTTCAAGGTGCGAGTGCCTTATCCAAAGGACAAGACAAATGGAGCCTAGCGGGATCGAACCGCTGACCTCCTGCGTGCAAGGCAGGCGCTCTCCCAGCTGAGCTAAGGCCCCAGGATTGGAATTAAATTAGAATGGAAATGGTGGGCCTAAGTGGACTCGAACCACCGACCTCACGCTTATCAGGCGTGCGCTCTAACCGGCTGAGCTATAGGCCCATTCCATGACTAGAGAGAATTAGACTCTCAAAACTGAACGATGGGCATGTCCCGTAAGGGACGTTTTCCTTAGAAAGGAGGTGATCCAGCCGCACCTTCCGATACGGCTACCTTGTTACGACTTCACCCCAATCATCTACCCCACCTTCGACGGCTGGCTCCTTGCGGTTACCTCACCGGCTTCGGGTGTTGCAAACTCTCGTGGTGTGACGGGCGGTGTGTACAAGACCCGGGAACGTATTCACCGCAGTATGCTGACCTGCGATTACTAGCGATT
>NZ_CAXYJR010000006.1:0-165000 GCF_964277885.1 uncultured Exiguobacterium sp. | reverse complement strand
GACGATAAGTTGTTTAGTTGCTGTCGTTTTGACGACTTCTATAATTTATCATGCTCCGAAATGAACGTCAACTACTTTTGTAAAAAATCTTTCCACGACATCGACCACATCGATATCTTTCCGTATTCATGCGTCTTTTCCTTCTATATAATGTGCTGCATTTCTCACATTCATAAAGATAGGATTTTTTTTCGTCTTCTTGTCTTCTCGGACTGTATCGAAGCCCACCGTAGCGCTCTAACCATTCCTTGAAGTCTTGATCTTGATGACGGTGCCCCATTCCTGCTAGATGTAAATGGTAGTGACACAGTTCATGAATCACGATTCCGCGGAAGACTTTCATGTCATCGATATATCGTTTATTGAAGTCTAAATGATGATCGCCTAAGAAATAGCGACCACCTGTCGTCTTCAGTCGTGAATTAAAATAAGCTTCATGTCGAAACGGTAAGGAAAATACGTCGAGCGACAGTTGCTCGACGTATCGTTGTAATTGTTCATTCGTCATTTCGGCGGAACCAGTGTCAAACCAATCCGTCCCCGCTCTGGTTCAACATTCGTCACCCATACCGTCACGATATCCCCGACCGCAACGACATCAAGTGGATGCTTGACACGTTTACGACTGAGCTTCGAGATATGAATTAAACCATTCTCTTTCACTCCGATATCAACGAACGCACCAAAATCAAGAACATTTCGGACCGTCCCTTGGAACTCCATCCCGACTTGGATCATATCCATCGATAGAACATCTTGGCGGAGCAACGGTTTATCGAGCGCTTCCCGTGGGTCACGACCCGGACGTTGTAACGCTTCGATGATGTCACGTAATGTCGGCTCTCCAATCTCGAGCGTCTGTGCCATCTCCGGTAATGACAATGTAGACAATTGTTCCCGCACCGCATCCGTTCCAACTTGATCCAGCGTTAAGCCGAGTGTCTTAAATAACTTCTCGACTGTCTTGTACTGTTCCGGATGAATCGGCGTCCGGTCGAGCGGATGCGTACCTTCTAAAATTCGTAGGAATCCTGCTGCCTGTTCATATGCCTTTGCACCAAGACGAGGAACTTTCAATAATTCCTGACGCGTCTTGAACGTCCCAAGTTCCGAGCGGCGTTCGACGATTTTTTTCGCCGTCGCCTTCGTGATTCCTGCGACATAACTCAAAAGCGGTTCTGACGCTGTATTAACATCAACTCCGACTTGGTTGACGACCGTCTCGACGACGAAATCAAGTGTCTCCTTCAGTTTCGTTTGCGAGACATCATGTTGATATTGACCGACTCCGACAGACTGCGGGTCGACTTTGACGAGTTCAGCCAGTGGATCCTGCAGGCGACGCGCAATCGAAATCGCGGATCGTTGTTCAACCTGAAGCTCTGGGAACTCTGTCCGGGCAATCTCTGAAGCGGAATAAATACTTGCCCCTGCCTCGTCGACGATCGTAAAGGCGATATCTTTTTGCCCCTTCATCCAGTCCGCAACGAATGCTTCTGTTTCCCGCGAAGCTGTACCATTGCCGATCGCAATCAATTCGATCCCGTATATATCGACGAGCTGCGAAAGAGTTTGACGTGCTTCTTTCGCTTTTTGTTCTGACATCGTCACGTAAATGACGCCGACTTCTTTCATTTCACCTGTCGGATCGATGACTGCCCACTTACATCCTGTCCGGTAAGCCGGATCCAGCCCCAACATGACTTTCCCTTTCATCGGTGGCTGCATATAGAGTTGGCGGAGGTTCTTACCAAAGACGTCGATTGCTTGGAGCTCTGCCTTTTCCGTCAGTTCATTGCGAATTTCTCGTTCGATGGCAGGGAAGACGGATTTTTTATAGCCCGTCGTGATCACCGCTTCGACGATATCGCGTTTCTTTGGCGCCAGTTGTGCGTATGAACGAAGCAATGTTGGTAAAACCTGCTGTTCCTCTAACACGACTTTCACAGAGACGATTTTCAATGCTTCCGCACGGTTAATCGCAAGAATCCGGTGCGGAACGATCTGTTGAATCCGTTCACTGTAGGCATAATACTGTGCAAATACACCTTTTTCATCGACTGCATCCTTTTTCTGTTTCGTAACGATTTCTGCTGAACGGCGCATTTGCTTACGAATGAACTCACGCACCGTCGCTTGTTCGCCCCACTCCTCGGCAATGATCGATTGTGCCCCGGTAAGAGCTTCTTCCGGATCCAGCCCATTGCTCAAGCGATGGAATGTCGCTTCATCATAAGCAGACTTGTCGCGGAACCAGTCAGCAAGTGGTGCAAGCCCTGCTTCCCGTGCAATTTCCGCCTTTGTCCGACGTTTTGGTCGAAACGGTAAATAGATATCTTCGACTTGTTGTAACGTCGTCGCTTCCTCGAGCGTTCGACGGAGTTCCGGCGTCAATGCACCTTGCTCCTCGATTTTTTCAAGGACGTCACTCCGTCTACTTTCAAGTTGTGTTAATTGTTTATGTCGATCAAGAATCGCTTTGATCGCGACCTCATCGAGTTCACCTGTCTGTTCTTTTCGGTAGCGGGCGATGAACGGAATCGTACCGCCTTCTTCCGTCAATTGTAAGACTGCCTTCACTTGCGCAGGACGTACATTCAATTCACTTGCGATTCTCTTTTCCATCTGCTTCACCTCTCATTCATTATACCGAAGAACGCATGGAAAAGAAAAAAGACTGACACGAGGTCAGTCTTTTGAGAATACTTCATTTGGTTCGACTTTGATCGCTTCACGTAACTTCTGCAAAGCACGTCGTTGGAGACGGGAAACGTGCATTTGTGAAATGCCGAGTAATTCGCCCGTTTCTTTTTGACTCATATTGCGGTAGTAGGCACATTCGAGAATCGAACGCTCGCGGTCCGTTAAGACAGCAAATGCCTTTTCAAGAATCAAACGCTGATCAACTGAGTCGTAGCCGTTTTCTTGATTCCCGACGAGGTCGAGTAACGTAACGGTACTACCTTCCTGATCTGCCTCAATTGAGCTATCGACAGATAACGCTTGATAACTCTTACCCATCTCAAGTGTTTCGAGGACTTCCTCTTCCGATACTTCAAGACGCGCAGCAATCTCATCGATACGCGGAGAACGTTGCAACTCCGTCGTCAATTCCTCGACTGCCTTCTTGATTTTCGGTCCAAGTTCCTTGATGCGACGTGGAACATGAACGCTCCATGTCTTATCGCGGATGAAACGTTTGATTTCACCGATGATCGTTGGTACAGCAAACGATTCAAAACTGCGACCGAATTCCTTATCGAATCGACGAAGCGCCGCGAGTAACCCAATCATGCCGACCTGAACGAGGTCGTCATGAATCGGTCGACCCCGCGAGAACTTCCGGGCCAAAGCTTCTACCAAGTCTGAATAACGCTCGAGTAATGCTGCATGCACTTCCTCATCTTGGTCGTCCTGCTGATACAAATCAATCAGTCGAAGTACTTCATCATCACTGTGATGGCGTTGTTGAGACTTTGCTGGCACTTTGACCCACCTCATCTCTATTCATATATTTTGTCATATGGACAGTGACGCCGTTCGCTTTCTCGATCGTTACTTGATCCATCAATGCTTCGATCATCAAGATACCGAGTCCTCCTTCGTGCAAGGAGTCGAGATCGTGTGCATCCGTAATCGGTTCGCTTTGGCGTTTGACCTCATCTTTATCGAATGTAATGCCGTTGTCCTTGACGATGATTTCAAGACGATCATCCGGATAGACATTACATGTCAACGCGATACTACCATCTTCTTTTCCTTCGTACGCATGTTGAACGGCGTTCGCACATGCTTCTGAGACAGCAATTTTGATATCTTCAATGTCATCGTACGTATATCCCATTCGGTTCGCGACGCCTGAAACCGTCAAACGGGCGATGGCTACATATTCCGGTTTTGCCGGTAATGTCATGTTCAGCTGTTCGTTCTTCATTGCGTTCCACCTCTTACACCACTATCAATTGTAATGATGCTTGAAAGACCTGTGATTTCGAATAGACGACGGATGCGTTCAGAAACGCCAACGAGCGTGAACGATGTTCCGTTCTTTTTCGCTGCTTTGAGTGCACCGACGAACACGCCGAGACCAGTTGAATCCATATAGTGTACTTCATCCAAATGGACGATGACATCGTTCGTTTCGACTGCCGGGACTAATTCTTGGCGAAGCTTTGGTGCGGTATACGTATCAATCTCACCTGCGATATAAAGATGCGTCTGACCGTCTAGCTGCTCTGTTTTAATTGTTAAATCCATCTTCAAGTTCCTCCTCAAGGAAAATCTGTCTATGTGGTCTTGCTATTCATCCTACCTCATCCCTTTATAAAAAGGTCACTTGGGTATGTTTCCCCGTAAAGAAAACTTTAAAACCCATTTTATAAAAAAAGAGGTCAAAAAAAGTCGTATACGCTAGTATCGACTCTTCTTGTGTTGCGCTTCTATGTAAGTGCCTAAAAATCAACCAAGCCTAAGCTGATTGCGACGGCACTATTTACTTTCATCATCGTGTCTGGATCTAGATGTGTGACTTTATCCGTTAGACGGCGTTTATCAATTGTACGGATTTGCTCAAGTAAGATGACCGAATCACGTTCTAATCCGTGTCGCTCTCGATATACTTCCACATGGGTCGGTAGTTTGGCTTTGTCGATCTGTGCCGTGATCGCAGCCACGATGACTGTCGGGCTGAATCGGTTACCAATATCATTTTGTAGAACAAGCACGGGACGAACTCCCCCTTGTTCCGATCCGACCACAGGTGACAAATTTGCATAAAACACGTCGCCACGTTTGACTATCAAAGCTTACACCCCGCTTACTTGACGTAGGAGTGAGAACTCCGCCTCCGTTTCAATCTGGAACATTTCGCCAACGATCGATAAATTGATTGCTGCCATTTCTTCGTAACCACGCTTCAATTCCTCACGTAGCTGACGCTTGCGTTCTTCGGTCGTATGGTTCGACTTCATCCCAATCGTCTCCTTCGCTACATTTCGCTCAACAAACTGCATTTCCCGTTGTTGGACCAAGATAATGGCACCTCCAGATTCACTGAAACCTTAACGAACGACTCACTTTCTACTTCAATATATCAGTCGAATTCAGAAAATACAATCAAAATTCAAACAAATAACATATTTTTGCCATCTTATTGATGTCTTGTACGAATCATTGACGCGGCACGCGTTTCGAGAATTGGCAAAGAACTTCATAGTTGATCGTCCCGAGCCAATGGGCTGCTTCCTCGATTGGTGCCCCTTCTCCAATCAGGATGACTTCCGTCCCGATCGGATATTCCCGTGGTAAACGAATCATGAGCCGGTCCATGCAGACTCGACCAACGATTTCACACGGTAGACCGTCCACAATCAATGAATAGCCTTGGAACTTGCGTGACCAGCCATCCGCGTAACCGATCGGAACAGTACCGATCCATTCATCCGTCGGTGCCGTATAGGTTGCTCCATAACTGATCGTTTGACCGGGCTCGACTTGCTTGACCTGCATCAAACGACTTTTCAGTGAAAACGCTGGTTTCAAGAATTCATAATGTCCTGCCATCTCATCGGACGGCATCGCCCCATATAATGCGATACCCACCCGAACGACGTTAAACGGTGCTTGTCCCGCTAAACGAATCGCTGCCGCAGAATTAGCGCAATGAATGTATCGAATGTCCGGTACATATGCGACATACGTTAAAAACGTCTCGAGCTGGTGTTCGAACAATCGGCTGTTTAGCTCGTCAGCGGTTGCGAAATGCGTATAGATACCTTCAAGTTCGACGAGATCATCATTACATTCAGTAAGAATTTGCTTCAACTCATCAACATGTTGCAGACCGAGTCGTCCCATTCCAGTATCGATCTTGATATGCAAACGGAGATGATCGATCTCAGTCAGATGACGTTTCGCCTCCCGGAGCCATTCAGCTGAAAAAACAGGAACGGCGACATCATAATTCGAAGCGACCGTCACATGTTCCGGTAGTAAAGCTTCAAGCATCAAAATCGGTGCTTGGATACCCGCTTCGCGCAACTCGATCGCTTCTTCAAGAAGTGCGACAGCGAGTAAGTCAGCCCCATTCTCAAGAGCAATCTCAGCAACTGTCACCGCCCCGTGACCATAGCCGTCCGCTTTAACGACTGCCATCACCTGTTGCTCGCCCATTCGTGTTTTAATTTCGCGTATATTATGTGCGATCGCTTCCCGATCGATTTCAATCCAAGTTGGTCGGTACATCCCATTCCCTCTTCTCTAATAAGACTTGCGCAGACGCGTAGTGCTCTGAATGCGTGATCGAGACATGGATGAAGCCATCGAATGGTCCGCTCATGATTGGTCGCCCCGTCTCGTTGTTTAAGACTTCAACATCCTGCCAGGTCACTTCTTTTCCAACACCGGTTCCGAATGCTTTGACGAACGCTTCCTTTGCAGCGAAGCGACCTGCCAAGTACTCGATTTTCCGGTGTCCCGAAAGCGATTGAAATCGCTCCTGCTCTGCCTGCGTCAAGATTCTACCCGCAAAACGTGGTTGCCGCTCAAGCGTTTGCTCGATTCGATTCAGTTCCACCAAATCGATTCCAATTCCATAAATCATCCGAGACGCCTCCACAGTTCTATTCTTCGCCATCTTCATATAGAATGAAGATGAAGCGAGGTGTTGTCATGTTTAGTCGAACGGAAAACCTACAAACGTTCACACGTTCTTATCCGGTCGTTTCGTTGTTCATTTTAATCCAAGTCGCCTTATTTGTCATCGAACAGTTAGGTGGACTCCTTAATCTGACGTTCTCTCCCTTAAGTGCAGGCGCAGCAATCAATCTCTTAATCGGACAAGGTGAATGGTGGCGTGTCGTCACGGCCACGTTCTTGCATTATGATTTTTGGCACATTGCGTTCAATACGTTTGCTCTCGTCATTTTCGCACCGCCTCTCGAGCGGATGATCGGGCATACTCGATTCGCCGCTTTTTACTTGCTCGTCGGTACGCTCGCGAACGTCTTGACGTACTTCACCAAAATCAATGAACCGTTTTACGGACAAGCCGGAGCATCCGGCGCCATTCTTGGTCTGCTTGGTTTTTATGTCTACTTGAGTCGCTTCAAACGGACAGTCATCATGGCAGATGATACACGTCTTGTGTATATCTTTACTGCGGTCACGGCAGTCTTTACGTTACTTGGATCGAACGTCGCTGTCTTCGGTCACTTGTACGGTTTTGTCCTCGGATTCCTCTTCGGATTCGTCTTCGGTAATCGTGCCGTGCCATTCACGCGTCCGTTCCAAACCGGTCGTCGGACGAGCGGTGGTCCCGTCTTCGTAAGCGGTTCTGGCCAACTTGGTCGTATTTTCTTCTACATCATCATCGCCTTTGCCGTACTCGGATTATTCTTCCGTTACTTGTAAAATGGCATACAAAAAGGACTCCTCTACAAGCGGGAGTCCTTTTTTGACTTATTTGCGAAGTACTTCTGCTAAGTCTTTCACGTCATCAATCAGGTTATGGATCGTTTCCTGATTATCCGTATAGAGTGCTTTTAGTTCCTCAAAGCGTCCTTTTGGATCTTGTTTGACAGCAGACAATTGTGTTCCTGCGCCGCTGAATGTCCGTTTCACTGCTGCGAACTGCGCTTGACGCGTATCTTTATGCAGTAGTGATAAAGTAGCGCCAACAAGTGCGCCACCGAGTGTTGCTACGACAAAATAGTTTTTCTTCATCTGTTAGTCCCCCTGCATCTCACTCATTTGTTGGTGGTACGATTTGATACCGTTTCATGACCGGAGAAGGCGCAAACGACTTCCCTGCCTCTTCAGCATACTGGTCTACCGTGAGACGTTCAACTGATTTTGCATAACGAGCCCCGTCCCCTGTCTCATGGAACTGGATCAATAAGACAAGATCCGTCCCCTTTTCGACACGTCCAATCCGAAAGGCCTGGAAGCCACCATATTCTGCCCCAATGACTTTCGGGTTTGACATCACTTGATGCACGAATAAATCCCCGCTATTTTGATCCGCTGGAATCGACCAATAGAAGAGACTGCCTTCATCCGAAAAATTCCCACGTGATTCGAGCAACGTATAGGTATTGCCACTTTGAAAAGGTGATTTCGAGTCTGTCTCCATCCAGAGGATAGCATCACCGCTTCCGCTAGCGACACGAATTTGAGCATCACGAGAACGAATTTGTTCCACGAACGAACCGCTACCGAATGTAATTGAAAGTTTAGATGGCATCACAGGCCTCCGCAAGTTGAAAGTCTTTTTCCGTCAATCCGTTTTCATCATGAGTCGTCGCCGCAAGTGTAACATTTTTATAGTCAATCACGATCCGCGGATGATGATTCAAGTTTTCAGCGATACTCCCGACTTCCTGTACAAAATCCAGTGCCGCAGGAAACGATGCGAGTGTATAGGTCCGGACGATTTCATCATCGACGACACTCCAATCTTGCAATCGTTCCAGGCGCTCTTCCACTTCATACTCATTCAACCTAGCCATCCCTTTCTCCTCCTCTACTATCATTTTCGTCCTATACCTTATACCCCATTCCACCATTTCTCTATACCTGTTTGTATCCGATTTCTTCCTTTCGCCTTCTATGTGAGATAGAGTACAATGTGAAAGAGAACACTAATTCAAAATCGGAAAGGGGCTCACGCACATGCGCGCTCTGATTGTTATTGATTACACGATCGACTTCGTTGCTGACGAAGGGAAGCTGACTTGTGGAAAACCAGGACAGGCGATTGAAGAACGGATCGCTACATTGATGGAGGAATTTTCAACAGAGGATTACGTCGTCATCGCCAACGATATTCACGAGGAAGGCGATACGTTCCACCCGGAAACCGTCCTTTTCCCGCCGCATAATATTCGCGGGACACATGGACGTGATCTGTTTGGGAAAGTCGCAGCCATGGCACGTGTCGCTGATCACGTCATCGATAAGACGCGTTATAGTGCGTTCGCCGGGACGGACCTTGATTTACGCTTGCGTGAACGCGATATCCGCGAAGTCCACCTCGTCGGCGTCTGTACGGACATTTGTGTCCTTCATACAGCTGTCGATGCCTACAATCTTGGATATCGTATCGTCGTCCATGCCGATGCGGTCGCAAGCTTTAACGCGACGGGTCACGAGTGGGCGCTTACACACTTTAAACAATCGATCGGCGCAGAAGTCGTCGGCGAATAAGAAGGGATCTGTCCGTCATGTTACAACGTAATCTTGCACTCCATACCGATCTATACTTACCGCGTTGGATGTACATCTATTGGAAAGAAGGACGTCATAATGAACGTGCCGTCTTTGATGTTTACTACCGTTCGAATCCGTTCGAAGGGGGCTACGTCGTTTTTGCGGGTCTCGAAAATATCATCGAGTATATCCAAACACTCCGTTTCACGGAAGAGGACATCACGTACTTGCAAGAGATGATTGGCTTCCCGGATGAGTTCAAGGATGAACTGCGTCAGTTCAAGTTCAATGGCTCGATCTCAAGTGTCAAGGAAGGCGAGATCGTCTTCCCGAACGAACCACTGATTCGGATCGAGGCACGCATTTTTGAAGCGAAGCTCTTGCAAACAGCGATTTTGAACATCGCGAACCACGAATCACTGATCGCGACAAAATACGCACGGATTCGTCAATCGGCTCCCCGCGCGAAGTTCCTCGAAGCTGGCGCCCGCCGTGCGCAAGGCATCGATGCCGCTTACTTCGGAACGCGTGCTTCGTACCTCGCTGGTTTTGACGTCACAAGTCTTGCTTCAGCAGGACGTGATTTCGGCATTCCATGCGGTGGAACGATGGAGCACGCCGACATTCAATTCCACGATGACGAATTGACGGCATTCCGGACATTTGCTTCTCATTATCCAGATCAAGCGACGTTACTCGTCGATACGTACGACACGCTCAAGAGTGGTCTTCCGAATGCCATCACGGTCGCGAAGGAACTTCAAGCTAAAGGACATAAACTGCGCGGCATCCGGATTGATTCCGGTGACTTATCCTACCTGTCAAAACGTGCCCGCAACATGCTTGACGAAGCCGGTTTTCCGGAAGTCGATATCGTCTTGTCAGGGGACCTCGATGAGTACGTCATCCAAGACTTGCGCATCCAAGGTGCCCAAGCCAATACGTTCCTCGTCGGGACACGCGGTATCACGGCCTACGAACAACCTGCTCTTGGGATGGTCTATAAACTGGTCGCGCGTGAAGTAGACGGCGAGCTTGCACCCGTCATCAAAGTGTCATCGTCAAAAGCCAAGACGACGACACCTCACATCAAGGAAGTCTATCGCATCATCGACCCGGTGACGGATAAGTTCAAAGGGGATTACGTAACGTTGATGGATGAAGATCCATCGACACTCGAAGCTGTCGATCTCATCGACGTCCGGGACCCATCGTTCCGTAACCGTGTTGAGCAGTTCAAGGTCGAACGTTTGCTTGAACCGATCTTCAAGGATGGAGAGCTAGTCTATACAGTTCCAACGATTGAAGAGAGCCGTCACTTCCATGAAACGCAGATTGGTCGTCTGTGGGAAGAGTACAAACGCCTTCGGTTGCCAGAGATTTATGCCGTCACATTCAGCGATCGTCTCTGGAAGCTCAAACTCGACATGATTCGGGATACCCGTCTGGCAAGTGGTTTAAAATAAGACGCCAAAAAGCGCCGTTCTTCCTCCCTCAGGATAAACGGCGCTTTTTATCATGTTAATCCTGCTTCGTTTCCGACAGGTGTCATTTCTGTTGGCGCTTGTTCCATCTTCTTACGAAAGTACCACGCGAAACCAAGCGCACCTCCGATGAAGACGATATACGTTATGCGTTGACCGAATTCAGCTAAGGAATCCGCGTAAAAAATACTGATTAAATGATCACTTCCACTAATGAGTAGCAAACAGGCAATCAGGAGCGCAATGCGATAAGCAAGCGTCGGGCGGTCTGTCGGTTCAGCATGCCAATACATGATGATATGGTGGGCAAGTAGGACGATACCCAGGATTCCTAATATTCCAATGAGTACTTGCGGCATAATGAACGATCCTCCTGTTAGTAGTATCTAGTCTTATTTAAACATAGTTCATACGAATTTCGTCAGGAAAAGTTTCCCGTCCCACATTCCTCACGGTATACTGTAGAAAAATCGTAAGCGATCAAGGGAGGGCATTTTTTCATGAAAACCTTTAAATTATGCACATTACGCATTTTAATGGACGAGTCAGGACGTGATACGACAATTCCTGTCGCCATTCAGGACGGATTGACGGTCAGTACCGAACAGACAGCACAATGGGTCGCGGAAATCGTCGTCCCTTCGAGCGATCAGCCGATCGTCGATGAATTGTTCACAAAACATTTACGTGCTTTGATTGAAATCACGATCTCACGACCCGATAATGACCCTGCCGCAATGATCGTCACGCCTCTTGAACGGACTGCCTTAAGCGAACACGTCTCGTATGTCTTCACCGGTAAGATGGTCATGATGAAGAATGATTTATCCGAATCGATCTTACGTGAAGTCGTTGAGGATGGATTTGCCGGCGAGGAACTCGTCCAAGAATACAAGGATCGTCGGTCAAAACGTGGTGCGCATATCACGAGCATCGCTAAAGAAACATTTAAACAGTATCTAGCAGAACATCCAGAAACACCGATTTCTTAAGGTTTTTCGACCTCATCCGTGATGTGATCCGCTACATTGATTCGATCAATCGTATAGTGGTCTGTATATTGGATATAATTCGCACACGCATTTTTCAAAGGTGTCCGGTAACTGAATGTCCCATCGATCGACGATAAAGCTGCTTTGATCGTATGCGAGTGACAGACAATTAAGATTCGTTTCCCCTCATAGGTGTGTGTCACTTCCTGTAATGCTTCGAATACACGATCCTGGATGGCTTGTTCTGTTTCAAGACCTGGCACAAGTGTCGTATCGTTCGCTTGAACGGCTTCGTAAATCGCTGCGACCGGTTCACCGGAAGCGGCTCCGAATTCGCGTTCGACGAGTCGGTCATCGGTCGCTGTGATCGTTAAACCAACAGCACGACCGATGATTTCTGCCGTCTCAACGGCACGCGACAATGGACTTGCTAACAAGACATCCCACTCCTCATCGGCTAGATAAGCGGCACTGAGTTCCGCTTGTCTTTTTCCTGTTGCATTCAACGGGATATCTTCTCTTCCTTGGATCCGCTCATTTAAGTTCCAATCGGTCTGACCATGTCGCACTAAACAAATTTCAGTCATGTCTCTGTCTCCTTCATTCAAGAAATATGACTGATTGTATCATGTTTTTCATCCGGAAGTTGCCGAGGTGGCAGTAACAGCACCTGACAAGTAAATTGCTCGATGCGATCAAGTAACCGTTCAATTTTTAATGGATTTTCTGTTTGAGCGAAACTGGCAAGTGAATGCGTACCATTCGGAAAAGAGAACAAACGAACATCCGCTCCGACATCGGCTCCTTTTTCAACGAAATGTAGGGCTTGGGAAAATGGGACGATTGGGTCTTTTTTGCCATGCAGGAGCATGATTGGTGGGGCATCCGATGATAGGTGTGTGACAGGTGAGACGTGCGTCATCAACTTGCGCCATTCTTCCCGCCCCCCTTTGTAGAACTTGATGTGGGCAATCCACGTCTGGATGAAATTAAACAACAAAAAATTCGTCGGTGGATATAAGGCGATGACACCACTGATCAATGGCATATGTCGCTCATCGCGCTCCCCAACGAAAGCAGATGGGGCAAGTGCCGTCGTCAGCATGAGTGCAGCTCCGGCTGAGTCTCCCCATACCATCATCCGTCCTCTTAAAATGCGAAGTTCCTCCGCTTTCTTGTTCAAAAAACATAATGCATCTCTTACATCTTCGAGGTTATCCGGAAAATAACTACCTTCTTCGAACAGACGATAATCGATACTACAGACAGCAACCCCAAGTTCAAGCAAGCGATCAACGATCGGGCTAAAACAGAACATGTCTTCACGCTCTCCTCGAACGAACGCGCCACCGTGTGCGTAGATGGCGACCGGAAACGGTCCTTCCCCCGGCGGATAGTAGAGATCGAGTTGTAAGTCACGGTCTCCCACTTGTTTATAGAGGAGTGTCCGCGGTGCGAGTTGCTTTTCTGTGATTGGCAAGGCGGGTTCAGTCCACCGAAGTAATGCACCGTAATTATTCCAGATACTTGCTCCCGCAGCTGCTGTCGTTAGTAATGCAGCTCCCCCCATTAGCCATGCAGTTTCACGTTTCACTTGATCACCTCCAAAAGACGTGCCAGTTTCTTCACTTTGTTATCTTTTACCCCGTTTTAAAAGAAGTCGAACGTCTCGGTATTCGTACTTGACGCTTCTTCAGCGTTCCGCTATAGTGAAAAAGTCCAAATCGGAATAATTACGTTTTAATAACGGAGGTAACATATAATGAAGAAAATCGTTCCTGCTTTAACGGTCGCATTCGCGAGCGCTAGTATCCTCGCAGCTTGTGGATCGAACACCAATTCATCGACTTCAGATGAGAAAAAGACAGAAATCTATGCATCGACGTTCGCGACGGCTGCTATTGCCCGCGAAATCGGTGGTGATCAAGTCGACGTCAAGATGATCGTTCCACCTGGAGCAGATCCCCACTCTTACGAGCCGACGTCAAAACAACTCACTGAGATTGCTAAGGGCGACTTGTTCCTCTTAACCGGTACGACGCTCGAGCCGTATTCGAAAAAAATCCAGGAGAGTCTAAATGGCACGGATGTCCGCTTCGTCGAGACGAGTAAGGACGTCAACTTACTAGAATCTAATGCTACACTTCATGCACATGAAGAAGAAGGGCACGATGATCATACAACGGATGAACATACGCATGAAGAAGAGGGGCATGACCACGGAAAATACGATCCACACGTCTGGCTCGACCCTGTCAACGCAAAAGCAATGGCACGTTCGATTACAAGTGCTCTATCAAAAGAAGTACCAAAAGACAAAACAACATTCGAAAAAAACTTAAAAGCGTTCGATCAACAAGCTGACGCACTCGATGAAGAGTTCAAACAAGCGGTCGCTGATGGATCGAAAAAAGAACTTCTCGTTACGCATGCGGCTTACGGTTACCTCGCAGAACGATATGGTTTCACACAACTGCCAATCGCGGGTATATCCCCTTCCGATGAACCGTCGCAAAAACAATTGGCTGCTTTAGTGAAAGAAGCACGGATGCATGATTTGAAATACGTCGCGTTCGAAGAAACGGTCTCACCAAAGGTCGCACGTGTCATCCAAAAAGAAATCGGAGCTGAATCCGTGACGATTCATAATCTAGAGTCGGTCACGAAAGCTCAACAAAACAGCTCTTATTTCAATTTGATGGAAGAAAACGTCCAAACATTGAAAAAGGCACTTCAGTAAAGTACAGTTGACACGCGTTACTCAATGCGATACGGTAAGAAACGTGTTTTACAACAATTGAATGACTTCTTTTTATCGCGAGAAACGGAGGGACTGGCCCAATGATGTTTCGGCAGCGGACGATTTGATTCGTACTGTGCCAAATCCAGCAAGCGAAAGCTTGAGAGATAAGAAGAGCGTCTTTATTTCATAAAGACCTCCTTCTTTCTTGCGAAGGGGTCTTTTTTTGTATCTTTGAGAAACGAGGTGTCAACAATGAATGAAACGATCACGCCTAACAAATGGGCGCTGCTTCCTCTCGTCGTATTCCTAGTCCTCTTCATCGGAGCCGGGATCTTCTATGACGACTTTTACAAATTTCCGATTCTTATCGCCGCATTGATCGCTTTGATCTTTGCTGCAATCACGACAAAAGGATCCATTAATCAAACGGTCGAACGAATTGCAACAGGTGCCGGAAATCCCGACATCATGATTATGGTCTTCATCTTCTTATTAGCCGGTACGTTCTCTGGAACGGCGGAAGCGATCGGTGCGATTGATGCAACCGTCAATGCTGCCTTAACGTTCCTACCTCCGTCACTCCTGATGAGCGGTCTGTTCGTCATCGCTGCCTTCATCTCGATGGCAATGGGAACTTCGACTGGAACGATTGCTGCGCTCGCACCGATCGCCTTCGGTATTCATGAAGCAACAGGCATCAACGTCGCAATCGCAGCAGCGTCAGTCGTTGGGGGTTCGATGTTCGGCGATAACCTGTCGTTCATCTCAGATACGACGATTGCCGCCGTCCGGACGCAAAAAACGAACATGCGTGATAAATTCCGGACGAACTTCATGATCGTCCTACCGGCTGCCATCTTGACTGTCATCTTACTCGCGTTCGTTTCTGGTTCTGGCGATGCGGTAACGGCTAAAGCATTCGAGTTCTACAAATTGATTCCATATCTCGCTGTCATCGTCCTTGCATTATTTGGTGTCAATGTCATCCTCGTTCTCGTCGGTGGTACATTGCTCACTGGCATCATCGGTATGATTGACGGTAGCTTCGGTTTAAGTGGGTTCGTCCTTTCGATGTCAAAAGGAATGATGGGCATGGCAGAGATTTCGATTTTGACGCTCCTCATGGGTGGTCTCGTCAGTTTGATCACGTTCAACGGTGGAATCGCCTACTTGAAAGAGACGTTGACGCGCAAGATTTCACAGCGTCGTGGTGCCGAATTCAGTATGGCGGCACTCGTCAGCGCGACGAACCTCGCAACGGCGAACAATACAATCTCGATTCTCGTCGCTGGACCACTCGCGGCTGAAATCGCCGATACGTATGAAATCGATCGTAAGAAATCAGCGAGTATTCTTGATATCTTCTCTTGCGGTATTCAAGGTATCATTCCGTATGGGGCACAACTCTTGATTGCAGCAGAGTTGACGAAGACGGCTTCGCCGGAACTGATTCCGTATCTGTTCTATCCGTTCCTGCTCTTCGTCTGTGGATCGATTGCTATCTTCTTCGGATTGCCACGGATGAAGAAGACTTCGACGAAACAAGAAAAAATTTCTTCTTAACCATAAAAACAGGTCCAATCGCGTCGACGATTGGACCTGTTTCATTATTTTTTCTGCTTTGCTTGTCGTTCTAAGATTAAATAGGCGATTGCCGGAAGTGGAAACTGAAGGAGTCCAGCGCCTCCCCAGACCCACGGATTACGTCCTGACTTTCGTGCACTAAAAAATAGACTCACTGCTTGTGTGACCAGCAAGGCACTAATACTAAGCCAAGCTCCCTTTGATAGCTTTTTATTCTTTTGAGCCATCTGTTATCCTCCTTTTTTGGACAGGCATTCAGATTTTATTACGCTTCTATTTTACCTCATATCCTATCTCTTCATGAGCATAGAAACGGACGGCTATGCTCGTTCGTGCTAAACTAAACAAGCAAATCTAAACTACGTTTTATGAGGAGGAGTAACACATGCAATACGCAAAACTTTCAAACGGTATTACGATTCCCCAAATCGGATTCGGTGTCTGGCAAGTAGACGAAGAAACAGAAGCACCAGCTGCTGTCGCTGAAGCACTACGTGTCGGCTATCGTCACATCGATACAGCTGCTGTCTACAAAAACGAGCGCGGTGTCGCAAAAGGAATCAAGGAAAGCGGCGTGAAACGTGAGGATCTCTTCTTAACGTCAAAAGTCTGGAACGATGATATTCGTGCCGGTCGGACGAAGGAAGCATTCGCAGAATCGCTCGAACGTCTCGAAACAGATTATCTTGACCTCTACCTGATCCACTGGCCGGTCGAAGGCTATATCGAAGCGTGGAAAGCAATGGTTGAATTGTATGAAGCAGGCAAGATCAAAGCGATCGGTGTCTCGAACTTCAAGGAACATCACCTCGATACATTGGCAGAAGAGGGCTTGATGGCACCAATGATCAACCAAGTCGAGTTGCATCCACAATTGCCGCAACACGAACTGCACGAATACTTGCAAGATCACAACATCCAAGTCGAAGCATGGAGCCCACTCATGCAAGGGAAATTCCTCGAAATCAACGATTTCAAGGAAATCGCAGAGAAGCACGGCAAGACGCCTTCACAAGTTGTCTTACGTTGGCACCTCGACAACGGCATCGTCGCTCTTCCAAAATCCGTTACACCAGCACGCATTGCGGAAAACTTCGACGTCTTTGATTTCCAACTCGATGCCGATGATCTTGAGAAAATTGATCGTATCGCAACGGATGTCCGCCTCGGACCAGATCCGGACGAAATCGATTTTTAATTTGACGATTCACGTAAAAGAGAGCCTCTTGATTCATCTGAACGATGAAAGACCCGTTTCAAGTCCATGACTTGGAATCGGGTCTCTTTTTTATGATTTAAGCTGATCAGACATAATAAATTAAAATCGTATCTTCCGCTTCTTCCGCCTTTTGAAAATAGGCGCGCAGATCGGCGAACTGTTCCCAGACATCCTCGAATTCTCCCGGTGTTCCGGCTTCATCATGAATCGAAGCGAGTGCCCGTTGATCAAAATTCCGCATCACCTCAGCCGAGATGATGAGGAGTGGCAAGGGAAGAATACCGACAATCGCCGCTTTTTCTTCGTTGACGATCAACTCTTCGCCAACGATCGCTCGTCCCAGGTTGTAATGTGTGTCTTGATCAATATAGATATCGATTTGATTCATCAAATGATAGATAGCGTTCGTCTGTTCGAGAGCAAATAATTGCTCATGATCGGGTTGTGTCTCATGAATGAATAAAATCCAGTCCATGATGATGTGAGGATCGTTTCCGAACGACTCCCAGACCGCATCCGTGACGCGGACGAAATGTACGTTTTCCATTCTCCCCCTCCCTTCTGTACTCTGTATTCCCTTTTTAAATTCGTTCTATACAAAAAAAGAGCCAGATTTCTCTGACTCCCTTTTCCCTAGATTGCTTTTTCATCTTTTTCTGACTCCTGCCATGCTTCAAGCGTATCTTTCCCTGGCAAATTCGGAATCGAATCCGCATAGAACCGTGGCTCTTTTCCAGCTTTTCGTTGCCCGACATAATCTTCGAGCGCTAGTTTCACGATTTTCGAAAGACGGAAGATCGCATACAGATTGACGACAGCCATCAGTCCCATGAAGATATCTGCTAAAGCCCAAACAAGGCTCGCTGATTCGACGAGGGATCCGAAAACGATCATTGCAAGAACGATTACTCGATACATCGTGATGATTTTCTTATCTTCTCGGATGAAGTTAATGTTTGATTCACCATAGTAATAGTTTCCGACGACGGAACTAAACGCAAAGAGGAAAATCGCGAGTACCATAAAACCTGTCGCAAGCGATCCGACTTGTGACGAAAGTGCTCCCTGTGCTAAATCAATACCAGCTAAAGCATCGCCATTCGCATCTTTCGTCGGAACCCCACTGACGAGAACAATCATCGCTGTCGCTGAACAGACCATCAATGTATCAACGAAGACCGCAAACGATTGAATCAATCCTTGTTTGACCGGGTGAGAGACTTCCGCTGTTGCCGCTGCGTTCGGCGCTGAACCCATACCGGCTTCGTTCGAGAATAAACCACGACGAATCCCGTTTAAGAGCGCCGCCCCTACTGCTCCGCCTGCGAGAGTCTTAAACTCAAATAAACCTTCCTGGAAGATCAATTTAAAGACACTTGGTAATACTTCAAGATTCGTCACCATGATATAGAGCGCGATCAAGATATAACCACCTGCCATAATCGGTACGAGGAATGAAGCAACCGTCGCGATACTGCGTACGCCACCAAAAATGACGAGTGCTGTCAGTACGACTAATGCGACAGTAATCCACATCTTATCAAAACCATATTGATTTTGAAGTGAGAGTGAAATCGTGTTTGATTGTAAAGAATTAAAAACAAATCCAAATGAAATCGTAATCAGTACGCTAAATAAGATTCCTAACCACCGCTGACCAAGTGCTTTTTCCATGTAGTAGGCTGGGCCCCCACGCCACGCCTTATCATCACGTACCTTATAAATTTGAGCGAGTGTACTTTCAACGAATGCCGATGCCGATCCGATCAAGGCAATTAACCACATCCAGAAAACCGCTCCCGGTCCACCGAGTGCGATTGCAGCTGCGACACCCGCAATGTTGCCGGTTCCGACACGCGCTGCCGTACTGATGGCGAATGCTTGGAATGGCGATACGCCATCTTTCCCTTTATCCGTTCCTTGGAACAGTAAACGTAACATCTCCGGGATCATCCGGAATTGAACAAACCGCATCCGGAATGTAAAATAAATGCCTAATCCAACGAGTAAAATAATCAATACATTCGTCCATAAGTAATCATTTGCTCGATCTACTAGTTTCATCACTTCTTTTTCCATCAAATCTCCTCACTTCCATCCATCTTTTTTCTCTATTTGTATGTAAGTTTTTTTCACATGTGATTTATCATACGCAATTTTTTTTGAAAAATCAAACTAACTTATACCTCAAACCACAAAAAACGTGTTAAACCTCACATCAGATGTCAGGTTTAACACGTTTACGTAAATATTTTTTTAGATTAGATGAACAGATTAAGATTGGCACCATCCGTTGCACCAAGGTAACTGGCGACACCACCGTAATCAATGCCATCGAGGAGTTCTTCCTTCTTGATGCCCATGATATCCATCGACATCGTGCAGGCGATCATCCGGACACCGGCCGCTTGGGCTTTTGCCATCATCGTCTCGAGCGCATCGACTTGTTTGTCCTTCATGACTTTTTTCATCATCTTTTGACCGGCTCCTGCCATGTTCATGTTCGAGAGTGGTAATTCTCCGGCATGTTTTGGCATCATCATGCCCATCATCCGTTCAATGCCGGCTTTCTCGACTGCCGGTGCGTCTGGTTTTCGAATGATGTTCAAGCCCCAGAACGTAAAGAACATTGTCACTTGTTTCCCCATCGCTTGTGCACCTTGTGCGATGACGAAAGAGGCAAGTGCTTTATCAAGATCACCACTGAAGACGACCATCGTCGCATCGTCTGCCGGATTGACTTGAACTGGTGTTGCAGCAGGTGTCTCTCCTTGCCCTTTCTCAAGCAAGACCTCGACGACCCCTTGATTCATCTCCGCTGAATGAACTGTGTGACCTAGTTTTTTCGCCCATGCTTGAACATCCGGCAAGAATCCTGGGTCTGACGCCTTGACGAAAATCTGCTCGCCATCCGTCATCTGATCGATTTTTGTTTTCAGCTCTAAGATTGGACCTGGGCACTGTAAGCCGCATGTATCGAGCAGCGTCACTTGTTCTGGTGCAGTCTTCGTTGTTGGCTCACGTTTCGTTACCGTCACAGCAGTTTCCTCCTTCGCTTGGCTTCGCGCTTCCTGATCACGATGCACGACCGACCATGTTTTGTATCCGCCGCTTAAGTTTTTCACATCATAACCGTGTTGTTGCAACAGTTGACTCGCAACATATCCACGTAATCCGACTTGGCACGTCACATAGATCGTTTGATCCTTCGGCAGATCAGTCAACTTCTCACGTAACGTCGGTAACGAGATATTGACCGATCCCGGAATCGCGCTTAACTCGTTTTCCGATGGTTCACGGACATCGAGTAATAAGCCACCGTTGGCGACAATCGCATCAATTTCGTGCCAATGAACGTTCGCACTGTCACCAAGCACGATGTTCGACGCAATATATCCTGCCATATTGACCGGATCTTTTGCTGAACTATATGGCGGTGCATATGATAGTTCAAGATCTGGTAGATCAAGCACTGTCAATCCACCTTTAATCGCTGTCGCGAGAACATCGATTCGTTTCTCGACACCTGTCATGCCGATTGCCTGCGCTCCATAGATCGTTCCTTCGATCGGATCAAACAGTAGCTTCATCGAAATCGGACTCGCCCCTGGGTAGTATCCCGCATGCGATCCGGGGTGGAGGTGCACCGCTTCGTAACGAAGACCGAGCTGACGTAACCGTTTTTCATTGTTACCGGTCGAAGCGACCGTCAAGTCGAAGACTTTTGCTACCGCTGTTCCGAGCGTGCCGCTGTACCGGACGTCGCGTCCGGCGATGATGTCAGCAACGAGGCGTCCTTGACGGTTTGCCGGCCACGCGAGTGGAACATGTGTCGCTTCCTTCGTGATATAGTCTTTGACTTCGATCGCGTCACCAATCGCAAAGATCGATGGATCGGATGTCCGTAGTTGATCGTCGACTTGAATCGTCTGTTTAATGCCAAGTGTTAAACCAGCATCTGCTGCGAGCGTGCTCTCCGGTGCTACACCAATCGATAGGATATTCATCTCGGTTTCGATCACGCGTCCGCTTGTCAGGACGACGCGGCGACCTGCCTCTTCAAAACGTGCGACGCCATCTTCTAGAATCAACTCGACGCCTTTCGCACGAAGATGTTCATGAACGATTGCTGCCATTTCCGGGTCGACCGGAGCCATGACTTGATCCGCCATCTCGACGAGGGTGACGTGCGCCCCACGTTCGACGAGGTTTTCTGCCATTTCGAGACCGATGAATCCTCCACCGATGACGACTGCCCGCTCTGGACGCGTATTATCAACGTATTCCCGCATCCGGTCCGTATCCGGAATGTTCCGTAATGTAAAGATGTTCGTTGCGTCATCGAGTCCTGGAATGTTTGGACGAATCGGTTTTGCACCTGGAGAAAGAATCAGATGATCGTACGATTCATCGTATTCTTCACCCGTTTCAACATTGCGGATCGTGACCGTTTTCGCTTCACGGTTAATCCGAATCGCTTCCGACAAATTGCGGACATCTAAATTAAACCGTGCATGCATGCCTTCTGGCGTTTGGACGAGTAATTTATTGCGATCTTTGATGACATCTCCGATATAGTAAGGCAGTCCACAGTTCGCGAACGAAATCTCTTTTCCCCGTTCAAGCAAAAGGATTTCTGCCGTTTCGTCAATCCGACGCAGTCGCGCTGCTGCCGTGGCGCCGCCTGCGACGCCGCCTACGATGATCGTTTTCATCTGATGATTCCTCCTTGAATTTCTATCTGTCACCTAATATACCCTGTTAGGTATATCATTTCAAGTCAATTGCTCTCAGATTCACAAACAAGACATATCTCTGCTCTTTTGTATTTTCTTCCTATCTTAACGGACATTAGTTGCAATTCCTTCTGAAATGCTTGAAACTGAATTTATAGTATATAAAGGGGGATTTTGCAATGGACCAAGAACGTAACTCGAACGAATCAAACGAGAACAATAAAGTGACACCGATTCACCAAGATCGTCAATCCGAAACAAACGAACAAGGAATCGCGCCGCAACAGCAACAACACTTGGAAGCATTCCAAGCTTTCCTCGTTGAAAAAGGCATTCCAATGGAAGCACGTGAGAATGAGACACACGTCTTCTTCATGACACAAGAAAAAACACCGGCAGGAGCAGAACCGATGATGATGATCGTCTTCAGTAAGACGACGACAGATGTCGAATTGTTCGCTCGTACGGTGACACACGTACCAGACGGTGTAGAGGATCTCCCGATTCTGAACGCCATCAATGACTTCAACCAAGAATTCAAATACTTCCGCGTCGTTCTCGACAGCGACCGTGATGTCACGATCGCATCAACGATCGATCTTGATCACGGCTTCAATCCGGCTGCGATCTTCGGACATTCTGTCATGATGTTCCAAGCATCAGACGAAGTCTACACGTATCTGACAAAACTGTATGAACAGTTCTGATTTTTCATTTTAAACGGCTTTGGAGCCCTGCTCCGAAGCCGTTTTTTTATTTAAAGTTCAATTGACAATGAGAATTATTCTCGATATAGTTAGATTTGTGAAAACGACTACATGACGATCACGTATTACTTATTCTGGGGGAATTCTGATATGAAAAAACGTTTAAAAGTAGCCTCGATCTTCATGGTGGCAGGCATCTTGGCTGCCTGCGGTTCGAATGAAACGGATACGTCTGCACCGAAAAAAGAGAAAACGGAACAGTCGACCGAAACGAAGTCACCGGATGCAGGAATCGCTGCGACGACACTGACAGATGAATTGACGATCTTCAGCTCAATCAAAACAGAACTCGACAAAGCAAAAGAAGGACAAGCGATCGATTGGAAGATGGTCACGACAAGTTATGAATCGAAACTCAAAGGTGGTGTCGAGACGACAGCACCAGAAATCGAACAAGTCATCCAGTCTGCTTTAGCAGGTGTGGAAGCAAAGGATCTCGATGAGAATATCGCTCGTCAACTCGTTGATAAAGGTCTACAATCGTATTTCTATAAATTACAAAAAGCAACGCAAGCAAAAGCTGAAGAAGCACTCGTCGCTGGTAAACCGGAAGCTGCAACGGAAGCACTCAAGGACGTGGAAGCGATGGCGAAGACTGTCTTCATTCCGACAGCTGAAAAACGGGACGCGAGCTACGGCTTTAAAAACGAAGACGCCATCGCTCAAGCGATCACATCCGGTCTTGCAGCGCAGCAAGAAGCCATCGACGCAAAAGAGCTCGGGGACTTCAACGTCGCAAAACAAGTGACGGATAAATCGATTTATCGTTCCTTCTATTTAGCTGCCCTCGGCTACGCACAAAAAATCGAGGATGGCGTCAAAGCCGGTACGGACGAAAAAGAATTGCAGATGGAGCAAGCAGAAGGATATGGTTTCCTCCTTGCGATCGAAGAATCATTAGCAGGCGGAGATGAAGAGGCTGTCAAAATGCTGAAAGAGCGCTATGATTTTTCAAAAACAAAACCAGCTGACGTCTCTTACAAGGAAATCGAAGAATTGTTCGCAAACGCGCTGACGGAAAAAGTCGACGGTTATCATGAAGAGGCACAAGAAGCGATCGAGAAGAAAGACGTCGATACGGCACGTGCAGAAGCAATGGAAGCGAACATGTTCGTTGTTGCGATGAAACCGACGCTTGAGAATCGTCTCGGCAAGGACAAAGCAGCACAAGTCGCGAAAGACGCAAACGAATGGTTCGCACTCGTCGAAAAAGGTGACGTCAAGGCTGAAACGACAGGCGAACGGATCACAGATGCACTCGAACCACTTAACTAAGAAGGAAATGGAAACGGAGGGATAAGATGAATATCGGAATCACAGGAGGCGCCGGCTTCATTGGCGCCGCCCTCGCCCTCCGGCTTCAGCAGCATCATACCGTCCACGTCCTTGATGCTTTCACGGACTACTATGATGTCCAGTTAAAAGAAGAACGAGCAGCTGAATTAAGACGTGCCGGCGTTATCGTTACGACGGGTGACGTTCATCACGATCTCGACGCCTGGATGGAGACATCGTTCGATGCTGTCTTCCATCTCGCAGCTCTTCCAGGTGTTCCCCGTTCGCTCGAAGAACCGCACCACTATATTCGTGAGGACATCGACATGACGGTGACCTTGTTAGAAGCCGCAAAAAGACATCGCATGCCGCATGTCTTTTTCGCGTCTTCTTCTTCCGTTTACGGGGAACAGACTGGTCCACTGAAAGAGGAACAGGCAACGGGACACGTCGCCAGCCCTTACGCGGCAGCCAAGTATAGTGCCGAAAGCTTTTGTCATGCTTATGCTCATTTATATGATGTAAATGTGACGCTGTTTCGCTTCTTTACGGTCTATGGTCCATCGGGTCGTCCCGATATGGCGCTGTTTCGTTTCATCGAACAGGCATTACGCGGAGAGGCACTCACCGTCTTCGGTGATCCGATCCGTGACTTCACGTATATCGATGACATCACTCGCGGAATGGAACAGGCGTTGCTGGCTCGTGCCGTCGGGACGTATAACCTCGGCGCGAATCAGCCGGTCTCCGTCCGCACGCTAGCTGAACGGATCGGTCAACGGTTTAATGTGCCTGTGCATACTCAGGCTGCACGACACGGAGACGTGACGATGACATGGAGTGATACGACGGCAGCACAGGAAGCCTTCGGTTACCAACCGTCAATCGAGATTGATGTTGGACTGGAGCAGGTGATCGCGTGGCATCAAAATCGCTGATTCGAACGTTTCTGTATCTGACGCTTACCGGACTTGTCATCTTTTTACTGCTCCGTTTTTTCTTAGAGTTACCGGTCTCGTATCGGTACATTGAAGCTTTATTCAAGAGTCCCTGGACGATCCTTGCGACCTTGACGTATGCGATCGCCTTTTATTTACGCGCGGTCGCCTGGCGCCGCGCCGACTCAAAACGTGCACCGACTGCTGTATACCTGTCGAGCCTGTATCTCGGACTGACGATCAATCATCTCTCACCGGTCAAACTGGGAGAGATGATCCGACTCGTGACGGCGAGAGCCGTCGGAAGTCCATGGAAACAGACGAGCGCGATCTTCGTCTTACAACGAAGTATTGACTTGATCGTTCTGTGTACCTTCATTTTGATCGGTTGGTTGTTTCACCCGATCGTTTTGCTCGTCGCGCTCCTTGCGACCGGATTATTGCTCGTGTTACGTCGACATGTCCCGCATCTCCCATCACTCGCTCTGTTCGGAACGCTCGCTTGGACCGTCGAGGCACTTGCCGTCTTTCTCCTCTTGCATGGAGCCGGTGTCGATGTGTCCTTTCCGACGACCTTGATCGCGATGAGTGCCGGTGTCCTGTCTGGTGTGATTCAGTTCACGCCGGGTGGACTCGGTACGTACGAACTCGCAATGGGTACGGTGTTACGGCAAGCCGGTGTTGCTCATGCGTACGATGTTGCCTTGATGACGCACTTCTTTAAATATGCCTTTGCTTTTCTCATCCCGCTGTACGTTCTCATTCGGCATCCGGCTACACTTCGGTTGTTGGTTCGTCAGCTCAAATACACTGATTGGAAAGGAGGAAGACGATGAAAAGTGCTTCTCGCTTTGAAAAAGTCGCAGCACGCGCCTGGAACTTACTCAATGAAGGAAAACCCTTTACACCTATTTTTACGATCGGCGTCTTCTTGACGTACGTCTTATGGACGCAAATGCCTCTCGCAGAAGCTGGTCTTGGTTTCATCGTGACGCTTCCTTTATTCATTTTGCTTTGGCGTTATGATTTCCCGTTATTTTTACGAAATTACCTTTGGATTCCGGTCATCGTTTGGCTGTTCCTTCGGGGTACAAATGTAGATTATTTACCTTTGTTCGCCTATGGCACAGGTCTCTATTTCTTCTTTACGATTTTTTTCTGGGGGACGATCTATTATCATCTCCGGATCGGAACGCGCTGGACGAACTTCACGCGCTTTTGGAAACTCGTTCTGAAGAATAGTGATTCGACAAGTGGTAACGCGCAGGAGCAACTGCCTAAAGTTGCTCTGTTGCTCATGTACTGGTGGACGGCAAGTGACGCGTCGACACTCGACATGACGTTCATCTGGTTCCCAATTGGTCTATTCGTCTTTGCATGGATCCTGCATCACTACCTGTTCGACTGGAAACCGAAGTTGCCCGAGGCAATGACGGCAGATGCCGATCTTCCGACTTCAGAAAAAGTCTATGTCCTGATTGTCGACGGGATGCGTAAAGATCGCTACATGGCAGCAAACACACCGTTCCTCGAACGATTGCGTCAGGAAGGAACGGAATATACGAATATGGAGACGGTTTACCCTGCCCGGACCGTCGTCTGCTTCAGTTCGATGTTCACCGGTGCTCGCCCAAAAGATCATGGCATTCATTCGAACATGGTCTGGAATACGACCGGCGTTAAAACGGATACCGTCTTCGATCGCCTCCGTGCCGTTGACAAGTCAGGAAAAATCCTTGGTATCGCACACCTTGTCGATGCGTTCGGTTCAACCGACGTACGGACCGTCACGGCGGTCATGCATAACGATGTCGCGGATCGAAATATCGTAGAGCGTGCCAAACAAATCGTCCATGAAGAAGATCCGGATTTGCTCGCGATTCAGTTGATCGGAACGGATCAAACAGGACACAGTCGAGGTACCCTCTATTCCGAGTATGTCGAAAAAATCGAGGAAGCGGATGCGCTCCTTGCCGAGTTTTGTGAGGAACTCGATCGCCTTGGTAAACTCGAGGATGCGACATTCATCGTCATGGCAGATCACGGTCAAGCGGACGGAATCGGTGGACACGGTCACTTGGATGAAGGCGAACGGTTCGTTCCGTTCTGGATGTATGGTAAGAACGTTCATGCCGGTCTAAAAGTCGATACGCACCGTCATATCCTGTCACTCGGACCAACGATCACCAAAGTCCTAGGGGCAGACATCCCGCACGATAGCCGTGGTGTGCTATTGACAGAAGCGTTCAAGGAGGCGAAGTCTAAATGAAGATCATCGTCTTTTTACCGGCACACAACGAGGAAGCGTCGCTCCCGCTCGTATTAAAGCGAATCCCGGACATGATCGACGGTATTCCGGTCGAGACCCTCGTAATCGACGACGGCTCAGTGGATGCGACTAGTACGATCGCGCGTCAACACGGCGCACATGTCTGTCGGTTCGAACAAAATCAAGGACTCGGCGCTGCAGTCCGGGAAGGACTCCGCCAGTCCTACGAACTCGGCGCGGATGTTGCTGTCATGATTGATGCGGATAACGAATATCCTGCCGATCAAATTCCGGATATCGTCCGACCGATCTTACACGATCAGGCCGACTATGTATTCGGTTCTCGTTTCCTCGGTACCGTCGACGGGATGCGGCTCTATCGCTATATCGGAAATCACGTCTTCACGTGGTTGCAATGCCTTTTATTGAAACGTAAAATCCATGATGGTCAAAGCGGGATGCGTGCTTTTTCGCGCGCAGCGTGTCACCATGCTGAGATCATTCACGATTATAACTATGCCCAAGTATTGACCCTCAATCTCGTCCGAAAAGGCTTCCGTCTTCACGAAGTCCCGATTCGTTATCGGGTCCGGGAAGCAGGAAAGTCCTTTATCCGTCTGAATTATGTCCAACGTGTTCTCCCGGCGATTTACCGGGAGTGGCGACGACCGATCACACAGCTTAGCGTTGAAGAACGCATGGAACGAAAGGAGCACCTCGGATGAAACGCCTTCTTTTGCTACCGCTCCTCCTACTCTCACTGTTCGTGAGCACTTCCACGGTTTCCGCTTATAGTTACGGAGACCCCGGAAAGGAAGCTTTTGCGGAAGCCTATAAACAATTTGAAGAACAACTCGATGCCAAGGATTACGCGCTTGCGAAAGAGACGCTTGCCGCCTATGATAAAGAATTCAAACTGTACTTCCCGGAAGCGAAAGCGAAGATCGACACGGCGCTTGAACAAGAAGATGCAGAGGCTGCAAAACAAGCGTACCGCGTCGCTCTCCGTCAAAATATCGAACGTCGCCTGCACTTTGCTGAAGAGCAGTTCGAGGACTTCGGTCAAGCGAAACTCTTACTTGCGAAAGCCCGCGGGACATACGATGTGCTCGCACCTTACGTCAAGGAAAGCAAGGATGCACAAACATCCGATGACGTGTATACTGCATTTGATGAATCATTAAAGGCACTCGGAAACCCTGGTCTGTTTGGGGTCGGAAAAAAAGCGAGTGATGAAGCATCCTTCAAGAAAAACATTACGATGATCGAAGATACGTTGACGCCTCTCTTCGTCCTTCCGGGTGAAGAAAAAACAGGCGTTTTCACGGAAGAAGACTCCTTCCTCGGTCAAACGTTCGGAACAGACGCGATCTGGAAATTGATTGCGTTCGGACTCGTCATCGTCCTCATCGTCATCGTCGTCATTGGTCAATGGAAGAAGAAACGCCGCTCATAAGGAGGAAGACAGATGGATTTTCAAGCGTTTTTGATTACGCTTCGGGAGTGTCTCGAGGCTGTTCTCATCGTTGGGTTGATCTTAGGTTATCTCGATCGATTGAACGCTCCACAATATAAAAAGTGGGTCTACGCAGGTGTCGGGTTGGCACTTCTCGCTAGCCTTGGTGTCGCGTTCCTGTTCCAAGTCGTCTTTACGAGTTTTGCGAGCTTCGGAAGCGACACGTATCTCCGTCTCGGCATCATGATGGTCTCCGTCCTGCTCTTGACACACATGGTCCTCTGGATGGGCAAGGAAGCGAAAGAGAATCAACAAGCCTCCCAAGCGAAGGTCGCTGCTGCCGTTTCGACGGGTAGTGCCATCACGATGATCATCCACTCCTTCCTCGTCATCGTTCGAGAAGGAATTGAGACCGTCTTCTTCTTCGCTGCCATCTCAGGTGGAGAAATCGAAAAAGTCCTGACGAGTTATGGTGCGGTTTCCGGTCTGTTACTCGCCTTGATCTTCGGATACTTATTTGTTTCCGGCTCAATGAAGATTCCCGTCAAACGCTTCTTCCAAGTGACGGGTGTGCTCATTCTATTCATCGCAGCGGGCATGCTCGTCCAGACGATTGGCCGCTTCCAAGATCTTGGTTTGCTCGGTAGCCTTTTGATGAATGCTGACGGTACACCAGCTGCTCTATATAACATCGTCGGCTTCATGCCGGAGCACTACATCGATCAGGTGCAATACTTGCGGGATACCGGGAATTCGACGTTGATCAGCGGGCAAATCGGAACGTTCATGGGCGCGATGTTCGGATACAGCCATAACCCATCGCTTGAACAAGTCGTCGCTTGGTGGGGCTACTTCGCCTTTGCCGGTTGGATGTTACTCCGCCAAAACAAACCATCGAAATCATCGAAGTCCTTACAGGAGGTTTCTTGACCGTCCGAAGCGATCGTTCACGTCCGCGTGGACGATCGCTTTTTTGGATCACGTTGCTATTCATCGGTGGCTGGATTGGTTTACGGATCATTTACGTCAGTCCCTTCATCGCGAGCTACGATATTGCGAACTTCACGCTCGCTGTGACCGATTATGATCTGGCTGATTTACGTCCGCACTTTCCGGGTTATCCCTTTTTCATCTTATTTGCCACCCTGTTTCTGCCACTGATGATACCTGTCAAAGCGCTCGGACTCGTCTCCACACTCGGACTGGCAAGTGCCCTCTTGCCACTTTACTCGCTTTTCCGTCGTCATGCGTATGATACGACTCGGCTGATTGCTGCCTTTACCGTTCTCTCCACTGCATCACTCGTGACGTTCGCTGCAACCGGGATGTCGGATGGACTCGCCCTCGGACTACTCGTCTGGTACGGCTGGAGCATCGAACGCGCACGGCATCAGACTCGTCGCTGGCTCCCGTATCTTCTGTTTGGTTTACTGATGGCGACTCGCCTGTCCTATGCGCCGTTTGGTTTCATGTTGCTTGTCCTGTTGTGGCAGGTACGAAAGGATTACTGGCAACTCTTATCCGAGTGCGCCCTTCTTGTTCTGGCGCAACTGGCTTGGTTGCTACCGGTCGCTTTTTCTGTCGGTGGGCCCTATTCGTTTCTTCAATTATCACTCCGCTTCGTCAGTGGTCATTTTTCCGATTGGGGTGGTTCTGCTCAAACCGATGACGCTTCTATCGTTCAACGATTTGTTCAGACGCTTCAGCAACTCTTCTGGCATGGAATCGGTTATGGAACGTGGATTGGACTAGTGTCTGGACTGCTACTATTCTTACGCAGACGTTGGACGGTCGATGTCGTTTGGGGAGCGACGGCTGGACTCTATTTCGTTTGGGTCTGGCTCGGACAAAATATCGATAAACCCCGTCACATCTTACCGCTTGTCCTATTGCTACTCATCTGGTCAATCCGTCAGCTTCCGTTGCGGATGTATCTGCCGTTTTTAGTCGTTCAGTTGACGATCGGTAGCATTGCGTTGAACGAACAAGCAACGCGTCCTCCGGCGACGATTGAACTAGCGCGTTACGTAGCGACTCTTCCAATCGGCGCGACAGTCTTTACCGACGAGGAAGCTCGCCAATTCCAGTCCGAACGTCCGGATGCCGCGATCGTTCCGATCGGTTCGGTCAGTAAATGGAACGCAGAACCAAAATCCGTTCAGAGTTACGTAACTGGTCGATTGCTCGAGCGCCTCCACGCTCAAGGCGTGCGACCAAACGTCAAACAAATCATTCGCTTCACGAGTGATACCCGATACGAACCGGAAGATGCGCAAGCGATGCTGTATCAACTAACGCCTTGACGGCACGACTACACCCATACGAAAAACCATGTCGATTCCCGAATGACACCGTGGAAATCGACATGGTTTTTTTCATTGCTGCGTATCGTAACGACGTTCCATATAATCAAAGGTACCGCCGCTGATTTCAATCGTCCGAATTGGTTCGAAGCCGAGACGGCGATACAGGCGCTGTGCCCCGGCATTCGTTTGATCCGCATTTAAGGTGAACGCTTGTAGTCCTCGTTTCTCGCCCTCTTCCGCCGCTGCCTGCAACAGTTCCGTACCAATTCCTTTTCCGCCATGACGCGCATCAACCGATAAGGTATCCAGGTAATAGACCGGTCCTTCCGTCTCGATATCGATCTGGATATCTTGACCCGTCCAGCGCTTTAGTTGGTCTTTGATCGGTTCGTCGAGTCGTTCCGCATCCGTCCCGGCATACGCAATGACGATACCCGCTACTTCATCCTCGATGATTTTCACGAGGATGTTTTCATAACTCAATCGGTTTCCTGTTTCAGCGACGAAGTAAGCGAGTCGCTCTAGAACGTCCTCCCGTTTTGTCGTTCCCGTCAGTGTCTCAGCGATCTCATGAATCGCTTGCTCAATCAAGGGGGCAATCTGTTGCGCTTCAGAAGCATGTGCTTGTCGAATCATCTCATCGTTCTCCTTTCGTTTTTTCTAATCCATGAACCTGAAAAATCGGACTCGACGATGTCGAATCCGATACATGATTTTTTTAGAAATTCATCCATTTCACTGCGTGACTTTTTGTACGACAGGTGCCGGTACGATGACAGGCTCCCGTGTCATGACAGCAACGACACGTCCAGCGATCGCTACAGCCAGTAACGTATACAACGTTAAGCTAAGCGGCAGATAGACGAGTGAGATGACTAACACGATGGCATCGAGTCCGAACAAGATCGTCCCGATCGATAGACCTGTCAGTTTGCTGAGTCCCATCGATAGCAAATCGTCTCCACCTGTTGCCGCTCCACTTTTCAAAACAAGTCCGAGACCATATCCGGTCACGATTCCGCTAGCAATCGCTGCGATGAGCGTCGCTGGCCAAGCCTGTTCTGGAAAGTGGAACAAATCGAGTCGGTGCCACATCTCATAAAAGACTGATAATGCACCTGCTGAAAGTAACGCTTCGCTAACGAAACGTTTTCCTTTGAAGTACAAGGCACCAATGAAAAATGGAATATCGAGCACGATCATTGAAATCGAAGGATTGATATCAAAAAAGTATCGACCGAGCAACGATAATCCGATGAAGCCACCTTCTGCTAATCCGAACTGTTCATTCAATGTGTAGTAACCGAACGCCATGATCAGCGTACCGGTTAAGATGGTTGCGATTCGTTTCATGTTTTATTGTCCTCTCCCGTTTACATCGTGGGAGAGGTTTTATACGTCCCGTTTGGGTATTCATCTATTTTCGCTCTCCCTGATTTTTATAAGCCATTACCGTCTGTTCGTTATGACCGGTACTGCTAAAAATCAGGTAAGCTGAATAGATGATTGGTCCTCTCGGTATCCATCGGTTTCCACCCCTTCATTAAAAATCTACTTTTATTATAACCCGAATTTCAGTAACTAAAACAGTTTTACGCATTCTTCACATAATCCAAACACATTTGCTCACTCATTCACAATTTAGACAAGATTATGCTCAACATTGAACAAACTACTTGAAAGTGACCTTGTGAAGGATTACACTAAGTATATCAAATGAATGTGATATTTATCACAAACAAAACACAAAGGAGACTTTACCCATGAAAGTAGCAGTCATCGGATGTACACACGCAGGAACAGCAGCAGTCAAAGAACTCGCTTCACAACAAGACGTCGAGATCACCGTTTATGAGCGGAATGACAATGTATCGTTTCTCTCTTGTGGAATCGCGCTTCACGTCGGTGGTGTCGTCAAACATGCGGAATCACTTTTCTACTCATCACCAAGTGAACTCGCTGAACTCGGCGCTGAGATGCGTCTGAAACATGATGTACTTGAAATCGATAGTGAACGCCAAACGATCGTTGCGAAAAACCTCATGACTGGCGAAGTCGTTCACGATACGTACGATAAACTCATCATGACGACAGGGTCATGGCCAATCATTCCAATGCTTCCTGGCATTGAGTTGAATCAGATCGAGCTCTGTAAAAACTATCACCACGCTCAAACAATCATTGAAAAAGCGACAGATGCAGAGCGGATCACAGTCGTTGGTGCAGGGTATATCGGTGCTGAGCTCGTCGAAGCGTTTGAAGCATACGGAAAAGACGTCACGTTCATCGATAGTGCGGATCGCATTCTCAACAAATACCTCGACCGCTCGTTCACTGATGTCATCGAACGTGAATTGACAGACCGTGGTATTCGCCTCGAACTCGGACAAACTGTCCAAAGCTTTAAAGGGGAAAATGGCTCCGTGACACACGTCGTCACAGACAAAGGAACGTTCGAAACGGATCTTGTCATTCTCTGTGTCGGCTTCCGTCCAAGTACGGAACTCTTAAAAGGACAGGTCGATATGCTACCGAACGGTGCCATCATCGTTGACGATTATATGCGGACAAGCAACCCGAACATCTTTGCTGCTGGTGACAGCTGTGCCGTCTATTACAATCCAGCTCGGACACACGCCTATATTCCACTCGCAACGAATGCTGTCCGGATGGGAACATTGATCGGTAAAAACTTACGCGCACCAAAGATTCGTTACCAAGGAACACAAGGCACATCTGGTCTTCGCCTATATGATTTGAACATCGCGTCGACTGGTTTGACAGAAGAAGCGGCACCCTTGTTCGGACTTGAAGTGAGTAGCACGACGGTCACAGATGCGTATCGCCCAGAGTTCATGCCAACAGCAGAAGACGTCCAATTGAAGCTCGTCTTCGAGACAGCAACCCATCGTGTCGTCGGTGCACAAATCATCTCAAAAGTTGATTTGACACAAGCGATGAACACACTTTCTGTCGCGATTCAAAATGATATGACACTTGAAGAGCTCGCTTTCGTCGACTTCTTCTTCCAACCGCACTACAACAAACCGTGGAACTTGCTGAACCAAGCAGCTCTGCAAGCGATGAATGAGCGTCAATCCGCTCGTGTCTAAGCGCATTACACGATCAATCAAACAAGCAACGGATCACCGTTGCTTGTTTTTCCCTAGGAAGCGATTTCGAATGAAAACACCAGTTATATCGTCTTTTTCTCCGATTTAGTCTCAAATAGATGCTGCCAGTCTTGATACGGCATCGTACCATTCACTGTTTCCATGTCAAAGCGTAACGGTGCAATCAATTCGAGCGAATTGCCATCTGGATCCTCGAAGTAGATCGCCGCGTGCGCATGTGGATGGTTATCGAGAACAAGCGGTTGATCGGCTGCCGCTACACCAAAAGCGGACCGAACGATAATGCCCCTCTCCTTTAACCAGTCCTGTGCTTTATCGATATTTTCCTGCCCCATTCGAAACGCCACATGTCGAATCGATGGATGATACGGTAACTCGGCTTGACCGGCTTTCCATAAACCTAACCAACTCTTGCCGTGCTCGATCCAAAAGAAAGCGACGCGTTCATTTCGGAACGCACATGCTAGACCTAATTTTTCGTAAAAGACAATCGATCGTTCGAGTTCTTTGACCGGTAAATGAGCTTCATACAGTCCAGCAATCATCTTCTTCACACTCCTCTTTTTCTAGTGTAAACCATCAATTTCCAAATTTACTAACATCAGAAACGTTTAATCCGACCTGTTGAGGGAACATACACCCTATACCAAAACCAACTTTCAGGAGGAATGTTTACATGGCTGCATCGAAAAATCCGTTAACCCAATACTTCAATGACGATTTCCCAAAACAATATCAGGACGCACCAGCGGTTCAAGCAAAAATGGAACCTGTTCCCGATTGTGGCGAAGAGAGTTATAAAGGCTCCGGCAAATTGATCGGTAAAAAAGCACTGATTACGGGTGGCGACTCCGGCATCGGCCGAGCAGCAGCAATCGCCTACGCTCGTGAAGGGGCTGACATCGTCCTCAACTACTTACCGGAAGAACAACAGGATGCGGAAGAGGTCAAAGCACTCGTTGAAGCAGCGGGACAAAAAGCATATCTCTTACCTGGTGATTTGAGTGACGAGGCGTTCTATGGACAACTCGTCAAAGAAGCATACGAATCACTCGGCGGACTCGATATTTTGGCACTTGTCGCCGGTAAACAACAAGCTGTCGAAGATATTCTCGACCTGTCGACGGAGCAATTGCGCAAAACATACGAAATTAATGTCTTCTCCCTCTTCTGGGTCGTCAAAGCAGCCTTGCCACTCTTGAAAGAAGGGGCTTCGATCATCACGACGACATCGGTTCAAGGATACAACCCAAGCGCGAACCTCTTGGATTATGCTTCGACGAAGTTTGCCATCAACGGTTTCACGCGTGGACTCGCTAAACAAGTCGCACCAAAAGGAATCCGTGTCAACTCCGTCGCACCTGGTCCGATTTGGACACCGCTTCAAATCTCGGGTGGTCAACCGAGCGAGAATATTCCAGAGTTCGGGCAGGAAACACCATTGAAACGCAGTGGTCAACCGGTCGAACTGTCAGATGTGTATGTCTTTCTCGCTTCAGACGCTGCGAGCTATGTCACGGCGCAAATCTATGGTGTCACAGGCGGAATCGAATTGGCATAAAAATTGAATCTCGACAGGATAGCTTCGGCTATCCTGTTTTCGCCGTGTCTTAACGGGATATCAGTTGCATCACCAGGTACCATTTAGTCTAATGAGAGTAATAACGATAAAGGAGTGAATCAGATGACTGAAAAAGAAAAGATGATTCAAGGGGAACTCTACTTAGCACAAGATCCGGAACTCGTAGCTGATCGCATCCGAGCACAATCGCTCTGCCATGAATTTAATCAATTAAGCGTCCATGATGGGACTAAACGGAAGGCACTTCTTCAACAATTATTCCAGACGGATCAAGCCGACTTTTACATTGAACCGACCTTTAAATGTGATTATGGCTACAACATTACGTTAGGGACTCGCTTTTATGCCAATTACGACTGTGTCTTGCTCGATATTTGCCCGATTACGATCGGTGACAACTGCATGTTTGCTCCAGGAGTACATATCTATACCGCGACTCATCCTCTCGATCCTGTCGAGCGCAACAGCGGTTATGAATTCGGAAAACCGGTCGTCATCGGGAACAACGTCTGGATCGGTGGACGCGCGGTCATCAATCCCGGTGTGACGATTGGAGACAATGCTGTCATCGCCTCAGGAAGTGTCGTCGTCAAGGATGTACCGGCAAACAGCGTCGTCGGTGGAAATCCGGCCCGAGACATCAAAACGATTTAATTCTCATCAAATTCTAATCTGTTCCTCAGCTTCCTTTCACGTGGTCTGGTTATTCTATGTATAAGAACAACAGCCACTACTAAAGGAGGACATCATCATGACTGAAAAACGAACAGATAAAGGGAATAAGCGCTTCAAAAAAGGAATCGCTACACTTGCCGTAACGGGTACAGTCTTAACAGGAGCCGGCGCATTTCTCCTTTTCACAGGTCCAGGACACTCTCTCGTCAACTCGACGGTCACCACTTCACAGCAGGCAGAGCAAAAAGTCGAAGCTGCTTCGCGCCAAGTCGAACAAAAGCTTCCTGCTTCGATGCGTGACGATCAAGAAATCGAAGGCACATTACAAAAACTATCGGATCGTTCAATGACGATCGACGTCAACGGTGATACTCAGACGTATGACTTTGCTTCGTCAGTCGAACGCGAAGCTGTGCAAGAAGGCGATTGGGTCAAAATCGATCTGAATGCGAATCAGCAAATCACGGAACTTGAGCGAGAAGATCAAGACGATCGGAATGACCGAGAGGACGATGGCAATCGCTCAGATGATTCATCGGGTGATGCGAATGAACGATACGGCATCCTTCGTGCCCTATCACAAAGTGAATTGACACTCGAACAAGATGGACAAGAGACGGTTTACGCGATTGCGGATCGTGCGGAACGTGATGCTGCGAAATCTGGGGATATCGTAAAAATCGAATTGAATGCAGACGGTCAAGTCCGTGAAATCGACCGTGAAGATGACAACGAGGATCGTAATGCTACACGCGACGAAGACCGTGACGATGCACGGGAACAAGAAGTCCGCGGCACGCTCGCTAAAATAACGAATCAAGAGATCGTCATCGAACAGAATGGTGCGCAAAAGTCATACTCTCATGCATCAAACATGGAGCAAGATGATGACGTCCGCGTCGGTGGTTCCGTCAAACTTGAGTTGAACGCGTCAGACGAAGTGACAGAAATCGATGAATAATCATTAAAGGAGGATGTTTATGCCAACCACCATCTTAATCGTTGAGGACGATGCGAAAATCGCACGCCTCCTTGAACTCGAACTCCAATATGCCGGGTACGCGACACGTGTCGCCCCCAACGGAAAAGATGGTCTCGCTGCCGCTGAGCATTCGGTTGATCTCGTCTTACTCGACGTGATGATGCCGGAGCTGAGCGGCTTCGAGGTGTTGCGCAGGCTCCGTGGAAAAGATATTCATGTCCCCGTCATTATGCTAACGGCACGTGGAGAAGTTTACGATAAAGTCGCAGGACTCGATCTTGGTGCGAATGATTATGTGACGAAACCGTTCGAAATGGAGGAACTCCTTGCCCGGATCCGGGCGTTACTCCGTACTCCGACTTCAACGAATAACGCATCGCGCACGTTACAGTTCGCCGATCTTGTACTCGACCTTGATCGACATGAAGCATTTCGCGATGAATTGCGACTTGATTTGACACCACGCGAGTTCGAACTCCTGACGTATTTACTCGAAAACAAGGAGCATGTCCTGACACGCGAACAAATCCTAAATCGCGTCTGGGGGTACGATTACTTCGGCGAGACGAATATCGTCGACGTCTACATCCGTTATCTTCGGAAAAAAGTCGATGTTCACCCTCCTGCTTTGATCCAGACCGTTCGTGGGGTGGGTTATGTGCTGAGGGAGGCGAATCCATGAAGCTTCGAACGAAACTCGCCTTGTCCGTCACCGCCTTTACGACACTCTTATTATTGCTTTCGTTCATCGTCGTGACCTTCGTCGTCCGCAATCATTTGATTGAATCCCGTTATACGCAGCTTGAACAGGCAGAGGAATTGATGGAAGATGACTCGTCGGTTCGAGCATTGCTGACGCTTCATGAAGACGCCGTCGTCTTATCGAATAAAGATGGACGATGGGTCATTTCAAACGACGAAGAGGATGACGACTCTTCTACCGTTAACGGAGACATACAAGCGAGTGATCTACCCGGCATTCCGAGGTCGAATGATCCATTTAAGTCTGGCGATTGGTTCGGGATTGTTTATCAGGACCAAGCCTATCTGTTCGAAGATGAAAGCGTCGATGATACGGTCTCGACACTCGTCTTGACCTTCACCATCGTGTTGGTCGTTGGCATCGTCATTGCGTTCATCAGTAGCTTCTGGATTGCGTATCAGACGCTCCGACCGCTCAGGCAACTGAATGATACAATGCAACGGATCTCGTCTTCCGGAACGCTTGAGACCGTGCAGACCGAACGTGATGATGAGATTGGTCGCCTCGGTCGCGTCTTTAATCAGATGATTGGTCGTGTCGATCAATCAATGGAACAACAACGGCAATTCGTCGCCGATGTCTCGCATGAGATGAAGACACCATTGACGGTCATCGAAGGCTATACGCAATTGTTGAAACGATGGGGCAAAACGAAACCGGACGTCCTCGATGAATCAATTGAACACATCTTGCAGGAGACGCACGCGATGCGGACGACCTTGATCGAACCCATGCTCGAACTGTCCCGTCTCGGGTATGAGGAAACATCAGTTGAAGAGATCGACTTAGCGGAGCTTGGGAGCGAACTCGCCGATCGGATGTATCACGCGACAGGGACAATCATCCCTGTTGATGCCTCTGGAACGATCCGGGCGAATCGAGAAGCGGTGCTACGCATCTTAACGATTTATATCGATAACGCCCTGAAGTACGCTACTTCTCCTGAATTACATCTGCGCAAGGAGCGACTCGCTGTTCTTGACCAAGGCACATCTCTAACGGATGAAGAACGTTCCCGGTTATTTGATCGGTTTTACCGACTCGATGCAGCACGCGATCGTTCAGGAAGTGGACTCGGTTTGTCGATTGCCGCTGCACTTGCGACGACACATCATTTTCAGGTCGGTAGTGAAGCGCGTCAGCCAGACGGAAGCTGTTTCTATCTGATTCCCGAGCAGTCGGGATGAAACTTTTCCTGCATCAGTGTCGTACACTTAAAGAAGAACGTCACATGATGAAAGAAGGAAACTCACGATGGCTAAAAAACGTTGGGGTGGACTTGCTGTTGCCGGCGCCTTTCTCTTATCGAAGGGAAAAGTCATCCTTGCCTTATTGAAATTTTCGAAGTTCGGAGGCACCCTGATTTCGTTCGGAATCTCCCTTCTCTTTTACGCTCAAATATTCGGGGTCTGGTTCGGGGTTGGATTGCTCTATCTCCTATTCATTCATGAGATGGGACATCTACTTGCTGCGAAGCGACTTGGCTTTAAGACTGGTCCTGCGATTTTCGTTCCTTTCATGGGAGCCGTCATCGGGATCAAGGATACGTTTCGAACACCAAAACAAGAAGCGATTCTTGCGTACGGTGGACCACTCGCGGGTCTCCTGTCCCTGATTCCGCTTGCGATTGGATACGCTGTGACGGGAAATGACTTTTGGCTCGTCATCTTCCATCTCGGAGCTCTATTAAATCTCTTCAACCTACTTCCCGTCAGTCCGCTTGACGGTGGACGGATTCTTGCGGGACTTCCAATCATCGTCTGGGTTGCGGGACTTGCCGCCTTGATTGCTTACGGTATCACGAACTTCAGCTTGATTTTGCTTTTGATCGCTTTCTTCGGCGGTAGTGCTGTCTGGAAACGGTATAAGTTCGCAAAACAATATGAAGAGAACCGGTCGACCTTGATGTTATACCGTGCTGCACGCGAACGCGTCTTACGCGCAAAGGCGGAGCAGGAACGCGTAAACGCTGAAGTCGCTCTTGCTCCAGAAATAGAAGAAGAACAAACAGTCGAAAGTACGTACGATCCGATTGCTTGGTCACTACGACTTGATTTACAAGATTTGCGACAAGCGAGTCCACAAGAGGCACGTCAGGAAGCGGACGATCTGTTACGGTATCAATATGATGCTGCGAACGATTACAATGCGTTGTTGCGTCGAATCGATCAGCGGATCGAACCTCTCCGACTCGCTGAAGAGTCCGTTCAGTATCATCAGATGCCGAAAAAACAACAAACGATCACGCTCCTTGCTTACTTGGCGCTCGGTGCTATTTTATTCATTGCTTTTGAATACTCGAAAGGATACTTGCCTACCCCCTCTTAAATCGAGTTCTATCGGATGCGCTTCATGGCGCATCCTTTTTTCATGGAACAAACACATTGACTAGAGTGATTTCTTGCATCTCGTCAAAGAAGCGACTACTCTGAGTAAAACCCTACTTACCACTTGTCTAAAAAAGGAGGCTCTCCTTCCATGAATAAAAACACTGCCCGTCTGGGTGAAGCACCTGTCAATCAGCTCTTACTTAGTCTCTCCCTACCAGCGATGGTCGGGATGCTCGTCACGGCACTCTACAATATCGTCGATACGATATTCGTCGCCCAAGGCATCGGTACGGCTGCTGTCGCCGCCGTCGGAATCGCTTTTCCCGTCCAGCTCGTATTGATGGCAATCGCCAACTCGATCGGCATCGGAGGTGCTGCAATTGCATCACAACGGCTCGGCCAAAAACAAACGGATGGTGCTAGTCGTGCTTATGCGAATGTCTTGATGGCGGTCTTTCTCATCAGTATGCTCGCCATCATCAGTGCTTTCATCTTCGTCGAACCGTTACTTCGTCTCTTTGGAGCGACAGATGAAATCATGCCGTATAGCATCGCTTTCTTACGTGTCCTCTTGATTGGATCTCCTTTCTTCATGTTAACGATGGCGTCGAGTGCTATGTTACGCGCAGAAGGACGCGCGAACTATCAGATGCGCGTCATGCTGACGACGGTTGCGATCAACATCGTCCTGACCCCGCTGTTCATCTTTGGTCTTGATTGGGGCATCCAAGGTGCTGCACTCGGGACAGTCGTTGCGCAAGTCGTCGGTGCTGCACTTGTTTTCCGATTCTTCTTTACGAAACGTCGGCAAACGGGGTTAACACTCGATCGACATGCTTTCAAACCCGATTTCCGTTTAACATTTCGGATGATGCAAATCGGATCATCGTCTTTCATCATGCAGGTCTCTCAATCGATTTTGTTCATCACCGTCAACCATATGCTCGTCCGGTACGGAGGTACGACAGAACTAGCGACGTTTGCGGTCATCAATAAATTCATGGCGCTCGTCGGTATGCCGATCATGGGAATCGTGCAAGGGATGCAACCGATTGTCGGGTATAATTTCGGTTCTCGGCAATTTAGCCGGATGTCGCTTGCTATCAAGCTCGCAATCCGTTACGGCTTATCGTTATCAATCAGCTTGTGGTTACTGATTCAACTGTTCCCCCGTTTTTGGGTCGGCTTGTTCACGGAAGAAGCAGCACTGCTGCAGGAAGGCTCGAGTGCGATGCGCATCTTATTCGCTTTATCGTTCGTCTACGGGATTCAAATGATTGTCAACGGGATGTATCAATCGCTCGCCAAAGCAAAAGTCGCTTTATTCTTGTCCTTGTCACGCCAAACGTTATACACGATTCCACTCGTCCTGATCTTACCCCTGTTCTTCGGTGTCAACGGTGTCTGGTTCGCTTTCCCGATTGCTGATGCGATGGCTGTTTTGACGGCCCTTGTCTTCGCCTATAAAGATCGCGTTCTGTTATTTAAACCGGAGGAATACGTCGCAGAGGAACAAAAAGTCGCCACCGCGAAGTGACTGGAATAGATATTAGATCATCTGCCTTGCAGATGGTCTTTTTTGATGGACTTCTATAATACGAACATGTATTCTGTTACTAGTGAATGACAGAAAGGAGCCTGCTGCATGTATACATTAGCGATTGACTTTGAAACGGCAAATCGGAATAGCCGAAGCATTTGTGCGTTTGGTTGGTCCGTCCTCTCCAACGGTCGCGTCACGGAGAGTAAACAGGTCTTAATCAATCCCGAAGAGAACTTCGACGCCGGAAACATCCGGGTTCATGGAATTCGTCCGAGTGATGTCTTCGATGCACCGACGTTACCTGAAGCGATGGAAGCACATGGCTTATACGATTTAATCGCAGGTGCTCAACTGGTCGTTGCCCACAATGCATCATTTGATATGGGGGCGCTCCAAAAAGCGATTCAAAAATACGATATGTACCAGATGCCCGCTTTCACGTACGGTTGCACGGTCAAATTATCCCGCAAACTGTATCCGTGGTTGCCGAACCATCGATTGAATACGATGGCAGAATTCCTCAACGTCTCTTTCCAGCACCATGATGCGAAAGAGGATGCCTACGTCTGTGCCTTGCTCTTAAACGATATGTTGGAACGAACGAATCTACAGGATCCGGTCACCTTGCATACGTTCTGTGGCGTTCGGATGGGACAGGTTGCCTATTAATAAACAAAAAAAGCACTCTAGACACAAAATCTAGAGTGCTTTCAGGTTTGTAGACAACAGGGATGACTCCAAAAAATGACGCGTCTTTTCACGCCCTTTCCTCAGGCGAGACACAAGCCAGTTTTCCCGCTTCGAGCAGGAAAACGGGTCTCGTTTGTCTCTGACAGCGCATAATGCGCTTTTTCCTGTAGGAGTGGCGTGAAACGCGTTATTTTTTTCTAGAAGAAGGATTCGAGAAGCGTTTTGTTCACTCGACATCGCTTTCTAGGGAAAAACAAGCAAGAGCGACCCTGCAGCGAAGCGAAGCGGCGAGATGCTTGTCCAAGGAAAACGATGCGAGACGAACAAAAAAGCGCAATCCTTCTCGTTAGAGAAAAATTGCACTTTACCTTCAGTCTCAAAGCACTCTAGACACAAAATCTAGAGTGCTTTTTGATACTGTTCTATTATTTGCTTGTTTGTTTGATCGGGAACCAGCCTGGACGACTTGTGATGCCTGCCCATAATGCATCTGGAACGACGAGTTCTGCTTGTGCTTCTGGATCAAGTTCGGTCCGGATTGACGCAAGATCACCCGCTTCGACTTTTTCAACCCACTTCGGTTCCATGATCAGCTCACGACCGAGAGCGATCATTGGAACGACAGCCAAACCTTGTTCGACTTCGTCCGCTGTGTGCAACGATCCAACACCGATGACAGGTACTTGTTCGCCAACACGTTCTTGGACGAGCGTGATTGGTGATGTCGTTGCATTTTCGTCACGAATCGAACCTGCGAAGAAGTCCATCACGGAAACGTGCAAGTAATCGAGGTCTTTTTTCGCCAGCTCATCGACGAGACGCATCGTATCATCGAGTGTAATTCCTGGATTTTCGATCTCTTCTGGAGAGAAACGGTATCCGACGATGAACGAAGGATCTTGTTTCGCGACAGCTTCGACTGCATCCACGACCGCTAATGGGAAGGCGAGACGTTTTTCTAAGCTACCGCCCCATTTGTCTTCGCGACGGTTTGAATGTGGTGAGAAGAATTGTTGAATCAAGTACGTATTCGCACCGTGAATCTCAACACCATCAAATCCAGCTTCCATCGCACGACGTGTCGCTTGACCGAATGCTTCAACGATTGCTTCAACTTCTTCTGCCTCTAGCGCACGAGGTGTCATTGCCCCTTCACGTACAGGTGCAACAGCACTTGCACTGACTGTTTGCCCACCGACGAGTTCTGGTGGTGCCATACGACCAGCGTGGAAGATTTGTAAGATTGCTTTTGCGCCTTTATCTTGAATCGTTTTTGCGAGTCGCTTCAGACTTGGAACGAGATCGTCACGATGCGCACCGAATTCATTCGGGAATCCTTGACCGTCTGCTGTGACGTTCGCACATGCTGTAATGACCGCACTGACGCCACCTGAACGTTCTGCATAGTACGCGAGTTCCGCATCCGATACTTCGCCGTTCTCTTGTGCTGCATAGTTCGTCATCGGTGCCATCAAGACGCGGTTTTTCAGCGTCACACCGTTTGGTAATGTAAATGGTTCAAACATTGCTTGAGTTGCCATGAGTGAAGTGCCTCCTCTTAATTTCTTGAATTGAATATCGACAGTATACGCTCGTCTTCCTCTGAATAGCTACTGATGTGCTTACGCAATGTGTCACTTGCGGATTGCTTTACGGCGCCCCCCCGGCCACCACCAGTTCCAGTGACCAAATAGTTTCATCAGTGCGGGGACGAGGAGCATCCGGACGATCGTGGCATCAATAAAAATCGCAAGCGCGATACCGACGCCTAGTTGTTTAATTGGACTGACGCCCGTGAAGGCAAACGCTCCTGTGACGACAATCATGATTAAGGCAGCAGACGTAATGATCTTACTCGTCTTCGCAAGCCCCATCTCGGTCGCGTAATCGTTATCGCCCGTCTCGTCATAATATTCTTCCATTCGCGAGACGAGGAACACTTCATAATCCATCGATAAACCAAAGACGAGTGAGAAGATGAAGACCGGTGTCAGAATTCCGATCGTCTCCTGCGGAAGAACTGCGCCGGACTCAAACAAGATGACGAGTAATCCGAATGTCGCTCCTAGACTAAGCAAATTCATCAAAATCGCCTTGATTGGGATCAAGATGGACCGGAACGCAATCAGCAAGATGATGAATGTCGCCAAAACGACGACACCGACTGCTAGTGGGAGTTTCGATTCAATGGCATCATAAATTTCCTGATTGAAGGCTGCTGGTCCTCCGACAAGGTAACCGTCCGCCTGCATCTTTCGCACCCAGTCCTGCGAAGCAGCATCGCCGGGATCGCCTTTTAAGTTAACATCAATTCGTGCTTGGTCGTCCTCTGACAAAAATGCCGTTAAAGCTTCGCGTCCGGTCGGAACAGCGAGTAACTGTTCGAGCGGCACTTGTTGCTGTTCGGCAATCGTTGCGGCGGATACGACGGAACGCACATCGGGATCCGACTCGAGTCGAATCGTCACGTCTTCGATTTTTTCTCGCCCCACCTCTGAGGAAGCATCAGCAGATAAGATGAGGACGGCGTCCGTTCCATCGTTTCCGAATGTTTTTTCCCACGACTCAAAAGCGAGACGCGACGGATACGATTCTGGTAAAGCAGTCGCTTGCGGAATATTCAACGTCAAGTCGCGTAACGGCAATAAACAAGGTAACAACAGCAATAAGGACAAAATCGTGACTGCGACTGGACGTTTCATGACGAAACGAGCGAGGCGACGCCAACGATCTTCACTACGACCTGCTCGTCGCCGGAAAAGTCGTCCTTTCTCTAACACCTTCCCGAAGACGATCAATAGTGCTGGTAGTAACGTTAATGCACTGATGACTGCCCCGAGGACCGAAACGAGCGTCCCGATCGCGACAGCCTGGAAGACATCCACATCAATCAGTAATAGCCCGGCAAGTCCGACGAATACACAGATTCCGGAAAATAAAATCGAACGCCCTGCCGTCTCAACCGAACGGATCGCCGCCTTCCGAATATTTTGTCCGTCCTGCCGTTCTTCTCGGAAACGGTTGACGTATAACAGCGAAAAATCAATTCCGAGCGCCAGCGAAATCATCGCGACCGCATTCAAGACGAAGATCGATAATTCTTGTTGTCCGGCGACAAAATAAAGAACACCGGCACCAAAGACAAAAGTGACGAGTCCCATGATCAACGGTAGGATGGCGGCAATCGGAGTACCAAAAACGAGTAGCAAGACGATCAACGCTGCTGGAATCCCGATCAACTCAGCCCGGATGAGGTCATTTTTTGACGCTGTGTTCAAATCATCAACGACGACTGGTTCACCCGTTAACCGAATCGTTCCGGTGTCATCCAGTTGACGTGTGACCGCAGCTGCCCATTTCGCATCAAGTGTCGGTACACCGACCGTCACGTATCCCTTATCGTCCCGAATCGCTCGCGGATTTTCGACGGGACCAATGACGTTCCCGACGCCTTTGATGTCACGGAAGCGCTCGACATGTTGCACCATCGTTTGTTGTAGGTTCTCTTGATTCTCAAATAGGACGATGATCGTATGCGGATCCTGACCGAAATCTTGATCGAGTACTCTCTCGACGCGTTGAAAATCACCGTCACGTGTAAACCCGTTTCCTTCAAGCCGATCCGGTAATTGGTAGGCAAAATAACCAAGCACGACAAGCAGGATCGCCCAAACGACCAACACTCCTCGAAAATACGTACTCATCAGATGACCAAGCCGTTCCATGATGCGTCCCCTTTCTGTATAAACGTACAAAAAACATCCTTCTTGCTGAAAAGCGAAAAGGATGTTTCATTACGTCTTTTGAAAAATTTGAACCCATGTGTTGCCGAATGTCGACGATGTCGATACGATCGCAAGACGTCGCGCCTCTTCATCGAGTAACACACTTTTGAGTAAAACGGAGGAATGACATCCCTCGAACTTATATTTCAGCTGATTCTTCTCATACAAGTAAAAACGAGATGAATCGGTGATCGAAAACAATTGGTGCCGGTGATCAACGAGTGAGTACTCCGCGTAATCTGAAAAAGGAATAATCGATTCCTGATTCGTCGCAGCGTCCCAAATCACATACCGTTTTTGTAGATCATCATAAGAAATGATTGTCGTAGGTGCGATGAATCGTTCGAACGTCAAACGTGTATCATATCCTCGCTCCACTAAGCGTCCGAATAGTGGCGCCTCTTCATAATTTGAGTACCGCCAGTCCCCTGTTTGAACGTTCACACAGACGACGTCTGTTTCTGCCGTGTACAGAAAGATCTCATCATCTTGCCACAAGAATAAATTACTGAACCATGCTTCGGAAAAAGCAGCGGGTCGCTTGATATAATCTAAATGCCCTTGCTCTAAATCTAGTAAACCAAAATAAGCTGACTCTTCAAATACGATGAACAATCGTCCACCGCCTGGCTCAATGTACCAGGAGAATGGAACATACGCACATGCTGTTTCCCATAGTGGTCTTAAATCCGCATCACATTTCATAAATCCGTGGCGATCTCGAAAAAGAAGCAAATCCTCCCCGATTCGATCGAACAGTGAGACGGATTCATGGAGTAACAGCTCTGCAGCAGGTTTATACATATGCATCACTTCCTACTTCATACGGTATCAACCTTCTCAGTTTCTCGCTACTATTGATGCGCTCGACTTGCACCTCCTGTTATACTAACTTCATGGAAAAAGGAGGACGAACACGATGAAACCTTTACAATTATCAGCAGAGACGGCTGTCGAACTCGCAAAACGTCTGAACGTACCACTTGAACAACTGATGCATATGCCGCGCCATATCTTGATTCAAAAGCTCGTCGAACTCGAGCAGGAACAAGCGAAAACGGAATCGGATTCGTCTAGCGAATCGGAATCTTGAGTAAAAAGCCTCTATTCCAACGCGGAAGGAGGCTTTAATCTTCGTTTAAGATTGTGGATGATAGTCGGATTTACCGTAACGGAAGACATTGATGATTGCTTTTCCGTCACTCGGATAACCGTTCGGATGATCGATCGGGAAGAGGGAGAAAAAGACGAAATAAAACGAGAAATACGCAAATTGGTACGTAAAGATCGATGCCTCGAACACACCGGCATATATGAGACCATTTACGACTAAGATACTCACCAAGTTCGCGATCGATCCACCAGCGTAGACCATGATATTAGCAAACTTCGTTTCATGACGTAGTGCCTCATACTGACACCATCCATCCCAAAAATAAACACGATTCAGTCGAATCGGACCAACACGAAGCAATGACTTGCCTGAACCAATATTAATTTCCATGTTTCCACCGAACAATCGGGCGAAAAAGTAATGTCCCATCTCATGAATCAATGTCACGATAGGCAACAGCAAAAAGAACGACAAAAAGAACTTCCATAAATCACCGAAACCGAACATACAACGTACACCCTCTCACTTCAAAACAATATCTTAAATACTACATATGAATTTTCCCGAAAGATGTATCTTCAAACAATGTTTCGATGATTTTCGCAAGTCAATTGCATGACAGACTGACATCGGACTGTCATCCACGCAAAAAAGGACGAAGCCCTATAGCGCTCCGTCCTTCTTGATTTAATCGGTTTTCTTACGACGCTTGTTCGCTGCGTACAACAATCCGATGATTGTCAGTGCTGCACCACCTGCTACCGCATATTTCTTGTAGTCCGCTTTTCGTTCGGCGATGACCGTCGTCGTCAATGCTTGGACGACCAACTGTTTCTCTTCATGCAGTCGTGGTGCGTGCAACTTAACAGCACCCGACTCCACCAATACCTCGAATTCACCGTTTGGCAATTCAATCGTAATATCCTCTTCCGTCGCATTGTGATAGACACGCTGCCGTTCGACGTACCCTTCATAGGTGCGCTTCAGTTCAAAGGCAATGACACCTTCCCCTTCTTCAAGGAAGCGTAGATGTTTTTTGATCATCGCTGCGTTTGCGAGACGGAACATCGGATACTGACGACGGAGGGCAATCAATCCTTTGACGTACTCGACTGCCGGACGCTCTGTTTCCGCCCGTTCATAGTCAAGACGATTGACGACCTCTCCGGCATTGAAGCTGTCACGAATTCCGTCCTTCGTCCGGAAGAACTCTTGTCCGGCATGGAGGAACGGAATCCCTTGCCCCGTCAAGATGATGGCATTTGCGAGCATTTGCCGTTTCCGGCGTATCGCTTCCGTATCCTCTGGACGAGACACCGTTAATTTATCCCAAATCGTCAAATCATCGTGTGCTTCGACGTACGAGACGACCTGATTCGGTTCATCGGCAAATCCTTGCGAAGAGACGTTACCAGCGATTCCCCGCTTGACTTCACTCGTCCGGTCGAATGCACCGCTGATGAAACCGCGGTCTTCCGGCGTTTGAACATCGCCTTTGACCCCGTCCCGTAAGCCGTTATTGAAATGAGCGATTCCTGGCATCTTCGGTGCGTTGAAGTAGTTCGCTTTTTCTTCTGGATCGAGTGGCGTATCGAGATCCCAGCCTTCACCAATGATTAGAATCGACGGATCGATCCGGTCAAGTGCATGGCGCACCTGATTCATCGTCTCGACATCATGCAGTCCCATCAAATCGAATCGGAAACCGTCCAGATGGTACTCTTTCGCCCAGTACGTCACACAATCAAGAATGAACTTCCGCATCATCAGACGTTCAGATGCCGTATCATTTCCACAGAAACTACCGTTTGACAAGCTACCATCCGCCTCTTGACGATAGAAGTATCCCGGAACGAATTGACCAAGCGGAACCGTTGCCGCATCATACGTATGATTGAAGACGACGTCCATGATGACACGAATTCCGCGGTCATGTAACGCTTGTACCAATTGTTTTAATTCAAGGATTCGTGTTCGGGGATCATCCGGATTCGATGAGTACGAACCTTCCGGCGCAAAGTAGTTCACCGGATCATACCCCCAGTTATAGTTATCCGGGTCGTTCGACGCTGTCTCATTGACTGAGCCAAAATCATAGATCGGTAGTAACTGGACATGTGTCACACCAAGATCCGCTAAATAATCAAGTCCTGTCAATCCACCATTTGGTGTCCGGGTCCCTGCTTCCGTCAGCCCAGCGAACGTACCACGTGCGACGATACCACTAGCCGGATGACTCGTTGCATCGCGTACATGTAATTCATACACAACTGCGTCTTGCGAAGAATGGAACAGTGGGCGTTCTTCAATCCATCGTTCCGGTGTCACACTTGTCGGGTCAATTAACGCACCGCGTTTCCCGTTCGTTCCGACGGCTTTCGCATACGGATCGACCGCCTCGACTTTTTGTCCGTTGATGCTCGCTTGAAACGTATAGAAATAACCTTCATATGCCGCTCGATCGAGTTCAACGACGTACGTTCCCCGTTCGCCTGCCATCATCTCGACCTCTTCGACTTTTCGTGCGCGTAGTGTCTTGTAGAGACGAATCACGACACGTTCTGCCGTCGGCGCCCACAAGCGCACGCGAATCGCTGTCTCTGAGAAGGTCGCTCCTAAATCATTTCCACTATAGGCAAATCGCTCATCCAGTTCTTGCGGTGTGAGCGTCAACATGTCTGCTGTTTGTTTCAAAGCTAAGCACCCCTTTCATTTCATGGTTTTTATTATAACAAAATTTCAAAGCAGTGGACGCTTCCGGTATTCCTCTCTAAAATAGAGAGTGGAATGAAAGGGGAGATTAACATGGCAGCAAAAGATAATTCATTTGATATCGTGTCACAAATCAACATCGAGGAAGTCAAGAACGCCGTCCAGATCGCTTTGAAGGAAATTACGAACCGCTTCGACTTCAAAGGTTCAAAGAGCGACATGAAGCTCGAAAAAGAGGATTTGATTCTAATCTCAGATGACGATTTTAAACTCGATCAAGTCAAAGATGTCTTAACAGCAAAATTGATCAAGCGCGAAGTCCCGACCAAAAACCTGCAGTATGAAAAAGTCGAGCAGGCTGCTGGGAACACGGTTCGTCAACGCGTCATTCTGAAAAGTGGAATCGATCGTGACGATGCGAAAAAAATCAACAATGCCGTCAAAGAATCAAAATTAAAAGTGAAGACACAGATCCAAGATGATCAAATCCGTGTCACAGGTAAATCACGTGACGACTTGCAACAAGTCATGCAAATCGTTCGTGAGCTTCCGTTATCGGTCGACGTTCAGTTCATTAACTTCCGTTAATCCACTCGCGTCAAATCGGCTGAACGTTCTTGTTCAGTCCATCAAACAAAAAAGGGAGGTGCTTTCTGGATCGTATCCAAAAAGTACCTCCCTTCATTTATAGTGTTGCTTACTGCGCTGTATAACCACCATCAAGAACAACTGCTTGACCCGTGACACCTGCTGCTTTGTCACTTGCAAGGAAAATAGCGTAATCCGCGATTTCTTTGACTTGGAGTAACCGTTGTTGCGGGACAAGTGGATAGATGACTTCTTCTAATACACGTTCGAGTGGTACATTCCGTGTTTCAGCGAGCGAAGACAATTGGTTTTGGACGAGTGGTGTATCGACATATCCTGGGCAAATCGCGTTGACCGTGATACCTGAAGTTGCTCCTTCTAATGCTGCGACTTTCGTTAAACCGATGACGCCGTGTTTCGCACTGTTATAAGCAGCTTTCCCTGCAAAACCAATCAATCCGTTGATTGATGACATGTTTAAGATACGTCCAGAGCCTTGTTTTTTCATGATCGGGAAGACATATTTCGTATAGAGGAACGGTGCACGAAGCATGATGCTTTGAAGCAAGTCAAATTTCTCAGTTGAGAACTCTTCGATTGGTGAGACGTGCTGCATTCCTGCGTTGTTGATGACGATATCGATCGTTCCGTAATGCGCGACAGTCTGTTCGATACTTGATTTGATTGCTTCTTCATTCGTCACATCACCCGCGACGGCAAATGCATCGAAGCCTTTTTCACGAAGTGTTTCAGCAGAGCGTTTTGCAGCTTCTTCCTGAAGATCGACGATAACGACCTTCGCACCTTCTTGGGCGAATTCTTCAGCGATCTCAAGACCGATTCCGCTTGCTGCTCCTGTAATCAATGCAACTTTTCCTTCGAGTTGTTTCATCATGATGGATTCCTTCTTTCTTTATCTTTACGTGTTCGGTCTCTTTACTGTACGCTGATTGAAAGAATAATAAAAATGAATACTTGTTATGACATCTATAACTCAAAAGAATAGGAGAATACTGATGGATTTCCGCCAACTGGAATACTTTACGGAAGTGGCACGCTTCAAAAGCTTTACTCGTGCCGCTGAACATCTCCACGTCACGCAACCGACACTCAGTAAAATGGTCCGTCACTTAGAAGAAGAACTTGAGATGGAATTGTTCGATCGGAGTAAACGACAAATCGTCCTGACGGATGCCGGTGAGACCTTATTGATTGAAGGTGAAAAGATTCTGCGGCAGTTATCTGACCTGCCTTCCCACCTCTATGATGTCATGCATCTGACGAAGGGAACGATTCGGCTCGGCGTGCCCCCACTGATCGGTTCGCTGTTTTTCCCGGGTCTACTACGTCACTTCGAAGAGATGTATCCGATGATTCAAATCGAATTAATCGAAGCTGGTGGACATGCGCTAGAAAAAGCGGTTGTCGCCGGTGAAGTCGATTTGATCGCAACGGTGTTGCCTTCAGATGAGCATTTAACGACTCATCCTTTCATTGAAGAAGAATTGCATTTGTTTTTACCAAGTAATCATCCACTCGCTGATAGGTCAATGATTGCGTTAGAGGAAGTCGCGGACATGCCGTTCGTCTTGTTCAATGAAACATTCTCGCTTCACGATGTCGTCTTGAACGCCTGTCAGGATGCTGGATTTACGCCTAACGTGTCGCGGGTGAGCTCGCAATGGGACTTCTTATGTTTACTAGTCGCAGAAGGAAATGCCGTGACTGTCCTGCCGCGTTCGATCGCGGATCGCTTTTCGATTCGTGGCGTCAAAACGATTCCGCTTGAAACACGTGTTCCGTGGCACTTAGGAATCGCCGTCCCGACCGGTCGCTATCAATCGTACGTGACGCGGAAATGGATCCAATTCGTCAGCGAGATGTATTCCAAATAAGCATACCTTTCATAAAAACCATGTATTTGTAGCATGGTATTTCTTCCTTTACGATAAGAACATCGTTAAAAAAGAAAGGAAGTCCTTTACCATGGCAACTCATTTTGAATCACGTCACGAAACAGGCGTAAAAAAACTCAGCGAATTCACAGACGCAAACGCTGCACAATCTACGCATGACAAAATCTCTGAATCCCTGAAAGATATCGCTCCAGCAGTCGGTGAGTGGATTACGGATTTCGCATACGGTGAAGTTTACAGCCGCGATGGTCTCGTCAACCGTGACCGCGCAATCGTTACGATTGCTTCTCTCGTCACACAAGGTACAGAACCACAGCTTGCTCTCCACATCAATACTGGATTGACAGCTGGTTTAACAGGAAACGAAATCGTCGAAGCTATCATGCATCTTGTTCCTTACACTGGATTCCCACGTGTCTTGAACGCACTCGAAGTCGCAAAAGTCGTCTTCGCAGAACGTGGCGTCACAGTCGAAACAGAATAAGATCCGTACGACTTAATTGAAAAAAAGATGGGCATGACGCATTTTCGGGTATCTCCTTAACAAAGGAGTGGTCGATTATGCGTTATGCCCTTTTTGCGGATCTTCACAGCTCAGTAGCCGACACAGCGGCTGTCCTAGCTGACATACGGCGGCTCGCTCCCGATGCGCATGTGTTTTGTCTCGGTGATGTTCATGAATGCCATATCGGTAAAAAGCGAGCGAAGCGCTATTCTTTTGAATCGCTCTCCCTCGTCGTAACGCTCGATGATGATTTTTTAGAGCTGATTGATTTTAAGACGTTACTTGGTAATCAAGAAGAGCGCATCCTGTCGCTCGTTCCACCGCATCTATCTCCTGTCATCGATGCATTACGCGATTGCCCTCGAAAACAACGGATCGAGGGGGCGTTATTGATTCATGGAGATCAACTCAGTTGGTCGCGGGATTTTCTACCCGATCTGTCACAACAACGCGAACCGTTACTCTTTTTTGGTCATAGTCATATCAGAGGTTTGTTTCGAAATGGCATCGCGAAACCGAGCCCACTAGGTCAAACTTTATCCATCAAAGGAAAACGGTATGCCGTCAATCTAGGTCCCGTCGTCTTCGAACGAGAGTGGTGTCTTTACGATTCAGAGCAACAAACGATCGTATTCCATCAGGCGAACTAAGAAGATACGACAAAAGCCGTCGGGCACAGGGCTCGACGGCTTTTGTTCGTGCATCTTATTGATCAGAGATACCGGACAAGCGATGCCTTGACGACATCCACTTGTGTGAAGTTCGTTTCTTCCGCGAATGTTTCGATGACTTGACGGACATCCCCTTGACGACGTACGAAGCTCGTTGGGACTGGTGTCGTACCGACAAGTTGCTCATGCAGACTCGTCAATCGATGATCATCGATGATCGTCGTCATCAAATCAAGGAACAGGAGAACATGCAGACGGTTCAAATAATCCCACGGCTTGTCTTCCGAACGGAATTCATTTCGAGCGAGCCACTTTTTCAATCCGATCGCATCGATTTGACTCAACGTCTCTGTCGTGCGTGCCGACTTCCAAAGCGTCAACAGTTCACCCAGTTTTTTTCGTGTCTGTTTCTTACGCATGAAGAATTCAAAATTATCTTTCGTCCGTAATGCGTCTCCTTCGATCGCAGCAATCAAATCAGCTTCCGGCGCCGTCACGAAATCGTGAACGAAATCGACAGACTCTCCCGGTAACCAAGCAGCGACTTTCCCGTGAAAATCAGCCATGAAAGCGACCGTTTCTGCCAAAGGCTCCTGCTTCATCTGTGAAGCAGCTTGCTGTAATCGTTCTTTCGTCTCAGTCTTCATAATCTACCTCTTCTTATTCGTGGATTGGTCTTACATTTCTTCTGGAGCGCCGACACCGAGTAAACGAAGACCTTCTGTCAAGACAATCGTGACGGACTTGACGAGTGCAAGACGCGATTGTTTTGCTGCGTCATCTTCGAGAACACGGACGTGTCCGTAGTATTTATTAAAGCTTTGTGCAAGATCTAAGACATAACGGCTGATGATTGATGGCTCACGACGTGTGAACGCGCGATCGATGACCGTCGAGAATTGGTTCAGCATCGAGACGACACCCCATGCATGATCATCGGAACTACCAGCGAATGGTGTGCCATCATAGCCACCTTTACGAAGCAACGAGTGCGCACGAGCATTCGTGTACTGGACATACGGTCCTGTTTCGCCTTCGAATTTCAACATCTGCTCAAGATCGAACTCGATGTTGTTCATCCGTTCGTTCTTCAAGTCGTGGAAGATGACGGCGCCGACACCAACTTGACGAGCCGTTGCTTCAGCATTCGCTAAGTTCGGATTTTTTTCAGCGATGTTTTGCTTCGCGACGTCGATCGCTTCTTGTAGTACTTCTTCAAGTAAGACAATCCGACCTTTACGCGTCGACATTTTCTTTCCGTCCTTCATGATCAGACCAAACGGCACATGGTGCATGCCGTCGACGTTCTCAAATCCAAGTTTCTTCAGGACTGCGAATAACTGCTTGAAGTGAAGCGCTTGTTCCCCACCGACGACGTAGAACGCTTGCTCAAAACGATACGTTTCAAGACGATAGACAGCAGCTGCTAAGTCACGTGTCGCATAAAGCGTTGCGCCATCTTTCTTTTTAATCAAGGCAGGCGGCATACCTTCTGCTTCGAGGTCGACGACCATTGCCCCTTCTGATTCGACGAGAAGATTTTTTTCTTCGAGCAAATCGATGACGTGTTGCATCTTATCGTTGTAGAAGGCTTCTCCGTTCAAGCTATCGAATTTAACACCGAGCATCTCATAGACACGGTTGAACTCAACGAGTGAGACTTCACGGAACCACGTCCAAAGCGTCGTCGCCTGCTCGTCACCTTGTTCGAGTTTTTTGAACCAGAGACGCCCTTCGTCCTCAAGTGCCGGATTTGTTTCCGCTTCTTCGTGGAACCGAACGTATAACTTCAACAATTCCTTGATTGGTTCTGCACGGACCGCTTCTTCCTCACCCCACATCGTATAGGCGACCATCAATTTCCCGAACTGTGTTCCCCAGTCCCCTAAGTGGTTGACACCAACGACATCGTAACCTTTCTTACGTGAGATTTGGTTAAGCGCGTTCCCGATGACCGTCGAACGCAAGTGCCCCATCGAGAAAGGTTTCGCAATGTTTGGTGATGAGAAGTCCGTGACAATCGTTTTTCCATTGGCTTCACTTGATCCGAATGCCTCTTGCTCCGTCAGGACTTGGTTGACGATTTCTTGCGAGACGACTTCCCGGTTCAAGAAGACGTTGATATAAGGACCAACGGCTTGAACGTTCGAGAACAGCGGTGCGTCGATTTTTTCTGCGATATCTGAAGCGATCATGTTCGGTGCTTTGCGGAATGCTTTCGCAAGCATGAAACATGGGAATGCCAGATCTCCATGATCTTCATGTTTCGGTTGCTCGATCAGTTGTTCGATTTGTTCAACCGATAAGGCACCTTCCATGACGTGATGTAATACTTCTGCATACTGCGCTTTATAACTCATCTTTATTTCCTCCTGCTTTACTGATTTTTTGGCAATAAAAAACGCCCCTTGCGCCACGCGCAAAGAGACGGAATGACCGCGGTACCACTCTTCTTGGTGTCATTTCGACACCCACCTTGTTCGGGGATAACGGGGTTCCCCCGGCTACGCCTTTTCCATCAGGAATCGGGTAGCGTCTCAGAAGTGCGTTTCACGACCGGTTCGTCCTCAGGCTTCCACCATTCCCTGATTCGCTAGTTGACGAAAATCAACCGTTACTCTCTTCATCATCGACTGTATTCGATATCTTTCACATTATACGCAATTCTTTCTTTTCTCTCAACCTTATTTTTTTGGTAAATGGCTTATCAAAATTTCCACAATTCGGGTATAGGAATAAAAGATACTTCTCAGGGGGAGGGATGTTTCATGCGCTACTATCAACATGTAGCCCGGACGAGCTGGATCGTCTTCGGTCTCGTCGCCTTGACATTATTAGTGATCGGCATCGTTCATCCACCAACCTTCCATCCTTCTGTTACGATCATTGATACTCTTTATTTATTTGGACTCGTTCTCCTGTTTCAGTTCGATAATGTCCGTCGTGGTGGCATTTACTATACATTCCAAGAAGGAATCATCTTATTTTTATTCCTCAATTACGGTTTAACGTACGCCTTGATTTTAAGCCAAATCGGTATTCTTGTCTTTCAATTCATGTCTCATCGAAAAGCGATTCGCTGGAAACGTTTCGTCTATCTTTATCCGATCAACGCCCTGTTCGATTTAGTCTACACCTCGCTTCCGGTCTTTGCGTATTATGCGCTCGGCGGACCGATCGGCTCCAGCTTTACGTATACAAAAGCCCTGATTCCTTTCATCGGCTTTTTAATCACCGTCTTCCTTGTCTCTTACTTCCAATGTCTGTTCGTCAATCGCTTCCTCTATTTGAAATATGATTGGCGACGTCTCGTGAAGCTGCAGTCCCTCGTCTATGGCATTAGCATGTTAAGTGCTCTACTTGGGATTTGGTTCTACGATGAAAGTCCGCTCGTCGCGGCTACGGTTTCCGCCTTGATTCTCTTTTTGTTCAAACGTCTGTTACAAGAGCGTGGTGACTCTCTTGAAGCGAATGATAATGCGAAACGATTTGATGATGCGAAGGAACACTTATTGATTTCCCGCTTTGAACGCGAGACGATCGATTCACTGCTCCTCGATTTACCGCATCTGTTGCCATTTTCTGAAGGATGGATCTCGATTCAACAACAGCGGAAACAAGTCATCTATAACATTCGGACGAAACAACCGATCGACGTGCTACCGCTGTTTCACTCTTTGACAGCCGACGATTTGCATACTCCGATCATCTATGGTCTTCGTTGTGACTGGGGAAACGATATTCAAATCGGATTACCTGTCGATCGTCATTCAATGCTAGCGATCCCTTCGATCACAAGCGGTGAAGTCGATGTCTCAATCATCCTGTTCCACCAAGTCGCAGATGCCTATGATGCGACGAATGCCGATGAGTTATCTCGTCTACTCCGTATCTTTTGTCGTGTCTTAGAGCGCTCTCGTGAAACGGTTCAACTCTATACAGAAAGTCGGACCGATGCCTTGACGGAATTACCGAATAGTCGTGCCTTTTACGAACACGGTCGGCAAGAATTTGCTGCTGACTGCTATCCGCTCTCCGTAATTCTGTTTGATATCGATCATTTTAAACGCGTCAATGATACGTACGGTCATAAAGTAGGTGATCTCGTCCTTCGTGAACTCGGTCGGCGCATCCAGGCGATCCAGCTACAATATGATGATGTCTTCGCTGCTCGTTATGGTGGGGAGGAATTCGTGCTTCTCTTGCGAAATGGTAGTCAAGAGGTTGCTATCCAGATTGCTGAGACGGTCCGCCATGCAGTCATGGATCGTCCCTTCCTCGTCGATGGTCACCGACTGTCCTTAACCGTCAGCCTCGGAATTGATACAGTGGAAGAAAGATATCAACGGACGTTTGAAGAATCACTCCGTCAAGCCGACCATGCACTCTATGTCGGTGGAAAACACAACGGACGCAATTGTACCGCGCATTATGCAAACCTTTGAAAGGTCGTGACTCTATTGTCGATTACGGAAATTGAAATGACGCTACCGACATCACAAACTCACCGGACGATTCGGATTCATCGTCCGCCACATTTAGATTCAAACGAAGCCTTACCAGTTATTTATATGCACGATGGACAAAATGTCTTCAGTGGAGAGACCGCCTCATTCGGAAAAGGCTGGGAAATTCATCTTGCGCTTCAGCAAACACAGATCCCGGCAATGGTCGTCGCGATTGACAGCCCGGAAGACGGCATGGACCGTTACGACGACTACGCTCCTTGGAGTGATGAGGCTTTATTGATGCGGACCGCTTATCCTTCGCACCGGAAGTCGATTGGTGGAAACGGTAAGGTTTATATGGACTGGATCATTCGCGAGCTAAAACCATATATTGATGCCAACTACGCGACACGCCCTGACGATACGACGATGATTGGCAGCTCGATGGGTGGCGTCATCTCGCTTTATGGATTATTCGCGTATCCGGAAGTCATCACGCGTGTCGCTGCCCTGTCGACGGCCGGATGGGCAAACTTCTCCTCACTCCTTGAATTCATCGAACGCAGTCCGACGCTGTCTACTGCCCATCGCTGTTATATGGATGTCGGGACAAAAGAAGTGAGTGGTCCGATGACCGAGACGGATTATTTGCACACGAATGATGTCTTAGCGCGAGCGGTCGAACAGAAACTCGCTCAAAGTCGCTATACGATCATCCCGGAAGCGATCCATCATGAAACGGCCTGGGCAGAGCGTTTACCCGATGTTTTACGTTACTTGTTTCCTTCATCGTGAATACACAAAAAGCCGGGCGATTTCTACTAAAGAAATCCTCCGGCTTTTTACGCGTGCCTTATACTAATTCTTCTTGTTGCTCTTTTTCATAACGGTTGCGCGGATGCTCCCGGCATTCATCGGAACACGAACGCATGACTTTCGGTTCGCATTCTTCACAGCAGAAGTGCTGTCGATTACATTCCGGGTTTGCACAATTAACGTAGCGTGTCTCCGGTTTTCCACAGTAGTAACATTCTGAGACGACAGAAGGGTTAACGGTATTAACAGGAACCTGTACACGCTCATCAAAGACGTATAGTTCACCTTCCCAGTCTTCTCCTTGTGTCTGTTCGTCTTTTCCGTACATGACGACTCCGCCTTTTAGATGGAAGATATCATCACTCTGTTGCCGTTTACGGAAGTACGCCGTGAATTTCTCACAACGAACGCCACCCGTACAGTATGTGAGAACCTTTTTTCCTTCAAACAAATGCTCGTTCTCGTCTAGCCATTCCGGGAATTCCCGTGAAGCATCGACATCGACTTTTACGGCATTTTTGAAATGTCCAAGGTCGTATTCGTAGTTGTTTCGTACATCGAGAATGACGACGTCATCTTGTTTCATCATTTCTTTCCACTCTGCTGGTTCGAGATATGCAGCGTGTTCTTCTGGTACGTTGAATTCGTCTTCAAAACGCCATGTGACGAGTTCTTTTTTGTAACGGACGAATGTCTTTTTGAAGGCGTGCTCTTCGACTTCATCGATTTTGAATTCGATATCAGCGAATCGTGGATCCGCCGTCAAATCCTTCATGTATTGTTCCGTTTGTTCGACCGTTCCAGAGAGTGTGCCGTTTATACCTTCTGGTGCAATCAAAATTCGACCTTTAATACCGAGCTCTTTACAGTAAGCAAGATGCTCTTTCGTCAGCTGTTCCGCATTTTCAATTGGAACATACTTATAAAATAATAGTACGCGATAAGGTTTCATATTCCTCATTAGCCCCCATGTCAGTTTTTTGCAGTAAAACGAACGTTGGCAAACGAAGCGTCTAGCTATTGACTAGCTGGGAACGCCTGCAAAACGCACCCATTTAAGTATAATACCAACTCCCTTTCGAATGTACAATCCACAATTCCTGAATCCCTTTCACGGAATTTCATTCCCTTTCTGAATCAGAAAGAGGTAAAATAAAACACAGTAGTACATCTTGCAAGGAGGATTCCGAATGCTCCATACACTTCGTGACTGGATCGAGCAGATGATTTTCTTTCTCCAAGACTTACCTGGAGGAGCTGCCACCGGTTTGATTGCCCCGTTTCTTGAGTCTCTATTTCCTTTCCTGCCACTCGTCCTGATCATTTCCGCGAATGCGGCAACCTATGGTTTTGGCATGGGTGTTCTCGTATCATGGGTCGGGAGCATGCTTGGATCACTCGTTGTCTTCGCTTGTATTCGATATCTATTTCGTCGTCCGGTCACGCGTTGGCTTGAAAAACACCATGCCGCGCAACAGTGGATCGAACGTGTTCGCCACATGAGTCCCATCTCACTCGGATTCTTTTTCTCGCTTCCGTTCATGCCTGCGTTCATCATCACGTCCATTTCCGCTATGATTCAACTATCGCTGCGGACGTATTTGATCGCTGCTGGTGCCGGTCGTTTGATCGTCGTCATCATCTTCTCGCTGATCGGAAAGGAATGGTCGACGTTTCTCGAACGTCCGATGCGTCTCGTTCTTCTATTTTTGATTTTACTCGCCATCTGGGGAGTCAGTCGTGGAACGGAAGAGTGGTTAAAGCGTCGCGCCCTTTCAAAACGCGCAGATCATCTACGAGAAATCGAAAACAAAATCGAGCATCCATCTGAATAACGATCCAAGCCTGTCTATAACTCCCATAGACAGGCTTTTTTTAGTCTTTAATCGTTTTCATCATACCGATAGGTCTTTTGAATCATTTTTAAAGGTTATTAATATATAAGTATAACGTTCAAACAATGTTCAATATTAAAAACGCTTACATCTAATTGGTATGACCAATATTAATATAATAATCACTTTTCTCTTCGGAAAATTAGGATAGCTTTTCCAGAAACGACATCTCTATAATGAATTTACATTCATTTCATAAAGGAGGCGTCCTCATGCATCAAGTGTCCGAAGTCCAGAAAAATGAAGCGACTCAGCCCGCTCCAGCGATCGTCGAAAGCGCTACTTTTCAACAATTGATGCGCCAAAAGAATGGATTCATTCTTCCAGCCATTAGTTTTTGCCTGATTTTTTATTTTGCGCTTCCGATTTTGACAAGTTACTTCACGATTTTGAATGAGCCGGTGTTCGGAGATATCACGGGAGCTTGGATCTTCGCATTTGCCCAGTTCATCATGACATGGACGTTCTGTATGATATACAGCAAAAAAGCTCGCGCCTTTGATCGACTTGTCGAACAAATCAAGGAGGAGTCGAAATGAATTACACTGCCGTTGCTTTATTCGCGGCGATCGTCGGTTTGACGCTCGTCATTACATACTTTGCTGCCCGTAAAACAAAAACTGCTAACGATTTTTATACAGCAGACGGTGGACTCACCGGTGCCCAAAACGGAATGGCGATTGCGGGTGACTATATGTCCGCTGCCTCATTCCTCGGAATTGCCGGTATGATCGCTTTAGCCGGATTCGATGGGTTCTTCTACTCGATCGGTTTCCTCGTTGCCTATCTCGTCGTCTTATACCTCGTTGCCGAACCGCTTCGGAACCTCGGGAAGTATACGATGGCGGATATGATTGCCGCTCGTTTCAACGCGTCAAAAGTTCGTGGGGTCGCTGCCATGAACTCAATCGCAATCTCGATTTTCTATATGATTGCACAACTCGTCGGTGCAGGTGCCTTGATTGAACTATTATTAGGTATTCCTTATACGACGAGTGTCATCATCGTCGGCATTTTGATGACGATATACGTTGTTTTCGGAGGTATGACTGCGACATCGTGGGTCCAAATCATTAAAGCAATTCTCTTGATGGCAGGAACAGCTGTCATCTCGTTCATGGTCTTCGCAAAGTTCGACTTCTCAATCTTCAAGATGTTTTCAGAAGTTAAACAAGCGACACCGCTCGGAGATTCATTCTTGAACCCTGGGAACAAGTTCAAGTTACCACTCGATACGATTTCACTAAATCTTGCGCTCGTTCTCGGAACAGCCGGATTGCCACATATCTTGATTCGTTTCTTTACCGTCAAAGATGCTCCAACAGCTCGTAAATCCGTCGTGTACGCAACATGGATCATCGGTGTCTTTTATATCTTGACGATCTTCCTCGGCTTTGGTGCCGCTGCTTTCGTTGGCTCTGAAGATATCATTGCCGCCAATGCCGCTGGTAACATGGCTGCGCCACTTCTCGCTAAAGCACTTGGTGGCGATTTACTTTTTGCGTTCGTCGCTGCGGTCGCTTTTGCGACGATTCTCGCTGTTGTTGCAGGACTTGTCTTATCCGCTGCGTCTGCCTTTGCCCATGACTTCTATAGTCATATTCTACGCAAAGGGCTAGCAACGGAAAAAGAACAGATGACGGCAGCACGCCTTGCTTCCATCGCCGTCGCCTTGATTTCGATGGTACTAGCATTGTTCGCACAATCGATGAACGTCGCGTTCCTCGTTTCGCTCGCTTTTGCTGTCGCGGCAAGTGCCAACTTGCCAGTCATTCTCTTGACGATCTTCTGGCGCCGTTTCAATACTGGCGGAGCTGTCACAGGTATGGTCGTCGGGTTATTCTCTTCACTGATTCTCGTCGCACTCAGTCCAAACCTTTGGGCAGTCGACGGTTCAGCCTTGTTCGTCGGGGAAGCCCTCTTCCCGCTGACGAATCCAGGAATCGTCTCCATCCCGCTTGGCTTCCTCGGAGCCATCGTCGGAACATTGTTGACGAAATCGAACGAAGTTGCCGGTAACTTCGAACGTATCATAGTCAAGGCCAATACCGGTATCGATGCAGCGACGGAAGTCGCCGCGTCAAAAGAATAAGTTCCCCTTAACGGCTCCTTCAACCCCCTTGAAGGAGCCGTCCCCTTTTACATTCTTCTCATTCATTGCCATACTAAGTGAAGAATAGAGAAGAAAAGGAAAGGAAGACTGTACATGGATCTCGCTTTTTATTATTTCTTAATCCTCGGATTTTTCATTGGAATCATCTCCGGCTTTTTTGGAATCGGTGGCGGTATCATCTTGACGCCCCTACTACTTATTTTAGGATATGCTCCAAGCGTTGCGATCGCGACCAGTCTCATGCTGACTCTCGGATCAACGGTTTCAGGTACGATCTCTCACTCACGCCTTAAAAATGTCGTCTGGCGCGATAGTCTTGTCGTCGGGGGCGTTGGAATCATCGGTTCAACGATCGCGACACCACTCGTCCTTCGTTTAGAGGAAGTCAACGGTGCCCATCTCGTCATCTCAATCGTTTATGTCGGACTCTTACTCTACTTCGCAAATAAGTTCTTACGTCCGAAAGCAACGATCAGTGAACAGACTGGTTGGAAAAATCGATATCTTGCCCTTGCCTTCACTGGTCTGTTCGCTGGATTCATCTCTTCGCTCCTCGGTGTCAGCGGTGGATTCATCATCACACCGTTACTCGTCGGGATCGTTGGCTATGAGTTGAAACGTGCGGTCGGAACGAGTATTGCTTCCGCGTTACTGATCGTTCTATCGGGACTCGTCAACTATACGGTCGCGAGTACGAATATCGATATCCTCGTCGGGATCATGCTGATTGTCGGCGCCTTGCTCGGAGCACCGATTGGCGCGAAGCAGTTGACGCATTTCGAAAGTCCGTTCGTCAAAAAGTACCTCGGTATCTTCTATTTGACGGTTGCGGTCAGTGTGTTACTCGAGATCATCGGCTGGAACGTCGCTTCACTCTCCGTTCTCGTTGCGCTTAGTTTGATTTTCTTACTGACACTCCTCATCTACAGCCGTCGTCGAACGAATGGATGAATCGTCTCATCAGAAAAGCGGTGATGCCCCTATCAGGCATCACCGCTTTTTTCCGTTAAGCCACTCGTTTGTGACCGGCTCGTTCATAGTCTCTCGTTTGTTCAATGACTAAGTGCGACAAGAACAACATTCCAACCAAGTTCGGAATCATCATCAGCCCGTTCGCGATATCTGCGACAAGCCACAACGGTTCTAATTGCGCGACCGCACCATAACAGGCTGCGAGCGCAAAGAATACACGATATCCTTCGTTGAAGCGTGTCGTGCCGCTCAAGTACTCCAAGCACTTCTCTCCATAGACATACCAACCGATGATCGTCGAATAACCGAAGAAGAAGACGGAGAAGGCGACAGTCCATTCTCCAAATGATCCAAGGACACTCGCAAAGGCAGTTGCCGTCAACGCTGCCCCAGAAAGATTCGCATCATGTGTCATACCGGAATGTAATCCGCCTGACGGATCCCAAAAACCTGTCGTCAGAAGGACAAGTGCCGTCATCGTACAGACGACCAAAGTCACGATGAAGGTACTCGTCATCGAGATCAATCCTTGTTCGACCGGACGTTCACTTTTCGCAGATCCAGCAATCAAGGCTGCTGTCCCGAGTCCTGCCTCATTCGTGAAAATGCCTCGTGCTACACCAACTTGCATTGCCATCATGATCGATACACCGGTGAAAGCACCTGCAGGCGCAAGCGGCTGGAAAGCATACTCAAAAATCAAACCAAGGGCGGGTAGAATCTGATCTGCCTTTACTACTAAAAGGACACAAGCGGCACCGATATAGAGCAAGCTCATAATCGGAACGAAGATCGTCGAGATCGCACTGACGCGTTCGAGTCCACCACGAATCGATACATAGACTGCTATCGCGAGCAATACACCAAATAGTAGTAGCGGCACATGGAACGACTGCTCAAGCACCGTCGCCATCGCATTCGCTTGCACGGTGTTCCCGACACCAAATGATGCGATCAAACCAAATACCGCAAACAAGATGGCTAGGAGTTTAAATTTAGGTCCAAGCCCTTTCTCGATATAATACATCGGTCCACTGACGGCTTCGCCACGTTCATTTCGACTTCTGAACAGAATCGCAAGGAGACTTTCCGCATACTTCGTCGCCATTCCGATCAAACCGATGATCCACATCCAAAAGACCGCACCCGGTCCGCCCATCGTCAAGGCGACCGCGATTCCCGCGATATTTCCATTCCCGATCGTCGCCGCGAGAGACGTCATCAACATCTGAAAGCTACTGATTTCTCCTTCACCCTGCCCTGACTTTTGAACAGACAATTGAAACGCTTGTTTTAAACGCCGAAACTGAAGACCACGTAAGCGGATCGTAAAGTACACTCCTGTTCCTACCAACAACACCATGCTTGGAATTCCCCAGACCCAAGCCGATATCAGACGTAACACTTCCATGCCATTTCATCCTCTCTCTCTTTTCCGAGGCTTACCGTAGCATGCGGTTGTGTTTTCGTACAATACAAAAGAATACTTTTTGTGATTTTACACAACAGAAGCTATACTAAAGATACTGAACGAGAGAGAAAGAAGGGAATTTCCATGTTAGAAGCTTCATACCATTCGTTAGACGATTTAGCGGAAGCGATCGGTATCGCCTTGAATGCGCCGATTACGATTGAAGATCGTAATCACCGCCTCCTTGCGTATAGTACGCATACTGCTGATACAGACCCTGCCCGTGTCGCAACGATCATCGGTCGTCGGGTACCTGAATCAGTCATCGACCAACTCTGGAAAGATGAAGTCATCCAGAGCCTTGCTACACAAGATGATCCGCTTATCATTTCCGCACGCACGGATGTCGGACTGAATGACCGCGTCGCTATTGCAATCAAGCAAGATTCAGAAATTCTCGGCTATATCTGGTCGATTGCCCGAAGCACGCCGTTTACCCCATCAGAATTAGCGGATTTAAAGAAAGGGGCTCTGCTTGCTCAACGTCAGTTGCTCGCGATCGACATGCAGAAAAAACGGAAGGAAGAGCAAACGGAACAGTTCTTCTTCGAGTTATTACATGAAGAACTATCCGAGTCGGAAATCCTGAAGATGTTCTCTAAACTACACGTCGCACCACCCGGCATCAGTCGCTTGACGGTCATCCGGTTTTCGGAGGCAATCACACCACGTCTCGCCGATCGTCTGCGCTATTTATTAACGATCCAGCAGACGGTTCGTCCGTTGCTTTACGCATATGACGAGACGGATTTCATCTTGTGGATCAGCACAAACGATCGCGATGCGGAACAAGAACGCCTGCAGTTCGATGCCTTCATCCAGTCGTTCCGTCAATTGCTTGCGGAGCGATTCGATTATACGGATTTCGTCGCGGCAAGTAGTGAAGTTTTCACCGGTGTCCAAGCGATTCCCGAGCGGTACGAAGAGGCGGGTATCGTCTTACGTTTGAAAGATGCCTTTCCATTCGAGCTGAAGAACGTGACGCGTTACGAACGTCTCGGCTTATTCCAGCTCTTACCGATTTTCTCGGAACGTCTGCGACGACGAACGGTTCGCCTTGAAGAAATCGAACGTTTGCGTGCTTACGATGTGAAACATGCTTCCTCTTTATGTGAAACGCTAGAATGGTTCCTTCATTATGATGGGAACGTCAAACAAGTCGCCTCCCATCTCCATGTTCATCCGAATACGATCCTCTATCGGATGCGACGGATCGAGGAGGAAGCGGGTATCCGGATGGAATCACTACCCGAACGTTCCTTACTTTATTTGTACCTAAAAGCAGACCGATATCCTTTGTGATTTTACACAAAGGATATCGGTTATTTTTGAAAACACCGATAAAGTAGAACGCTTTCATTTCTCGTATACTGAAGAAGTAGAGAAATTGATTTGTTTATTTGCGAAAGGGGATCGCGTTCACATGATCATTGGAGTATTAAAGGAAATTAAAAACAACGAAAACCGTGTTGCATTAACACCTGCCGGGGTAGCAGCGTTACATGCACAAGGGCATCGTGTCATCATTGAATCAATGGCAGGTATGGGGAGTGGCTTCACGAACGAAGAATATGTCAAAGCAGGTGCTGAAATCATCGCGACTGCTGCTGAAGTCTGGGCAACAGCCGAACTTGCTTTAAAAGTCAAAGAGCCGATTGCTTCGGAGTACCAATACTTCCGTCCGGATCTGACATTGTTCACGTATCTTCACCTAGCTGCTGAGCCAGAACTGACACGTGCACTCGTTGATTCGAACATCACAGCAATCGCTTATGAGACGGTTGAAAAGAACCGCACTCTTCCATTGTTAACACCAATGAGTGAAGTCGCAGGACGTATGGCATCACAAATCGGTGCACAGTTCTTGGAAAAACCACACGGTGGTATGGGAATCCTGCTTGCAGGTGTTCCTGGAGTTCGTCGTGGAAAAGTCACAGTCATCGGTGGCGGTGTCGTCGGAACAAATGCTGCGAAACTCGCGGTTGGTCTCGGTGCAGATGTCACGATCATTGATGTCAGCCCAGAACGCCTTCGCCAGTTGGATGATATCTTCGGTAACTCGATCAACACATTGATCTCAAACCCGTACACGATTGCTGAAGCTGTCGCTGAAAGTGATCTCGTCATCGGTGCTGTCTTGATTCCAGGTGCAAAAGCACCGAAGCTCGTCACTGCCGACATGGTCAAACGCATGAAGCCGGGTGCTGTCATCGTTGACGTTGCCATCGACCAAGGCGGAATCTTTGAGACGGTCGACCGCATCTCGACGCATGATGATCCAACGTACGAAAAATTCGGTGTCGTTCATTACGCAGTTGCGAACATGCCAGGTGCTGTTCCACGTACGTCTACACTAGCATTGACGAACGCAACGCTTCCGTATGTCCTTGAGCTCGCGAACAAAGGCACACACCGTGCGCTTGCTGAAAACGATGCTCTTGAAAAAGGACTAAATGTCGCGCAAGGATTCGTCACGTACGAAGCGGTCGCACGCGACCTCGGATACACGTACAAATCCGTTGAAGATGTGCTTCATCTACACGCATAATCTTGAAAGTAGAAATAGTCGATGATTCCTTTTTGAGGAACCATCGACTATTTTTTATTACTTCTTGAGGCAACACTTGGCTTGTCATATGATGAGAAACGAAGACTTATGATTTTGAACTAGTAGAGGGGATCTCATTACATGACACAAACCATAACCGCCTATTCTCACGAACTCCAGAGCCACGTCGCTGAAGTCGCGTTACTCGAAGCACTGACATCCGATACAGAAGAGAGCGTACGTATTGCCGCAACCGAGCGCTTACGTGTTTTCGTCCCATCTCATCCATTGCTCAACATTGCTACAGCTCATTCCCTTTACTTCAAGAAAGAACACACTCAAGCGCGCCGGCTGATCGAAGAGACACATCAGCAACTCGGCGAACATGTGCAAGGATACATACTCCTCGGTATCATCAGTGAAGAGGAAGGGTATATGCACGAAGCAGAACAGTTTTTCCTTTCAGCCATCACACGGTTCCCTGAAGAGCCAGCAGGACATCGTTTCCTTGCCGTCCATTACAATCATCGTCAATTTTATGGGGAGTCCGCTGTTCATGCGTTTACATATTTAAAGAAGGTTGGCGCATCTGGAATCGATACGCTGATGGCCATTGATTCCATCCAACAATTAGACGGTCATTCAATCGACATGTTGGAAGCACTCTATGCATTAATTCTTGGCGTATCCCATCTCGACAAAACCACCGTCTTTCATGCGACAGCTTCTGTCAATCAAAGCATTCAATATGAGAAGCTGCATGCTACATTGCGCGAAGACAGCGACGAGACCCTCTACGCTAAGCTCGACGAATGCCTTTCCAACATGCTCGAGCATGGCTTATTCGCAGCTGTTTATGACGATTCTGAAGAAAAGATCTATCGCCATGTCTTTCAGGAGATGTGTCGGGATATGACCATCCGTCATGCAGGTTGGCGTGCGTACCCGGACTATATTCGATTACGCTTTCTCTATTTCAAACAATTGTTGTTACGCGACTAAACGTTAAAAAGCAAACGCGACGAGTGCCGCGATCGTCCATGGCAAGATCAAGTTGTCGAGATCGCGATATGAGATGGCTTCGATCAAGGCTGCGATGTTCGCAAGCAAGAAGCCATAACTGACAGCGAGCCAAACCGGTTGTCCATAAAACAAGAACGTCACGGTCAACACGAGGAATGACGCCAAAAACAGGGCGATACTTCCTTCAAAGGATCGTTTCGTCTCACCACGGACGTAAAACGTCTTTCCATAGCGTTTTCCGACGAGAGCCGCGAGACCGTCGCCCCAAGCAAGCACCATGCTTCCCGCAACAAGCGCCATCGGCTGTCGCTCGAAGAAGAACAGGACGAGTCCGGCTAATGCGAGCGGATAATAAACGGTTCCGTAAGAAGGACGATCGACATCGTGCATCTGACCGATTCCTTTTCGTAGTGTCACTAGATTCACGAGAGCAAAGAATAACAACGGTACGATCGCAACGTACCAGTGATCAAGCCATAGTAGCGCAAGAAAGACCCAGTGACCGACAGCAATATGAATCCATTTCCGAACCGTCTCGGGAGAACAACCGAAACGGCGTCCAATGAATTCAAGAATGACGAGAATGACGCCGACGATGCCAATCGTACCAATGGCAGCAAACCATTCCATCGCGATTCCCCCTTTCCTATTATTTTATTGTACGTTGTTTTAGTTGCCATTTGCCCTATTGAACCTTCATTTGATAACATAAGGTCAAATGACGTCCTAGAGAGGAAGTTTTGGAAATGTATGATGCTCAAGCAGTCCAAACATTATCAAGTTGTCTGCAACGCCTGAACGAAGGGAAAGGGATTGAACCCCTCGTCGCAACAGAAGGAACGGAATTGCCAAAGGTCATCAATCGCTTGAAACAATTCGATCCATTGAAAAATGGTCTATCGATCAACGAAATCGTTCATTTGGCAAATGCTCTAATCGGAGAACACATGTCGGCGACGACGATCCAGAACTGGACGAAACGTGAAGTTCGGGACATCATCGGCGTACCGCATCGTGGAAAGAAATACTCGATCAATCAAGCCGCTATCATCTACCTGCTGGACGATTTAAAACATCTTTTCTCGTTAGAAGAAACACGGGAACTGCTGACGATCGTCTTCCAGAACCCGAATATCGATGAGGATGACTTAATCAGCCCGCTTAATTTTTATCTCGTCTATACGCAACATGCGGAAACAAGTGGACCGATTGAATTGACGGAGAAGCGCCTGAGACGCTCGCTCGAGCGCATTAACGCCTACCGCCCTGAAACTGTCCATGTCCTGCAACTGTGCCTCTATGCCCGTCGTGTGTCGCATTTGACGCACGAAGCGAAACAACGCCTCCATCATGTCCTCCAAACGACATGATGAAAAAAAGATGCCATCCATGTCATGGAAGGCATCTTTTTTTATTTAGACGGCTGTCAGTGATTTATAGTGGACATTGTTCGTCAGACTTTTCAAGACAGAGAGTAGTTCGTACATCGAGAGTTTGTCCGCATCCTTGACGAGACGGTACTCATCACCGTCTTGCAACAATTCCGCGACGACTTCTCCAGCTGCACTCCGTACGGAGAATTTTCCTTTTGTCAGGTCGAAGGAAATCGTGAACGTACCACGCTCATATACGTTGTACTCACATTTCTTCGAGAAGAGCGAAAACTTCTCACGCATTTGACCTACCTCTTGTCCATCATGGTTCATCACGACCCATTTCTTACATGTCGGAATGAACTTACCAAACGCTACCCCTCTACCTTCACCATTCATTACTTGAACACGACCGTTTTCGTCGTGTTGAACCGCACCAATCATTTGGTGCGCTTCATCATAAATCGCGGCATGACCTTGCGAAAAAACGCAACCCTGCACATAGACAACTTTGCGCAACAGAAATTCTCCTCTCACTGCTAAAACGTGCTGGTTTTTCGTCCCCAGTTTATTTAGACATCCTGTATAGTTTAACTTTCTTTATCTGTATGATATTTCGTTAACGAAAATGATTATTGCACCGTTTCTCCAAATTGACAACCCCCTTTTGTCGACAATCATTCGACATGTTCAATGCAGGTTCATCTCCTTTGCGAATGCAAGCAATTCTTCCCGAGCGATGAGGCGAACCTGATTTGGTTCTGCCAGTTGATATGCGGCTTCCGTAAAGGTCGAATTCGTAACGACCCATCCCTCGTCCATTCCATAGAATGGAACCGAGGCAGCGACTTGTTGAACCGCTTCGAGCCCTACAGCCGCACTATATCGCTTTGCCTGGATGGCAATCTTATACCCTCGTTCATCCTCTATCAATAAATCTGCTCCGAAGTCGCGTGAAGCGGGTGTCAACTCGACACGATATCCTGCTGTTTCAAACAAATCGGCAAGCCATTCTTCAAATTCTCGTCCTTCCATTCGATCGAGTCGTTTTTCAAGCGACGGCGTTAAAATGGACAAAAGAAGAAAAAGGATACACCCTACTATACTGATGATTAAGATTAAAGGTTCCCAAGAACTCGAAAAAAAATAAGTTCCGAAAATTCCTATCATTGCAAACAAAGCTGCTAGTAACAATCGTTTTCGTTTCAATCGTTTCATCCTGCTTTTCCCCTCTACTTTGTCATGACCTTTTTTTCACTATACTAAAATTCTTCGTTGGTTGCTTCCTTCGACAGGAAACACGACTCGTCTTGCAGAAGTAAGCTAACGAGGAAAGACTGTCTTAAAATCCATGGTCGAAGACCAGTCAGGAGGTAGCTCATGGCAGAACATTCATCCCCTTCATCGCTCCGAGTCATCCATTCGACGTTACGTGCTATGAAAGACCCCGCACTTCTTGTCGATGCAAATGGAAAGATTCAATTTCATAATGACGCGTTTCGACACCAGTTCATGACCGCTCCAAACATCCAAACGATTCAAGAACTTTTTTCGATCACGGATGATTTGTTTCCGCTCCAAAAGGAAACCGTCATTTCGACGACACATCAGTTAACAGTCACAGCGATTGAAGAGACGGACTACTTTCTTGTCCATGTCGCTTCTCTGAAAATAGAAGACTTATTCGATTCGACGCTTGATGCCGCCTTATTCATCACGGATGCGGAGTTTCGGATTCAAGCATGTAACGAAATAGCCAGTACCTTATTCCGATTTGATCATGCCGAAGACATCATCGGTCTCCAGCCGACGATTCTACACGACGCAAAGGAAGTCGCTACCCGCCGTCAACATTTGGATCAACTCAATTTAAAAGACTTATCGGATGCGCAGCTCTTTTTACTTCATGGACGGGAAGCGGAAAACGAATGGACATACCATCGTTTGGATGGCTCAACGTTTCATGGACGTCTTTATATGACACGTTTGCCAAACGATACGTACTTCCTGCTCATTCAGGACATCACGACGCAAAAACAAATCGAATGGCACCTGACGAAAAGTGAACGCCGCTTCCGGCTCTTCTCAGAATCCGTCGTTGAGGCCGTTATTTTTCATGACCATGGCATCATCATCGATGCCAACCGAGCAGCAGAGGTCATCTTCCGGACAAAGCTTGAGAAGATGAAAGGGAAAATGACGCTTGAGTTGATCCATCCGGATCATCATGCGCGTGTCTTGCAACGGATCGAGGAGCATCGAGAAGAACCATACGAAGTCCTCGGTCAACGTGCCGACGGAACTTCTGTCGAAATCGAAGTCTTTCCGCGCGAAATCATCTACAACAATATCCGGATGCGCGTTGCTGTCGTTCGGGATATCACCGAACGGAAGAAAATCGAGAAAATGCTCGAACGCGAAAAAAATGCCATCATGCGCCAACGTGACATCACGCAATCGATTCTTCAAGCCTCTAACGAAGGATTTCTGCTGACGGAAGAGGATGGAAGTTTCATCTTCATGAACGTCAAAGCGCGCAAGTTACTTGATGTACCCGGGATTGCGCCAAGTAAAATTCAAGAACGGATCAGCTTGATTCCGAACCTTGATTTGAATACCCGATTCGATATGCTGCGACAAGTCGAAGAATTATTAGCAGGAAAACATTCTGAACTATCGTTTCGTTTCACGTTACAACGACCAAACGAATCGAGTCCGCTTTATTTTGAATTTTATGCGACGGCGATCAAGAAGGAGAAGAGTCGGATTTCTCGTCATGGTTTCTTATTTGTTTTCCGTGACCGGACAGAGGAAGCAAAGATGGATCAAGTCAAGGATGAACTCGTCAGTACCGTGTCACACGAGTTACGGACGCCACTCTCATCGATTCTCGGGTATATGGAATTACTTCGCTACCGGGAGCAACCGGCGGATAAAATTAAACGTTATGTGGAAATCGTACACGAAGAGACAAAACGACTGACGACGCTGTTGAATGAGTTTTTAGACATTCAGCGTCTAGAGGGTGGCAAACAGGAGTATACCTTTACCTCGTTCTCGTTACGCGCCCTTCTCGCATCGACCGTCGATGCCTATGGGGAAACCGTCGAGACGCACCGGATTGATCTAGAACTGCCAGAAGATCCTGTTGTGATTTTCGCGGACGAGCACAAAATCAAACAAGTCATGTTGAACTTACTTTCGAATGCCATCAAATACTCTCCGCAGGCGAATCAGATCCAGGTCCGTCTCTCGGCAAGCGAAGAGCAAGCGACATTCTCCGTGACTGATCACGGACTGGGTATTCCACAAAACGCATTTGAAAAGCTATTTACGAAATTTTACCGGGTCGATAACTCCGACATCCGGAAAATCGGCGGTACCGGTCTCGGTCTTGCCATCTGTAAGGAAATCATCGAATCGCACGGCGGAGCGATTTCAGTTGAATCAGAAATCAATGATGGTTCGACGTTCACCGTCGTCCTCGAACGCGACCCAAGAAAGGAATGGAATTGATGCGGACCTATTTCATGACAGGTTTTCCCGGCTTTTTAGCGACGAAACTAATTGAACAACTGGCACGTGTACCGGATCAAATCGCTTGTTTTCATTTGCTTCATTTATCGTCAGAGCGAAATGCAGCTATTAAGCGGCGCAATGACCTTTTAGAACATACATCTTTACGACCGGAACAACTCGTGTTGCACGAAGGTGATATCACGGTCGAACAACTTGCTTTGTCATCCGATACACGGATGACCTTGCAACAGGATGTCACACATATCTTCCATCTTGCGGCGCTATATGATTTGGCTACGGCCTATGAACCTGCCTTTCGGATCAATGTCATCGGTACCGCGAACGTGACACAGTTCGCCCATACGTGCCGTGCTTTAGAACGCTACATCTACTTCAGTACAGCGTATGTCTCCGGTCTGCGCTCCGGAACGATTTTTGAAGAGGAGTTACAGGCAAGTCATTTTAAAAATGCTTACGAAGAAACGAAATACCTCGCCGAAGTGCGCTTACGTAAAGAACTCGGAACGATTCCCTATACAATCATCCGCCCTGGCATCGTCGTCGGACATTCTGAAACAGGTGAAACTCCGAAATGGGATGGCGTTTATTTCGTTTTGAACGCGATGCGCCTCCTGCAATCCTTTGCTCCTCTTCCGTATCCCGGTCGAGCGAACGCACTCGTCAATCTCGTGCCGTATGATTATGTCATTGAAGCGACTGCTTATCTCAGTCATGCACCCGTCGGAAAAAACAAGACCTATCACCTGACGGATCCCTTTCCACATGGTGCGCGCGCGATTTTTGAGATGTTACACGTCGCCTATTATGGACGTTACCCGCGTGGTATCGTACCATTTCGGCTCGTCAGTACGGCGGTGACTCCCGCCGTCGCAAAACGGCTCCAGATGCAACGTCAGACACTCGATTATTTCATCCATCCCGTTCAATACGATACGACACAGGCCTTACGTGATTTACGAGATACTGGAATCATTTGTCCGGATCTTGCAGAAACGATGCCTCGGCTCGTGCAGTATTACCAAACGCACGCGACACACTAAAAAAGTCCAATCGCTCTTCCGCAACGGAAGTCGATTGGACTTTTTTTATCGGTTACCCGATCAACATATTTTCTTTTGGATAACGAATCGTCCGGTCTCGTTGTGCCGCAAACGTGAACAGAATCGTCAAAGATCCAACACGTCCAAGCAGCATCATGAACATGATCAAGAACTTCCCAAAGCTGTTTAACTCTGGTGTCACATTCAATGATAGACCGACCGTCCCGAATGCGGAGACGGTCTCAAAGAACAGACCAATGAACGAGAGGTTCGGTTGACTCAACGCAAGGAGCGTCGTGATCAAAGCGATGAATAACAAACTGAAGACAGCAATCGCATACGCTTTTTGGATCGCCTGTGCTTGCACCGTCCGTCGCATCAGAACGGTCTCACGCTGTCCGCGTAAATACGTCCAGACATTCTTTAAGATGACCGCTGCCGTCGTGACCTTGATCCCAGAGCCCGTCGATGCGGAACCTGCTCCAATATACATCAGGACCATCATCAATCCGATCGAAAGCGGCACCATCGTCGTTAAGTCGATCGTTTGGAATCCAGCCGTCCGTGTCGTGACGACTTGGAAGAATACGATATGGAGCGCATGAAAGAACGACTCGTCTCGCAATGAACCTAAGTGAGACACCCATTCATAAAGCATCATCGCTAAGACGCCTAGTCCGTTGATGACGAGTAAAGACAGCACCATCAATTTCGAGTGCAGAGAGATTTTTTTAAAGCTTCGTTTTCCCGCAATATCCGCGATGACGGTAAAACCTAATCCACCAATCATCAAGAGGGCCGCGATTGTCAGGATAAACGTCGTATCTTGTTGGAAACCGATCAAGTTATCGCCCCAAAGTGCGAATCCCGCATTGTTGAAGGCAGATACGGCGTGGAACAAACCGAAGTAAAGTGCTTTCCCCAAGCTGTATTTGTATTGGATGAACAAATCAAGCGCAATCAAGAACATACCGACGACTTCGACAAGGACTGTCGTGACAATGATATTTCGAACAAGACGAATCGTCCCCCCTGGGCTATCGAGGTTGAACATCTCTTGGATGATGATGCGCTGACGAATCCCGATTTTTCGTCCCGTGACGCTCAGTAGGACGAGGGCAATCGTCATGAACCCGAGCCCCCCGACCTGAATCAAGAGCATCATGATAAGTTGACCGAGCAGATTAAAGGCTTCAGCGATATTAATCGTCGATAGACCCGTAACGGTTCCGGCAGAAGTCGCGACAAATAAGCAATCAATGAAGGAGACATCTTGCCCCTCCTGTTGTGAAATGGGCAACCATAACAAAAAACCACCTAATAAAATGGTTAATGTGAACCCCGTCGCGATGAAGCGTGCCGGTTTATCGAACAACTGATGGTACATCAATTCACCCACACGACCAAAACGCGCCAGTGGTGAACGTCTTTTATGCGAGAACATCTTACTCCCCCTAGATTTTTTTCAGACAGAATTGTCTTTATCATACTCCCTCGAATTAAGAAGTTCTATCGAAATATGCAATCGACTAAACGTTTTCTTATTTTTTTGGTAAACTAGATAAAAGTGGACGTGTAATCATTAAAGGAGGTTGAGGGAAACAGTGGACCCTAAGACGGCTGATCATTCGATTGAGGATGTCTGGCGAAGGCTGGAACGGCAATCACAATGGATGCCTGCGCAATTGTATTATCAATTTGAGGAACTCTTGTCACTACATTTGGAGCAACCGATTCTAAATGAATTGTATCAAGTGTTAAAAAAATACGACGTACTGACCGATATAGAGCGTGACGAACGAAACGAAAGCATTCAAATGCTAATCGATGAAAACGGCGCTTGATTCTCGGTTTTTGGATTTCCGAGCAGAAGAAGTGTCTTCTGCTCTTTTATTTTTCGTTCTTATACGCATTACATACAGAAAGGTGGCACACATCAATCATGGATATCGTGTCGATAATCGGGATCATATTAGGTCTTATCACACTGATCGGAGGAATGATCTTAAAGGGTGCGCCTCCAGTCGCCCTACTTAACCCTGCAGCCCTCGTCATCATCTTTGTCGGGACAGCAGCTGCCATCATGATTTCCTTCCCGAAGGAAAGACTGAAGGCTTTACCAGCTCTTTTTAAAATCATCTTTTTCGAACAAAAATTAATGACGAAACAAGTCCTACTCGGACAATTTCTGACACTCTCGACACAAGCCCGAAAAGAGGGACTGTTATCATTAGAAGCTGCCTTAGAAGAAGTCGACAATGCGTTCATGAAACGTGGTGTCATGATGGTCATCGATGGACAGCCGTCTGAATACGTCGAGGACGTCATGACACGCGACCTCGAAAACATGACAGAACGGCATCATGCCAATGCGAACATCTTCACGCAAGCTGGAACCTATGCTCCGACCCTCGGGGTTCTTGGTGCCGTCGTCGGTCTAGTCGCCGCCTTATCCGACCTGTCGGATATCGAAAAATTAGGTCATGCGATCTCCGGTGCCTTCATCGCGACGCTATTCGGGATTTTCACCGGATACGTGCTCTGGTTCCCATTCGCAACAAAACTAAAGCAAAAATCAGCAAACGAGATTCAGTTGTATGAAATGATGATCGAAGGTATTCTGTCAATCCAAAACGGTGAATCACCGAAAAACTTAGAAGATAAGCTACTCGTGTACCTGACACCGAAGGAGCGTGCGAACTATGAAGCGGAAAAAGAAGCCGCATGATGAACATATCTCCGAAGGCTGGTTAATTCCCTATGCCGACTTATTGACCTTACTACTGGCACTCTTCATCGTTTTGTTTGCTTCGAGTAATGTCGATGCCGTCAAGTTAAAAGCAATGTCCCAGTCGTTTAGCTCTGTCTTCAACGGTGGTTCAGGGATGATTACGAATAGCTCACTCTCTACTCAAGAAGAAGAGGATTCGAAAAAGCTCGACGCACGGACGAAAGCACAAAGTTATGAAATCGCAGAACTCGAGAAGATTAAAGAAGAAGCAAATAAATACATCAAAAATGAACAACTTGAGAAAGACATCAAGGTCGAAATCACGAACGAAGGACTTGTCTTTACGATTCGTGATCGAGCGTTGTTCTCACCAGCTCAAGCAGAAGTAAAGGGACGCTCGCTTCAAATCGCAGAAGGCATGAGTGCACTTCTCGTCAAGGCAGGGCAACGTCAAATCCAAGTCTCTGGTCATACGGATAATATCCCAATTAATACAGCACAGTATCCGTCAAACTGGGAACTGAGTGCGGACCGGGCGATTAGTTTCATGCGTGCCTTGCAACGCAATCCGAAGCTCGAACCGAAACGGTTCACCGTCAGCGGTTACGGAGAATTCCAACCGATTGCGTCCAATCAAACGGAAGCCGGTCGTAGCAAAAATCGTCGTGTCGAAGTATTGATTCGACCATTGATCGATTTGAAAGCGAACGTACTCGACGAAACAAAAGTTAAGTCCTGACCATCAAAAAGACTCCTTCGTGGTAGACACGAAGGAGTCTTTTTTAATAATACGGACGAATCATGATGTAGACGATGACGCCCGTTAAGCTGACGTATAACCAAAGCGGCATCGTAAAGCGTGTCCATTTTTTATGCTTCTCGAAATTTTGATTCACAGCATGCGCGAGTGACATCAAGACGAGCGGGACGATGACTGCAGCTAAAATGATGTGCGTAATCAAGATGAAGAAATAGATGGGACGAACGAAACCTTCGCCTCCGAATTTCGTCGATTCACTGACGGCATGATACGTGACGTACGAAATTAAGAATAAAGTCGTCGTCGTCATCGCACCACCAATAAAGCGACGATGATTCACGCGATTACCACGACGAATGGAAATCCATGCGCCGAGCAATAACATGAAGGTAAAACTATTGAAGATGGCGTTCAAAAAAGGAAGTAACGTCCAATCAAACCCTGAATCGACTTGTACGGGTGGTGCAAAGAATAAAAGCGCCACGAGCAAGTTGATGACGAGTGTCAATAGGATGACGAGTGGAACGAAATTCCGTTTAGTAGCAGGTTGTTGCATGAATCATTCTCCTTGTTTCCAGTCGAAATAACGTTTCAACCATTTTGGGATCGGACCAGCGAATAAACGTTCACGCCAGTAGACATCAGCAGCACGTTGAACGGCAGCACCACGAATCGGGTACGGATGCACGACACGTGACAATTGACCGACCTTATCCTTACGTGCCATCGCATAGACGACTTCTTGCATCCACTCACCCGCTTGTTCTCCGATCGCATGTGCTCCGATCAGTTTTCCCCGTTTATCAGCGATGAGCTTGACGCGACCTTCCGTCTGACCATTGATGACGAAACGATCGACTTCATCGAGACCCGTCTGGTAGATCTTGATCTCACCATGTTTTTTACGTGCTTCTTCTTCCGTCAATCCGAGATGGAACAATTCAGGCGTCGTGAATGTGACCCACGGGACTGCCCGATAATCAGGTTTCGTCCGTAGACCGAATAAAGCATTCGTGACGACGGTTTTTCCTTCAAGTCCTGCAACATGCGTAAACGGTAAAGAATTAATCGTATCTCCGACGGCAAAGATGTGCCGCTGATTTGTCCGGAGCGAACTATCGACTTGGACGAATCCTTTCTCGACGTGAACACCAGCACGGTCGAGACGTAACGCTTCGATACGTGGCTTACGGCCTACTGCGACAAGTACGGCATCCGTTTCAATGACACGTGATTCGCCGTTTGCTTCGACTGTCACTTCGATGCCTCCCGCCGATTTGCGGACGTGTGTGACTTTCGTATCGAGATGTAATGTCAATTCTTGCTCGAGCTGACGTTGAATGACTTCGACCATGTCACGGTCCTCTTTTCCGAGCAATGTCTTCATCCCCTCGATGATAGTGACTTCCGTTCCGAGGTGCGCATACGCTTGCGACAGCTCAAGACCGATTGCCCCACCACCGATGACGAGCAGACGCTCGGGACGCTCCGTTAATTCAAAGATCGTCTCGTTCGTTAAATAATCAATCGTATCAAGTCCATCAATCGGCGGAATGATCGGTTGAGAACCTGTTGAGATCGCAAACTTCTCACCCACGACAAGCTGTCCCGCTACTTCGACTTCATGGGCACTGAGGAATGTCGCTTCTCCGATATAGACGTCGACACCAAGATCTTCAAATCGTTTCGTTCCATCGTGTGATTGAATGATGTTACGCGCACGGTCGACGCTTGCTTTCGTTTTAGAATAGACAGCGTCTCCGTTCAGCGTCACATTGTATTTTTCAGCCGTACGCTTCATGACATGCACGTCGTGTGCGGCTTCAATCAACGCCTTCGAAGGAACACAACCATAATGGAGGCAATCTCCGCCTAGGTGTGCATGCCGTTCAATCAGGGCAACATGTGCACCAAGACTCGCTGCACCAGCAGCAATCGTCATTCCGGCAGCACCGCCACCGATGACAACTAATTGATAAGTCTTCATCGCGAGCCCTCCTCGTAACGACGTGTGATGTCTTCCATCCGTTTACGGTTGACGCCCCAGTCAGAATATCCTACACGAGATGCCGAACGGAAATGAATCACTTGTGCGGCTTCATCGAAGTAAAATTCGACGTCATCCTTGAAGCGAAAGACTTTACTCGTGAAGATGGCATGGATATATGTCCCTTCCTCCTTGACGACTTTCACGCGATCGAGGCTTTGTAGAATCCGTAAGAGTTGGAATTTCGAATCCGCAAGCGTTCCTTTGAACGGGAGCGGACGCATTTTCATATCCTGTAGATCGGTTTGAGTAGATACCGCATTCGGTTTTCCGGAGAGCGGTTGAAGCGTACCATTTGAAACACCAAGTGCCATGACTGATTCCTCCGTTTCCTATCATCTGATCCATTTCGTACTATAATCCACTTAACTTTACCAGTTTCTGTTTCACTCTGCCTGTCTGAGTGTTTACGCTTTCGTGACAGGTAGCAGAATCGTTGCGATGACACCGCCTTCCGGCTGATTATCGATGAATAGCTTGCCTTCATGTGCTTCGACGAGTTCTCGGCAAATCGATAGTCCGAGTCCTGTTCCGCCCTTTCCTTTTTGCACTTGATAGAACTTTTCTGTGACGTGACGCAAGTGCTCTTTCGGAATACCTGGTCCTTCATCACTGAAGGAGAGGAACAACACACGTTCTGAACGAACGAGGCGAATGGTAATCGTGCCACCGATTGGAGAAAAGCGAATCGCGTTATCGAGCAGGTTCAAGAAGACTTGTTTCAATCGATTTTCGTCGTATAGACCGACGACTTGCGCCGGTAATTTTTGTACGATCTGAACATTTTTTTCTTCTAGCTTTTGACGCAGTTGTGCTGTGACGGTCTCAATGATTTCCGTCAAGTTGACTTCCTGACGGTATAGAACGAGGCGGCTCGTCTCAAGTTTTGAGAAATCGAGTAACTGTTCAACGAGCGAGATCAAACGTTCCGTCTCTGAATGAATGATGCCCATCCCAAGCGACGCCTCTTCTGGCAACTGATCCTGTTCGACGAGTAACGTCTCGCTCCAGCCTTTGATCGATGTCAAAGGTGTCCGTAACTCATGGGAGATACCCGAAATGAATTCATCTTTCAATGTTTCCTGTTGCTTGATCTGTTGCCCCATATAGTTGATTGTCCGTGCTAGTTCTCCGAGTTCGAACGAATACTCCTCGTTCACCTTGACGTCGTAATGTTGTTTCGCGATTTGGTCCGACGCACCGATGACTTCTTGGATCGGCCGAACGATCGATGACACCAGACGTGAGGAATAGATGAAGGCAAGTCCCCAAATTACTGTACCCAGGAGGACGATCGCTAAACAAATTTCAATCACACGTCGATCGATTCGCTCAAGCGATGTCGTATAACGAAGTGCTCCCGTCGTCTGACCAAACGATACGACAGGTTCAGTCACTTCAAGCAAATGTTCTCCTGTCGCCTCATCGTCATATCGTTTCGTGACCGTCTGCCCCGCCCTCACTTGATTGACCGCCGCTCGCGTTAATTTACGTTGCGAGATGAAACCAGTCGAAGAATAGCGCGGAATGCCTGTCGCATCCAACACTTCGATTTCTGCATCTGGATAGGCGTAAGAATCGAGTACATCATGAATCGTCGCTTCTGAATCTGTGTAATCATAAGCGAGTCCGCTATTTGCGAACAAAACTGCACTCGCATTCGCATGACGTTTTAAGACATCCGTCGCCGTCACGTAGTAATAGTTATAGGTCACGAACGAGAGAATCCCGATGACGAGTAGGACCGTCACCGTGATGATCGTCATGAACCGCATTAATATCTGGCGCTTCATTCTTCGTTACGCCACTTGTATCCATGTCCCCACAATGTCTCGATGAACTTCGGTTCCGCTGGATTTTCTTCGATTTTTTGACGAAGGCGGCGAATGTTGACATCGACTGTCTTTCGGTCGCCGAAATAGTTCTCACCCCATACCGCATCGAGTAACTCATCTCGCGACATGACTTGATCCTCATTTTTAATGAAATGACAAAGTAAATCATATTCAGTCGGCGTTACTTCGACGTCGACACCTTCTTTTTGGACACGCTTCGCTCCTAAATCAATCCGGAACGGTCCTGAAACAAGTTCGCGTGGCTGTTTTCTACGGCGTAACGTCTCTACGCGTCGCAAGAGCGACTGGATACGTGCGAGTAATTCTGCTGGACTGAACGGCTTCGCGATGTAATCGTCCGCTCCTACGCTTAGTCCCATGACTTTATCTTCTTCTCGCGTCCGTGCCGTCAGCATGATGATCCCGACGACCTCGTCCTTCGCCCGCGCCTGTTCACAGACAGCGAAACCGTCTACTTCCGGCATCATGATATCCAGTAACAAAATATCAAAGGTCTGTTGATCAAATTGCGCCAGTGCCTCTTTTCCATTTTCCGCTTCAATGACGTCATAGCCTGCCCGTTTCAAATTGATGACGATGAAACTGCGAATCGCATGTTCATCCTCGGCTACTAGTATTTTGGTCATTCTTTTCTCCCCCTGACTCTTTATTCCACGAGTGTGACACGATTGACGAACCCTTCATAATCCTTCGTCGCGTCGATCACATAGACATAATCAATGCCCTCTTTAATTTTTCGTTTTTGGTCACTAGCAATGTATTGATTCTTTGGAATGATCTCTAATTCAAAATCAACCTGCTTCGTATCGCGATTGATGAAGCGAACGCGATTTTCACGCTTTTCAATCGTTTCCCGTGTCGCCCAATTAGCGGGGAAACGCATGACGAAATTATATTCTTGATCAATGTACTGCTCTTCCCGCAGTTCGAATCCACTCTCAAGAAACGGCGGATTGTTCGATCCGTTCCATGTGTAGTACGCTGTGATACGTGGTTTCGGCTCACCTTCACGCCCTTCACTACCACCTGGCGTATATTGATGACCGAACTCGACGATTCCGTCTTGATCGACATCCTTTGGGAACGTATACATCGGTTCAACGATCTCATCGACCTGACCGAAACGCACTTGTTCCAGCGTATCGTTCGCTAAGCGAAATAATGCGATGTGCATCTTGGCATCTCGTGTATAAGAGACGATCAAGCCTTTGTTGCGTGCGGCATTGATCGTATCGACTTCAAGTAAGTCATGTTCTGCGAATAAATCGCCATCTTTTGTCGCTAGTGTCGTCTCTTGACGCTTTTTCGACAAGATGTCCTTATAATAGATCAAACGAGACGGACTTCCCTTTTGTAGAAGCACCATATCCCTCTCGCGATCTTGATTCAAATCATCCACTGACAGGCGGTCATACCGATCCACCTTCGTGACATCTCGTTGCTTCGATAGTAACTGCTCAATGATGTATAACGTATTTTCACCATAACTGGTAATCCCGATGACTAAATGGTTTTGTTTATGCTGCGCGTCAGATACGACTTCGAGTCGATCGATGGCTCGACCGTCAGCTACCGTCTGCCGTGTCACAAGTCGCCATTTTTCACCTTGTCGTTCATGAACGAGAAGGTGAATCGTGAAACGTCCATCCTGCTCACTGCGGTAGAAAGTGATCGCTTCATCCTTACCGTTTCGGTCTAAATCGACAAGTTCGTATAGACGGGATACTACTTGATTGCGTGGCGCCACGATTTCTGCCTGTTTCGGCAAATCGCGGTCAATCCGCTCTTTCAACGACTGCTCCCATGCCGGAAGGGACGGATGTTCGAGTAGAGAAGCGGGATGCGGAAACATTGTACTGCATCCTGCTAATAATAGGCTTGATATGATCATGAAGAGATATTTCATAAAGTTGGAATCCTTTCCGTACGGGCTCTGTTTCCACTTTATCATACTCTCTCAACGGAGAGTATATTGTCGAATGGGACACAAGTTGTTACGATATACAGATAATTGAAAGGGGTTTGAATGTATGACGTACAAAATGATTGTTCTCGATTTAGATGATACCTTGTTGACAAGTGACCATACGATTTCACCACGTACGAAAGATGCCTTACTTGCTGCGCAACGTCGCGGGAAGAAAGTCGTGCTCGCAAGCGGTCGTCCGACATATGCGATGCTCGACCTTGCAGAAGAACTAGAACTCGCACGATATGGAAGCTACATCCTGAGCTTCAACGGCGCATCGATCATCGACTGTAAAACGAACGAATCGCTTTTCCTCAGTACCCTCTCTCCTGAGACGGTACATTGCCTTTACGATTTAAGTAAACGGGAGGATGTCTACATCCACACATATGTCGGAGATGAAATCCTGACAGAACAATCGAACGAGTATACGACGCTCGAAGGAAAATTGACTGGTATGGATGTCGTTCCCGTCACTGATTTTAAAGCCGCGATTCAAACACCTGTCGTCAAGTGTTTGATGATGGCAGAAGAGACACACCTCGCGTGTGTCGAGCAGACGCTTCAACAGGAACTCGCGGGTAAACTCGCCGTCGCCCGCTCGAAGCCGTTTTTCCTTGAATTCACGGAAGACGGTGTCACCAAAGGAACAAGCCTTGCCTTACTGTCTGAAAAACTGGGAATCGCTCAAGAAGAAGTCATTGCTTGCGGAGACGGCAACAACGATCTTTCAATGATCGAATGGGCAGGTCTTGGCGTTGCGATGGCGAATGCAGCCGATACCGTCAAAGAAAAAGCACAGTATATGACCGCTTCGAACGATGAAGATGGTGTTGCTCTCGTCGTCGAAAAGTTCATGATGGATGAAGAACCAGCAATCTCAAGCCGCTAAGTAACTCAAAAAAGCGTGTGTTCCGCATTCAACGGGACACACGCTTTTAATTTACGACAAACACCAGTCGATCGGTTCTCTTCCCTGCTCTTTTAACCAAGCATTCGTTTGAGAATACGGTTTACTACCGAAAAACCCACGACTCGCGGATAAGGGACTCGGATGAACAGCTTCAAGAACAAGATGACGATTCGTATCGATCAGCTCCTTCTTACTCTTCGCATGATTTCCCCAGAGGATGAACACGATTGGTTGTGTCTGTGTTCCTAATACTTCGATGACCCGATCCGTGAACGGTGCCCATCCTTTTTTAGCATGGGATCCCGCTCTCCCTTCTTCGACCGTAAGAGATGTATTGAGTAAGAATACACCTTGTCGTGACCAAGCTTCTAAGTTTCCAGATGTCGGAGCCGGACAACCGATGTCCGCGACGAGCTCCTTAAACATGTTTCGCAGAGATGGTGGAATCGGTACACCATCATGAACAGAAAAACTGAGTCCATTCGCCTGACGCGGACCATGATAGGGATCTTGCCCTAAGATGACGCACCGGACATCTTCTGGAGCGACCGCATCGAACGCATGAAAGATCCGCTCTTTCGGAGGATAGACGGTCGTCGTTTGATAGGCTTCCTTCAAAAAGGTCCACAGTTCTTGAAAATAGGGTTTTTCCTTTTCTTCTTTTAACACGGTTTGCCAAGATGGATGCACGTGAATCCGCTCCTTTTTCAGTCTCAAGTCGCTGTTCGTCCGTCTTGATTCTGCTATGATGGATGATGAGGTGGAAAACTATGATTCAGACAAAGCAAGTATTCGGACTACCATTCGTGGATGCGACACCTTCGCAATGGTATACCCATATTAAAACAATCTTACACGACCGAGGAAAAGCCTTTCTTGTCACGGCGAATCCCGAGCTCGTGTTGCGTGCATTGCGCGAACCTTCTTACGATGCCATCTTACGACGGGCGACGTTCATCACACCAGACGGGATCGGTGTGACGGCTGCCAGCAAACGGATGGGAGCACCGCTCACTGCGACATTGCCGGGAATCGAGACGGCACGTGAACTATTACGGACGGCAGACGCACTCGAGAAGCGCGTCTTTTTACTCGGTGGACGCCCGGAAGTCATGAAATCGCTCATCCGTCAGTTATCGATTCGTTTCCCGAACATTCACTTCGTGGGAACGTTTCATGGTTTTGGAAAAACAGAGGAAGCAACACGAGCGATCGCAGAAGCAGACGCTGATCTTGTTCTCGTTGCGCTCGGTGCCCCGAAACAGGAAGAATGGATCGCTTCCGTCTATGATCAAGTCAATCACGGTATCTTCATCGGTGTCGGTGGTGCGTTTGACGTCTGGTCCGGACACAGTAAACGTGCGCCTAAATTATTTCGTCGCCTCAAGTTAGAATGGCTTTATCGCATCTCAACGCATCCTCGTGGATTCGAGAAATTTAAGGACTTGTTACTCTTCCTGACGCTCGTACTTCGTAAAAAATCAACGCTCTCTTGAGCGTACACAAAAAGGCTCCCGACACGGCGGGAGCCTTTTTTACGCTTATCTTACGCGTTGACAGTCGAGAATGAACGACCGAGTTCTTTTGCTTTAGCGATTGCTGCTTCTTTGATCTCTTCTGCTTTTTCTGGGTTCATCGCCATACCTTCGATGAAGAGTGCATCGTAGTCTGTTACGCCAGTGAAAGCAAGTGCTTGACGGAGGTAGTCGTCACCGAAGTTAAGACCAGATCCTGTGTAGACGCCACCTGTTGCTTGGATGTGGAGTGCTTTTTTACCTTCCATCAAGCCTTTTGGACCTTCTGCAGTGTAAGCGAATGTTTTACCTGCAAGAAGAACGCTGTCGATGTACATTTTGAGACGTGCTGGGAAAGAGAAGTTCCACATTGGTGTAACGAAGACATACTCATCTGCTTCCATGTATTGCTCGAGGTGTTTTGTCATCGTACCGACTTTTGCAATCTCCACTTCTGTTAATTCTTCGCCAGTTGCGAACTTGCCCCATGCGCTAAGAACATCTGTATCGATTTCTTGGACTGTTTCGTTATATAGGTCAAGAACTTCTACTTCAGCTGAAGGATTCGCTGCTTTGTAGCTTTCGAGGAATGCTTCACCGACTTGAAGGCTGAAAGAGTGTTCTGTAGCTTTCGGGTTAACAGTTACATAAAGTAATTTAGTCATTATTATTTCTCCCTTTTATTTAAAGTAAATTCTGTAACTAAACATACCAACCACTTTTTCGTTTGTCAATTAGTTTGACTTCCAAACGAAGAAAAAAAGCTCAAGTCCGTGACCTGAGCTTTTTTAATCGTATGAGTGCTAATTCTTATACATTTTCGAGCGGCGTATAATGTTCGGCTCGTAAACCGATTCGTTTCAACTGATCAATCAACTGTTCCTTTTCAGAAACCGACAAATCCTTAAATAAGTCCGCTAAAAAGGCTTCATGTTTCGGGAATGTCTCTTCCATTAGTTCGCGTCCAGCTTCCGTTAATGTCCCAAATGTGACACGACGATCCGTCGCACATGATTTTCGCGCAATCAATCCGCGCTTTTCAAGTTTATCGACAACATACGTCACACTTCCGCTCGTTAATAGAATCTTATCGCCAATTTGTTGTAGAGGCGTGTCCCCTTTGTGGTACAGCAATTCAAGAACGCCGAACTCCGATAAATTCAATTGATGTGTTTTGATGTCTGCCTTCACTTGCTCCGTCACCGCATGCATCGTCCGAGATAGAACAACGAGCATTTTCAATGCCAGCTTCGAGTCTGTCGATTCCATTTTACGTTCGCCCCTCTTTGTGTTGTATCGTCACAATCATAGACTTCTTTGTCTATCCGGTCAATTCTTGTTGAAATTTTCCAATCGATTTATATCTCAAAAAAAGTTCTTGCCGTGAAACGCGTTTCATAGCCTATCGTCTTGATATACACTAAGAAGGAGGTAATCATCATGTCGATCCATACTCGGTTAACCCAGCTATTCAAGCGGAATGTCGCTTTTGAATGGGCGATTGAACAGTTGCATACACCAGCAGGCTATTATTTATGTCAACACACGTTAGTTGATCAATACCCTGATTTGTCTCCTCAAGAAAAAACACGACTGCTCTCAAAAATCAATGAACTGGCTGAACAGACAACTCCATTCTCGGCTCCCGTCTCCCGACAGGATTGGCGCCGACTTGAACAACGATTATCTCGCCAGACCTAATTCAGGAGGGATGCGCGATGACGAATATCCGAGACTTGGCACGTGAAGCAAACGTATCCGTTACGACAGTCTCACGTGTACTAAATAATCATCCGTATGTGGCAAACGAGAAGCGACAAGCTGTCCGAGAAGCGATAGAAAAACTCGGCTATATCCGTAATCAAACCGCTGTCCATCTTTCGACGGGCATGACAAAAACGGTCGGAGTTATGCTTCCGTTTGTTGATCATCCATATCACGCCGCCATTCTCCAAGGCATCGCTCAAGCAGCCTTTGACGCCAGTTATCGGTTCTTGACGTGGCAAACGAATTATGTGGAAACGCATGAGCAACTGGCACTGGATGCGCTGGCGCAACAGGAAATCGACGCACTCATCGTCGTGTCACACAGCCTTCCATTATCAGTGATTTTACCGTATGAACGCTATGGACCGATTGTCTTTTGTGAACACCATGAAGACGTGGTCGCTGTTTATATCGATCACTATACTGCCTTTCAACAAGGACTCGCGCATCTGCGACAACAAGGACACACAAGTATCGGTATCTGTCTCGGAAGACCGGACAGCACGAATAGCTTAGCACGCAAACATGCGTATCAAGAGGTCGTATGTGACGAATTCGTCTATGAACAAACATTGACGATCGAAGATGGTGCGACTGTTGCGAGACGTTGGATGCAACAAAAACAACGACCGACCGCTATCTTGACCGCCAGCGATCACGTCGCAGCGGGTCTGATCTTGGAACTCCGAAAACAAGGCTATCAGGTCCCGGGAGATCTCTCTGTCATTGGTTTTGATGGAAGTGAACTCGCTGAAGTCTTAGCGATGACGACGATCGCGATTCCGTATGCCACGATCGGGCGACATGCTTTTCAATTGACTATCCGCGAAGATCCAATAGCTCGTCCACAAATCGAAGTGCCTTCAGCGTTCATTTCTGGAACGACCGTCCTGCCCCATGCATGAATCCATATAAAAAAGCGGCGATTTCATCGATTTGAATTCGCCGCTTCATTTTGTTTAAAGTGCTCCTGCTGCTACATACCGTGATCCCCAGTAGCCGCCACGGAACGATTCTTTGACGACTCTTCCATAATACGAGTTCGCATTGATCATCGTACCACCATCAACAGCGATTCCAACGTGTTGAATCCCACTTCCATGAGTAAAGAAGACAAGATCACCAGCGCCAGGCGCTGTTCGTTTTGTTGCCGCATATTGAGCTGATGCCGTACGTGGCAGTGATTTCCCTAGTGCTTGATAGACATAACGCGTAAATCCGGAGCAATCAAAGCCAACTGGTCCTGTCGCACCAAAAACATAAGGACGTCCTTTTAAACTTTCTGCTACAGAAACGATCGTTGATCCGGTTTTACTAAGTCCCTTTGTCGCTTTAGCGTTATACGCTTTTGTGTATGTAGAGGCGATGTAGGCTGATTTCCCTTGATGACGGATTTGATACCATTCTTTGACCTGACCCACGACCGTCACAGCTTGACCGAGTTTCAATTGTCCGACTCGTTGACTCGATACAGCAGCTTTGGCGCGAATATTCAGCACATCCACCGATACCACTACTTTTTTACTTGTTGCAGCTTGCGTTGATGCTGGAACCAGTGTCCAACTACTGATAAGTAACGTTAGGGTTAACAAAACACGAGTGACAGCTTTCATGGATTCATTCTCCTTTTATGTATGAATAGGAAGTCTTTAAATTGTCAGATAATTTCTGTTTTTATCCTATCACTTTCCTAATTTGCATCGTGTTACAGTTATTTGACACGAAACCTTTATCGTAATACTTTTGTAACAAAACAAAACGACAGGCTGTGGAATGACGTAATACCGCCATTTCCACTTCTCTGTCGCTTTTACTGTTTATCTATTTTTTCAAGAATCCATTGACTTCTTTTTACGGAAGCGTGCTAGGAATTCATAGACGATTGGCACGATGAGGAGTGTCAACAACGTCGAACTCGTAAGTCCTCCGATGACTGTCACACCTAATCCCTTCGAAATCAACGCGCCTCCTTCGAGTCCGAGCGCAAGTGGTGCCAAGGCACCAATCGTTGCGAGCGCCGTCATCAAGATTGGACGAAGTCGTGTTCCAGCAGCATCGAGTAATGCTTCACGCGTCGATAATCCTTCTGTTTCCTTATGAATGACGCGGTCAATCAAGACGATCGCATTCGTTACGACGATCCCGATCAACATCAAGGCGCCAATCAAGGACGATACAGAAATCGTCTCTCCTGTAATCAACAGGGCGACGAGTCCACCGATGATCGCAAACGGTAACGAGAAGAGAATGACGAGTGGCGTCAAGGCTCCACCGAACGTAATGACAAGAACCAAGTAAACGATCGCTACAGCTGCTGCCATCGCTAATCCGAGTTGTGTGAAGGACTCTTGAATCTGCTCGGTGACTCCCCCTTGCTCATACGAGACACCCGTTGGACGGTCGATTTTCTTCACTGATTTTTCAATTGCTTGTGAAGCTTCCGTCGCTTTATCCGTTTTCAGTTCTGCTGTCACGGTAGCGACGAGCTTGCCATCTCGTTCGTTGAGCGAGTCCGGAGTCGTTCCCTTTTTCACGGTCACGAAGTCAGACAGTTTACGAACACCGAGCGGCGTCACGACATCGGTCCGTTCCAAATCTCGGATCGAATCATATGTCGTCTGTTCGTTCGGTACGATGACATCAAGTTCTTTCCCTTCTACTTTTATAGTAGAAAGTGGTTTTTCCTCTCCTTGCACATTCGCGATACCTTGCGCGAGCTGTGCTGTCGAAACACCGAATTCAGCGGCTTTTTTCTGATCCACTTCGAACGTATATTGCGTATAGGCTTCTTTTAAATCCGTCGTTACTTTACGAACGTATTTCGATTCGCCTTCGATCGCTTTGACGAATGTCGGCGTGACTTTTTCTAAATCCTCGATGTTATTCGCGAAGATCGAATATGAGACGCCTGACGAAGCTGCACCACCGCTAAAGTCTTGTTCTTTCCATTCACCTGTCGGAATATCGGCATTCAATTGTTTGATTGCCGCTTGTTTGACGTCAGCAAAATCTTCTGTGTCCGGATCATACTGGACGATGAAGACACCTTGTTTGGTGTTACCCGGATTCAATGGGTTTTCTCCACCCACTGTAAATTGGAGATTATCGATGTTCTTTTGTGTGTTGAAATAATTCTCCGCTTGATCAGCTGCTTTTAATGAATCATCAAGCGTTTGACCTGGTTTTGGATTGTACGTGACATACAGTGTTTTTTCTCCTTCTTGATTTAAGAAGTTGACACCGATTGTTGGTACGAGCGCAAAACTACCAATCAACAGTAAGACGGCGAGTCCAAAGACAACGAGTTTATGGTTGAGAGACCAATTCAGCACACGACGATAACCGTGCGCAAGCTTACCGCCCTCTTCTTTTTCTGGCTTTGGTGCCTTACCACGTTTAAAGAGTGAGTCTGCAAACATCGGTACGACCGTTACCGCAACAATCAATGATGCAAACAGTGCGAAAACGACGGTCAAAGCGAACGGTAAGAAGAGTTCACCGACAAATCCTGTAACGAATCCGAGTGGTAAGAAGACAGCAATCGTAACGACTGTCGACGAAGCAATCGGGATGAAGACTTCGCGAGTCGCACTAATGATCAAGTCTTTCCCTTTTAACTTCTCCGTCGGGTCCGTTAAACGACGATAAATATTTTCGATGACGACGATTGAATCATCAACGACACGACCGATTGCGACCGTCATTGCTCCAAGTGTCATGATATTCAGTGAAATATCCATTTGTTTTAGGACTAGAATCGCCATTAACAACGATAGTGGAATCGAAATGACGGCGATGATCGTCGACTTGATGTTACGTAGGAACAACAGAATGATGACAATCGCGAAGAGTGCCCCGATCAATGCCTTACTGATCATCGTCGAGACCGAGTCCTCGATCGGTTTCCCTTGGTCGAGCGTCACGGACGCCTTGACTGTTCCATTTTCTTTTTCAAAGTCTTTAATCGTCTGCTTGACAGCATTGACGACATCGACGGTGTTTGCATCTTGCGACTTCGTCACTTGTACACCAATAGATCGTTCTCCATTCGAGCGGGAGATTGATTCTTCAATTCCTTTATCTTCAATCGTCGCGACTTGTGATAACGTGACGGTCGGTATTTGTGTTGGTGCCGCTTGTGTTGTTTGACCTGACACAGCACCTGTCGATGGTGTAGTTTGGGATGTTGCAGTTGCAGTTGCAGTTGCTGGTGCTTGTCCTGCTTGTCCTGCTTGTCCTGCTTGTCCTGCTTCCGAATTATTCGCTGCTGGTGGCGTATAAGGAAGGCGGAGATCTTTTAATTCCTTGACCGTCGTTGCTTTTCCATCTAGTACGATGGCTTGTTCCTTATCCCCTAACTCGTACAAACCAAGTGCTAAACGTGAATCGTTGGCTTGAATCAGCTGTTTCGCCTTTTCTTCCGTTAGACCGTAACGTTCGAGTTTTTTCTCATCGAAGCGAATCTCAATCCGGCGAATCTCTTGCCCTGCGACTTGAACCGTCTGAGCACCTTCGATTCCTTCAAGTTTCGGTTGGAGTTCATTTTCAACAAGTTTTGTTAACTCAGACAGAGAGCGTTCCTTGTCAGAGACGGCGAATCCGATGACCGGAAAAGCATCAAAGGAAATCCGTGAGACTTGTGGATCCTGAACACCTTCTGGTAACTCTACGTTTGAAAGAGCTTCTTTTACCTTTTGCTCTGCTTCTTCCATATCCGTACTGAAGTTATAGTCGATTTGTAAGTTCGATGCATTTTGGAAAGAGGTCGAACGCACGGTATCAACACCTGGTAAATTTTCGACCTTACTTTCAAGTTCTCGACTGACTTCGTCTAGCACTTGCTCTGGTGTAGCGCCTGGATAAATCGTCGTCACGGACACGGTCGGTGTCGTGATGTCTGGCAACGTCTCAAGTTTCATCGATGTTCCCGCATAGATACCGGCAACTGTGATGATGATCGTCATAAGCCAAAGGGCGAACTTATTGTTCACCGAAAACTGGATGATCTTTTTCATCGTGTGGTTCTCCCTCACTCTTCAATTTGTTTGTCTAATCGTCGGGCACGTTCCATTAATTGTTGAATCAATCGCTGTCGCACATCTTGAGACGGTGCACCAAACTGAAAATGCTCGGACAACTTCAAACCGTCTAACGTAAAGCGGATTGACAAGACTTCAACCGGATCCATCTTTTCTGTCAGTTGGCGGAAGAACTGTTCGGCTTGTCGTTTTCGCTCCTCGACGAACGTCGTGTGGTCCTTCAACAAGGATAATAAGTAAAGAAGCGCATCCATATCGAGATGAAACTCCTCTTGCTGTTGGATTTGCAACGTCACGAACGCTTCCATCGGTCCCATCGTCAACTGAAGTTGTTCATATAATTCAAATTGACGTGCTTCTTGCGCCACGATGACGCCCATTAGCAACGCTTCCTTCGAAGCGAAATGATACAATAGTCCACCTTTTGAGACATTTGCTTGTTTCGCCACTTCCTCGAGCGTCAATTGGGTAAATCCTTGTTGCAAAATGATCGTCGTCGTTGCTTCAAGAATCCGGCGACGTGTTTCTTGAGCTTTTACACTGGCCAAAAGTCTCCCCCTTTTCTTTTTACTGTACCGTCTGGACGGTTTCTTTTTACAGTGTACGAATTTTGATTTCGAGATGCAATCGCTTTGCTTATGTTTCACGTGAAACTTTCGTGAACATAAAACACCGCTTGCGTACCTCGTTGTACGCAAACGGTATTTCAGAAATTATTCTTCTGCTCCACGCGCACTCTCTCGCAGCGCTGCTTGCATCGTTTCAAAAAGATGATGCTCCCGTAGTACTTGTATCCCACGATCTGTCGGTCCACCAGGAGCCGCGACATCAGCAATAAGACGCTCCGTGCTTTCACTAGATCGCATGAGAATCTCTGCTGAACCTTTCATCGCTTGTGCGACGATCCGTCGTGCATTTTCTTCTTCAAAACCGGCGTCCGTCAAGACGGGTAACATGCCAGCTACGATTTCATAAAAGAATGCAGGACTACATCCAGCTGCCGCCATGAACGCCGGCATCGTTGTTTCATTTGCCTCCGCGATTTCTCCGACACGTTCAAATAATGCCTCGACTACACTTCGGATCTCTTCATTCACATATGAGCCGAACCATAGTCCAGTCATTCCTAATTGATGCGCGACCGGTGTATTCGGCATAGCAGCCACAGTCGGACGTTCTGTTAACTGTTCAATTTCGTTCGGTGTAATGTGAGCCGCAATCGAAACGATCGTTTGGTGCGTCCATTGTTGGTTTGCTACGTAGTCAAGTACACCATCGGGTTGCATACCAAGCATGACGACATCATATAAGGAGACATCTTCTTGTTCGACCGTCTGAACGCCGTGTCGTGCCGCGACTTCCGTCAGGCGTGCTCCTCCACTCCGATTTGTCATCGTGATGTCCTCTCGTCCAAATCCAGAAGCAACCCATCCCTGAACGAGTGCCTCACTCATCGCACCCGCTCCTACTACTAATAGTTTCATCGTCTATCCTTCCTTTCCCTCAAAAAAAAGACCAGTCATGACTGGTCTTATGCGGGTCCATTATACACGAACAGCTAAATCTTCGACAGCGACGACACGAAGACCCTTTTCGTCAAGTTTCTTCACGATCTTTTTCTTCGTCTTTTCATCACAATCCGTCGGTAACGTAATTAACACGCGACGCATGACACTACTTTTCGCATCGAGGGTCATCAGACTCGCGACCGTTGAATATTTGTTGACGATCTTCGAAATCTTCTCGAGTGCCCCTTTTTGTTCGCTTAAGGCTACCGTCAGAACGTAACTTCCCGAATCACGATTCCACGCTTCCTCAAGCATTCCAAGCATCTTTCCGTGCGGTAGGATACCGAAGAAATGACCGTCGTCATTTAAGACCGCGATATACGGTAATTCCTTAATCGAGAAGAAGACTTCAAAGAAATTACTTCCTGTATAGATGTATTTGGATGTATTCTTAATCAGCGACATGACGTTATCGTCTAAACTGCCACCATTCATTCCATGACGATAAATGTGCATTTTATAGATATTCCCTTTGAAGTCCTGTCCTGTCTGATCAAGAACCGGGACACAACGGTATCCGGTTTTTTCAAGTGTGTCGAGCGCTTCACGGATTGTCGCAGTTTCGGAAATCGTGACACATTGGTGCTTCGGGATACATAAACTTTGAACGAGCATAATAAAATCCTCCTCTTTTACCTAATTACGCAGACTTAATCATATCATTCGATTTTCATGCGCCATATCCTCTTTTCCCACTTCTGATGCGCTTTTATTCTTACAATCGCAAGACATTCGCTTGCAATCACAACCTAATCCAATCTAATTCAATCAAGTACACGCTTATTCTTCCATTGTCAGACAATTTATTAAATCAACAATCACCTTCATATTAAGATTTATTAAGATTTCGTAAAGACGCTTCATAAATGTATTCTTTTACAATACCGTCTGCTACAATCGAACTCGTGAAGTTACTTCACTATTCTATTCTTGTTCTTAATATGGAGGCAGAAGAAATGTTTAGTAAAAAACAAGATCCATTCGCAGTGAAATTATCCGAAATCGCAGGACACTTAAAAACGACTTCGCAATTCTTCGTTGACTTTAAAATCAACGGCATCGCGGATGTAAAAGAATTTGCACATAAAGTAAAAGACTTCGAGACAGCTGGGGACGATTTGATGCATCAGTTGATCATCGACTTGAACAACGCGTTCATCACGCCAATCGATCGCGAAGATTTACTCGCACTCGCTAACGCACTCGATGACGTCTTAGACGGCTTTGAAGAATGCTCCGCTATTTTCGAAATCTACAACATCGTTCAAGCAGACGAGCACATGATCAAGTTCGTTGATGAAATCAACATCGCTGTCTCAGAACTCGCGACGGCAATGGATCTTCTTGTTGCACGTAAATTGCAACCGATGCGTGAACACGTCATCAAAATCAAAGAACAAGAGACGATTTGTGACAACCTACGCCGTAAATCGATCAAAGCATTGTTCGCAACAGAAACAGATCCAATTAAAATCATCCAATACAAAGAAATCTATGAATCGCTCGAATCAATCGCGGACTACTGCCAAGACGCAGCTAACGTCATTGAAACGATCATCATGAAAAACGCTTAAGTGAGGAGCTAACGAGATGGATAGCCTGTTTATCATCACCGCCATAATCGTGATTCTCGCACTTAGCTTCGACTTCATCAACGGTTTCCACGATACAGCGAACTCAATCGCGACTGCTGTATCGACTCGTGCTTTGAAACCACGCCATGCCATCATTTTGGCTGCATCGATGAACTTCCTAGGTGCAATCACATTCACTGGAGTCGCAAAAACGATCTCTGGTGACATCGTTGACCCGTCAACACTTGAACACGGGAGCTATGTCGTCATCGCTGCCTTGATTTCAGCCATTGCTTGGAATCTTTTGACGTGGTACTTCGGTATTCCGTCAAGTTCGTCGCATACACTGATTGGTTCGATTGCCGGTGCAGCTGTTGCCTCAGTTGGGTTCGGTGGCATCGAAGCAAAAGGGTTCTTGAAAATCGTTGAAGCTTTGCTGATTTCACCAGTACTCGCCTTCACACTCGGTTTTATCGTATATGCAATCTTTAAAATCATCTTCAAAAAAGGAAATTTGGCGAAAACGAATCGTCGCTTCCGCCACGTCCAAATCGCAACTGCTGCACTACAATCGTACACACACGGTACGAATGATGCGCAAAAAGCGATGGGGATCATCACACTCGCTTTGATTTCGTCTGGTTTCCAAACGGATCACGAAGTTGCCACTTGGGTTAAACTTTCTTGTGCGATCGCGATGGGTCTCGGAACATCTGTCGGTGGATGGCGCATCATTAAAACTGTCGGTGGTCAAATCATGAAAATCCGTCCAGTTAATGGTGTAGCAGCTGACTTAACATCAGCAGCAATCATCTTCGGAGCAACGGCGATTCATCTTCCTGTTTCGACGACACACGTCATCTCATCTGCCATCTTAGGTGTAGGTACATCACACCGTAAGAAAGGTGTCAAATGGGGCACAGCGCAACGCATGCTTATCACATGGGTCATCACATTGCCGATTTCAATGGCTTTAGCTGCTATGATCTACTACATTCTCGACTTCTTATTCATTAAATAAATACAAATAAGTACAAATAAGTACAAATAATTACGTACCCCGCCTATTCAAGATAGGTGGGGTTTTGTCTACACTAGAAGCGTCGACAGTTGTTGTTTTTCCCATAATTCGCTATGATGAAGAACAAGAAGGATTGTCTATTTCTTTAGGAGGAATGCCCCATGACAAAACGTAAAGCCTTAACGATTGCTGGTTCCGACACGAGTGGTGGAGCTGGCATTCAAGCTGATTTAAAGACGTTCCAAGAACTTGGCGTCTACGGAATGAATGCCTTGACGGTCATCGTCGCACAAGATCCTGATCACTCTTGGCACCATGCGGTTTACCCAATCGACACAGAACTCGTCCGGACACAAATCCACACGGTCCTTGGAGGTATTGGTGTTGACGCGATGAAGACGGGAATGCTCCCGACTGTCGAAATCATTGAAGCCGTTGCCGAAAAAATCAAATCATCCGGCGTCCAAAACGTCGTCATCGATCCTGTCATGGTCTGTAAAGGCGAGGACGAGGTGCTGAACCCTGATACAGCGAACGCACTCCGTGATGTCTTGACACCACTTGCGACGGTCGTCACACCGAACGTCTTTGAGGCAGGTCAATTATCGGGTCTTGGTAAAACGCCAGCAACGATCGACGAAATGAAACTTGCAGCAGCGCGGATTCACGAAAAAGGTGCGCAATACGTTCTTGTCAAAGGTGGCAGCAAGATTGACCATCCACAAGCAGTTGACGTGCTTTATGACGGAAAAGAGTTTATCCTGATTGAGGACGAACGAATCGAGACACCGTACACGCACGGTGCCGGCTGCACGTATTCTGCAGCAATCACGGCCGAACTCGCAAAAGGTGCATCGGTAGAAGCTGCTGTCCGTACAGCAAAATCTTTCATCACTTCCGCGATTCGTCATTCATTCCGTTTGAATGAATACGTCGGACCAACTGATCACGCTGCACATCGTACAGTCCAGTCTTGATCCGCTTAAGAAGTCCGCGATATCCGCGGACTTCTTTCTGTATAGGAGAGGAGAAAAGTTTATGCAAGCCATTGATTTACAAGAAATACAGCGTTATATCGACGCACATGCGAATACACCGTTATATGTACACGTCGAGACGACGAACGGTGCCTACGCGACGCACCAAGATCCAACTTTCCATAGCGCAGGAATGTTTTTCCGCAATGCGGAAATCACTTACGAACGCGGTCTAATCACAGGGAACGGTCCTTACCGGATTGGTCTGAAACTCGCACACGGCTGGTTATACGGTGAAGGATTGACTGACTTCGAATTTGCTGGCGATCAATTGTTGATTGCCGGTCACGATATCGAAGGACGTCTTGCGATTGCTTTTGAACTTAGCCCGACACCATTCGCTCAAGGTGCAGAGGAGGTAGACGCATGACACACGAAGATCATTTACTCGTCGTCTTCCCTCACCCGGATGACGAAGCTTTCAGTTCTGCTGGAACGATCATCGAACACGCTGAAAACCGCGGTCCTGTCACGTACGCTTGTCTGACACTTGGTGAGATGGGACGTAACATGGGACGTCCTGTTTTTACAAACCGGGAACAGCTCGCAACGATTCGTAAACGCGAGTTGATCGATGCTGCTGCAAAAATGAAGATTTCAGATCTCCAAATGTGGGGACTTCGCGATAAGACCGTTGAATTCGAGGATGAGGCAGCACTCGCTGACCGTATTCTTGCCTTAATTCAACAGACACGACCAACTCGTTTGATTTCGTTCTATCCGGGTTACGCGGTCCATCCCGATCATGAAGCGACAGCTCGCGCCGTCGTGCGTGCCCTCCGGATGATGGATCCTGCTGATCGCCCAGAGTTCCTTGCGGTCGCTTTCGCGAACAATACAAAAGAAGAGCTCGGGGAAGGAACATTCATTCATGATGTCAGTGCCTATACGGATCAAAAGATCAAAGCACTCGAAGCACACGCTTCGCAAACTGGTGGTTTGATGAAGGTTATCTCGGAAGACTCGAACATCCGTGACCTGCTCGTCAAAGAACGCTATTATCACTATCCGCTGTAATCTTCTATTAAGAGATGCCGATCGTCCGAACGACGATCAGCATCTCTTTTTTTGGTCTTCATTAGAAAACGTCGACTTTTCTGACGGCTTCTGCTAGTGTGAATAGTTGAGACTATGTCTCCGGAGTTCGTAACCTCCTCCGTTACAAAAACTAGGAATGGAAGTGTACATTATGAAAAACGAACGTGCTCTTGTCGTCTTTAGTGGCGGTCAAGACTCAACGACTTGTTTGTTTCAGGCACTGAAACAATACGAAGAAGTCGAAGTCGTGACGTTTAATTATGGACAACGTCATGCGCAAGAACTCGAAGTCGCACGCGACATCGCCTCTGAGCTCGGTGTCAAACACCATGAGCTTGATCTCTCTCTTCTCAGTCAACTGACGAGTAACGCCTTGACTGACCACAGCCAAACCATTACGACGAACGAAGATGGTCTTCCTTCTACTTTTGTAGATGGACGAAATCATCTGTTTCTTTCGTTCGCAGCCGTCCTTGCGAAAGGACGCGGAATCGGTCATATCGTCACTGGCGTATGTGAAACGGACTTTTCCGGTTACCCGGACTGCCGTGATGCCTTCATCAAGTCGCTCAACGTGACATTGAACCTTGCGATGGACTATCCATTCGTACTTCACACGCCACTCATGTGGCTCGACAAAAAAGAGACGTGGGCGCTTGCCGATTCGCTCGGTGCGTTTGATTTCGTTCGAAATCGCACGTTGACGTGTTACAACGGCGTCATTGGAGATGGTTGCGGTGAATGCCCAGCCTGTGAATTACGGAAAAATGGATTAGATGCATACATCAAGGAGGTTCAACACACATGACATTCAATTACGAAGCACCTGAAACGGTCGAGCGCCCGACTGGCGACTCGCTTATCTATACGAAATCTCGCGTCATGATCGTAAAAAAACTGACGTTTGACGCAGCGCACCACCTATATGATTATGATGGAAAATGCCGCGCCCTTCACGGTCATACGTACCATGTCGATATGGGAATCAGTGGTTTTCTAGATCACCGCGGTATGACCCTCGATTTTGGTGACCTTAAAAAAATCTTCAAAACACATCTCGAACCACTATTGGATCACCGCTACCTGAATGAATCGTTACCATACATGAATACGACAGCTGAAAACATGGCGGCTTGGATTTTTGAGACACTCGGACAACATCTTCCGGACGAACGTGGACTTCGTGTCGAATTCGTCAAACTCTACGAGACACCGACTGCTTTTGCCGAAGTCCGTCGTGAGTGGATGAACGAAGCATGAGTGCCTTAACGAAAACACCAAAAATTCCGGTTCTCGAGATTTTCGGACCAACGTTTCAAGGAGAAGGACGATCAATCGGTCAAAAGACGATGTTCGTCCGGACCGGTGGCTGCGACTACTCCTGTTCGTGGTGTGACTCCGCCTTTACATGGGATGGTTCTGAAAAACCCGAACTCTTGACGGCAGAGACGATCATGGAACGTCTTGATGCGCTCGGCTCTTACGGACATGTCACGATTTCCGGTGGGAACCCATTACTTCACGCTTCGATCGGTACACTGGTTGAGGCATTAAAAGAACGAAACATCACGATGTCGGTTGAGACACAAGGTTCTTACTGGCAAAATTGGTTACTCGATATCGATGACGTCACACTCAGTCCTAAACCACCTTCAAGTGGGATGAAGATTGATTTTGATCGCTTGGATGTCTTTTTCAAACGATTGCCGGAACAACAACGTGCCGTCAAAATCGTCATCTTTGATGAGGCGGATCTCGACTTCGCGGCAATGATTTCTGAGCGCTATGCTTTAAAAACACTCTATCTATCACTCGGAAATCCCGATCCGCACGAAGAAGGAACGATTGCTCCACGTATGCTACATGATTTAAAAACACTATGGGAACGCGTTGCCGGTGATGAACGTTTTAATCACGCGCGTGTCCTACCACAATTACATGCCCTCGTTTTCGCGAACGACCGTGGCGTCTAAGGAGAATTGATTCATGCGACCTGAAGACTTAAACGACTTATCGTTACTCGGCCAAAAAGCCGTACCTTATATTTTTGAATATCAACCTGAAGTTCTTGAAGCGTTCCCGAACCGTCACCCGGAAAATGACTACTTCGTGAAATTCAATGCACCAGAGTTCACAAGTCTTTGTCCGATCACGAATCAACCGGATTTCGCGACAATCTATATCTCGTACATCCCGGACGAAAAACTCGTCGAATCGAAGTCACTTAAATTATATCTGTTCAGTTTCCGCAATCACGGTGATTTCCACGAGAACTGCATCAACGTCATCGGGAAGGATCTCGTGAAATTGATGGAACCTCGTTACCTCGAAGTCTGGGGGAAATTCACGCCACGCGGTGGAATCTCAATTGATCCGTACTACAATTATGGGAAGCCTGGTACAAAATATGAACGGATGGCAGAACACCGTCTATTCAATCACGATCTCTATCCTGAGACTGTCGATAATCGTTAAACGCTCAAAGAGGAACAGTGGACTTTTCCACCGTTCCTCTTTTCTCATTTTCATTCAACTGGATGGGATGTCGACCAAAGTCGTACGATCGTGCTGACGGATGACTTCAGATGGCCAAATATGCTGTAATAAATGATCCGAAGGAACATGTAAGGCACGCGCCAGTCGCTCAATCATTGAAAAAGACGGATGCGCAATGCTGTTTTCGATACGTTGAATCATCTCGGGTGTCGTTTCGGTCAATTCAGCCAGTGTATGCTGATCGAATTGTTGACGTTCTCGTAATGTACGAATCCGCTGACCATACTGTCCGATCGGTTGAATCACTTCTTTCATCCGCCAAACATCCTTTCTTTTTTGAAACCAGACAACGTTCACTGTAGTCTTATTCCCACTTTTTTTAAATTTGAATACCTTTCCGAACCACCATTTTTCTGTCGAAATTTAATTTCAAATATTTTTCTTGTAAAACACTAGCTTTTTAAAAAGTTATCGCTTACAATTCTATATGCAAACGGTTGCATTAATCGCTTACATTATTGCACTGTTCTTACACACATATTAGAGAAAAAAAGATACAAAAAGGAGTGAATGATCTTGAAAAATGCTATTTCGTTCGATTTTTGGCAAAAACTTGGTAAAGCGTTGATGGTCGTCATCGCCGTCATGCCTGCCGCAGGTATCATGATTTCAGTCGGTAAATTGATCGGCATGTATGGTGGCGACATCGTGTTGATGCAAACGATTGCCCGGATCGTTGAAGATTTAGGTTGGGCCATCATTACGAATCTCCACGTCCTATTCGCTGTCGCGATTGGTGGATCGTGGGCAAAAGAGCGTGCTGGCGGTGCCTTCGCTGCTTTACTTGCTTTCATTCTGATCAACCGTGTCACCGGAGCTATCTTCGGTGTTAACGCCGCAATGGTCACGGATCCGAAAGCAACTGTCAATTCATTGCTTGGTTCTGAGCTCATCGTAAAAGATTATTTCACTTCGGTACTCGGTGCACCCGCACTGAACATGGGGGTCTTCGTCGGAATCATCTCCGGTTTCCTAGGTGCTGTTCTTTTTAATAAATTTTATAACTTTAGCAAATTACCGGATGCGCTTGCCTTCTTCAACGGAAAGCGTTTCGTCCCATTCGTCGTCATCGGCGGATCGGTCGTTGCAGCATTCGTATTGTCACTCGTTTGGCCGTTCGTCCAAGGATTGTTGAATGACTTTGGACGCTGGATCGCTTCTTCACGTGATTCCGCACCAATCGTCGCACCATTCGTTTACGGGACACTTGAGCGTCTATTGCTTCCGTTTGGTCTGCATCATATGTTGACTGTACCAATGAACTATACGGAACTCGGTGGAACGTACAAAATCTTGACAGGTGCTGCCCAAGGGTCAACAGTTGCAGGACAGGATCCACTTTGGCTTGCTTGGATCACTGACCTTGTCAACTTGAAACAAGCCGGTAACACACAAGGATACAATGACTTAATCAACAGTGTCGTTCCTGCCCGCTTCAAAGAAGGACAAGTCGTCACGTCGCTTGCTTCATTGATCGGTGTCGCTGTCGCGATGTATATGTCAGTCGATGAAGATAAGAAAAAAGCATACAAGCCGGTCTTCTTATCTGCTGGACTCGCCGTCTTCTTAACAGGTGTCACAGAGCCGATCGAATTCATGTTCATGTTCATCGCTCCTGTTCTTTATATCATCTACGCTGTATTGACAGGTGTGGCTTTCGCACTTGCTGATATCATGCATCTTCGGATTCATGCGTTCGGTGCGATTGAACTTCTGACACGAATCCCATTGATTGCAAAAGCCGGATTGATTGGTGACTTAATTCGTTTCATCGGTGTGTGTGTCTTCTTCTTCTTCTTGAACTTCTTTACATTCCGTTTCGTCATCAAGAAATTCAACTATGCGACACCAGGTCGTAACGGGAACTATCTGGACGATATCAACGTATCGACTACTGAAGCTTCAGGTGAGGCTGCTGCGACATCCGCTCCTGCTGATGGTTCACAAGCTTCACAAATCATTGATTTACTTGGTGGACAGCAGAACATCGAGGACGTCGATGCCTGCATGACACGTCTCCGTGTTACCGTCAAAGATCCAGCGCTTGTCGCAAAAGAAGCAGACTGGAAAGCAAACGGTGCACTCGGTCTGATCCTTAAGAACAATGGCGTGCAAGCCATCTACGGTCCAAAAGCTGATATCTTAAAATCAGATATCCAAGACCGGATCGGCGCATAAACCTGCGAGATTAGGGAACTACCTAAAGGTGAAGCTCTTTCATGAGAGTTTCACCTTTCTTATTTGAAAAATCAGGAGGACCACTCATGCGTCTACTCACATTGAACTGTCATTCGTGGCAAGAAGAACAGCCACTCGAAAAATTAAACCAGATCGTACTACAGATCCTCGCTCAAGATTATGATGTCATCGCGTTGCAGGAAGTTAGTCAATTGATGGATACACCAGTCGTCCATGATGATGTGCGCAATGATAATTTTGCCTATTTGATCCAGCAAGCTTTAAAGGAACAAGGTCACACCTACTCTCTCGTTTGGGATTTCGCCCATATCGGATACGATAAGTACGAAGAAGGACTCGCCTTGTTGACGAAACACCCGATTTTAAAGTCGGACAGTTATTATGTCAGTCGTAGCCAGGATACATTCGATTGGAAATCACGGAAAATCGTTCGTGCCACGATTCAAGTCGACGGAACACCGATCACGTTCAATACCTGTCACCTCGGTTGGTGGGCAGACGAAGTAGAACCGTTCCAGGAACAGTTCAACCACTTGATGGCTCGGATGGACCCACTCGAATGGACGTTTTTCCTCGGTGACTTCAACAACGATGCCTTAGAACGAAATACAGGATACGACTATATGATGCAGCGGGGATTACACGATGTCTTTCTGCTCGCTAAGGAAACGGTCGGAATCGAGACGATCGATGGCAACATCGATGGATGGGAAGACAATCAACAAGGACTACGGATCGATCTCGTCTTATCGAATCGAAAGATTGATGTCGAGCGCGTCGGTGTCGTCTTCGACGGGATTCACGGACCAATCGTTTCTGATCACTATGGGGTTGAGGTCGATATTCAAATTCAAAAAAATGAAAATTGATTGTTGACAACGCTTTCTTTTCTCCTTTATGATGAAATCAAATTAATAGTGCGGATTGTGACAGTACGGCTGGCAAGACCGAAATGACGCCTCGTTAGGAGAGGTGTCGTTCGGTCTTGCCTTTTTTTGTCTCATATCGCACGTTTCATGAAAAAAGGAGGACCTTCCCGATGGATTATCAACAAACTGCTAAACGTGTACTTGAACTGGTCGGTGGACGTGAAAACATCATCACTGCGGCTCATTGTGCGACGCGCTTACGCCTTGTCTTGCATGACGAATCCAAGGTCGATCAAACGGCACTTGAAGATTTGGATGGTGTCAGCGGTGCCTTCTCAAGCTCTGGTCAATATCAGATCATCTTCGGAACGGGTACCGTCAATAAGGTATTCACCGCGTTTGCACCACTCGCTGGTGTAAAGGTCGATGGAGAAGAGCCACTCGACGTTAAAAAAGCCGCCTCTCAAAAATTAAATCCGTTCGCCCGTCTTGCTCGTTCCCTTTCGAACGTCTTCGTGCCACTCATTCCAGCCATCGTCGCTGCTGGTCTCTTGATGGGGCTACTCGGCATGATCAAAGCATTCGGTTGGGTTCAAGGTGATTCGCCAATCGTTCAGCTACTCGATATGTTCTCATCTTCAGCCTTCATCATCTTACCGATTTTGATCGGCTTCTCGGCTGCTCGTGAATTCGGTGCGAATCCGTATCTCGGTGCCGTCATCGGGGGGATCATGACACACCCATCCCTCTTGAATCCATGGACGCTTGGTAACAGTGATCCGGAAGTCATGAAATTCCTCGGAATGAACATCGAATTGATTGGTTACCAAGGAACGGTCTTCCCGGTTCTCTTAACTGTCTGGGTCATGGCAAAGATTGAACAACAAGTCCGGAAACGGACACCTGAAACGCTCGACTTACTTGTCACACCGTTTGTCACGGTCCTTGTCACTGGTTTCCTTGCGTTGATCGTCATCGGTCCGATCGGAACGTTGCTCGGGAAAGGCATCTCATTCGTACTCGTCTTCTTCTACGAACAATTCTCGGTCGTCGCTGGTCTCCTCTTTGGTGGACTGTACTCGACGATTGTCATCACAGGGATGCATCACAGTTTTCATGCAATCGAAGCAGGATTACTTGCCGATAAAAGTATCGGAAAGAACTTCCTTTTACCAATCTGGTCGATGGCGAACGTCGCTCAAGGTGGTGCCGGACTTGCGGTCTACTTCTTGACGAAAAACGTCAAACTCAAAGCACTTGCCTTACCGTCCGCGTTTTCAGCCTTTCTCGGTATCACAGAACCCGTCATCTACGGCGTCAACTTACGTCTTGGAAAACCATTCATCGGCGGTGCCATTGGTGGTGCAATCGGTGGAGGTTATGTCGTCTTGACACAAGTCGCAGCGAACGCTTACGGACTGACTGGAATCCCGATGATCGCAATCGTCGCGCCACTTGGTGCAACGAACTTGATCAACTACCTCGTTGGATTCGCGATCGCGGTCGTCACTGCTTTCGTCTCAACCGTCGTCCTGATGCGTCTGGATGCACGCAAACAAAAAGAAACGGACGTTGCTGCTTAATCCTTCATGCGACCAAACCGGGTCCACTGACTCGGTGGTCGCATTTGTCGGTTCGCAAAGCATCTACGTTCGCTTTATAATGAAGAAAAGACCGGAAAGGAGGACGTCAGGCTGATTATTCATAAGATCCTCAACAACAATGCCGTTGTCGTTAAAGAAAACGGTCAAGAACGGATCGTCATGGGTCCCGGCATCGCCTTTGGAAAAAAGAAGAAAGATCCGATCCAAGCGACGAAGATTGAAAAAATGTTCATTCCTTCGTTTGAAAACGCGGAACAGTTTAAAGAGATTCTGACGACAACACCGCTTGAAATCATCGACTTATCCGAACGTATCATCTCGCATGCGGAAGGTGAGCTTCAGACGCCGTTTCATGACTATATTCATGTCAGTCTGACGGACCACCTCGCTCATGCCGTACGGCTAGCGCGCGAACAACTCGTCGTGCATAATCGACTAGCAGAAGAAATTCGCCTTTTATATGGACCAGAGTATGCAATCGGAGAATGGGCGGTTCTTGAAATCGAACGCGCGTTACAGGTCACGCTACCGAAAGAAGAAGCGGCGAACATCGCGCTTCATTTATACAATGCACGACAGACTCATCCAAACATGGCAACCGCTCTGCAAACGGTCACGTTACTCAATGAACTGCGGGAACAGATTGAAGTCTTTTTTGGACAAACGATCGAAACATCATCGATGACGTATTATCGTTTCTTCACACATATGAAGTTGGTCCTTGCCCGGATTGAACAAGGAGAGACGTTACACGACATGGATGACGTGATTCTATCGGCTGTCAAAACCCGTTATGCTGATGCTTATGCTTGTGCGAATCAGATGGGAGACTGGCTGACGGTTGAACTCGATACGCGTGTGCCCGAATCAGAAATCGGCTATATGGCTTTACACATTGAACGGATTCGTCCCGACCTTGAAAGGAGTTCTACGTATGAAAATCTTTAGTTTAGGGGAAGCACTGATCGATTTAATTCCTCTTGATGCCGAGAACATGACATTTCAAAAAAATCCAGGAGGTGCTCCTGCCAACGTCTCCGTCGGACTCGCTCGATTAGGTGCAGACAGTTATTTTCTTGGATCCGTCGGTGATGATTCGATGGGGCATTTCCTGAAGGATACATTACATCACTATGGCGTCCGTACGGATTACCTCGTCCATGATTCGACACAAAAGACGGGTCTCGTCCTCGTCACGAATGGGAAGGATGGCGAGCGGTCGTTTGAGTTCATCAACGCGGAACGAGCGGATATGAATTTTCACGAAACACATGTACCCGAAGATTTCACGTCCGTCGATTTATTACACGTCGGTTCGATCTCTTTGATTACCGGCGAAGCCGTAAATGCGACACGAAAAGCCATCGCTCATGCAAAAGCACACCAAGTGCCTATCTCCTATGATCCGAACTTACGTGAATCATTATGGCCGAATCTCGACGAAGCACGGACGACAATCCGATCCGTCCTACCGGATGCACAAATCGTCAAGCTGGCCGAGGAAGAATTGACGTTTTTAACAGGACAAACGGATCTTGATGACGGGGCTGCCGAATTGTTAGCTGAATATCCAATCCGCCTTCTCGCGATCACGCGTGGAAATGAAGGTTCGATTCTTTATACGGATCGCGCGATGGCTATCATCGATGCGATTACGGTTGACGCGATTGATACGACTGGAGCCGGGGATGCCTTCATGTCCGGGTTACTCTATCAGTGTGCCTTACGTGATTTTGCGTTTGATTGGTCGGAAGATGAACTTCGCGACATTGGACGATTCGCAGCAATCTCGGGTGGGCTTGCTGCTTCCGTCAAAGGTGCGATGGCTGCTTTACCAACACTTGATGAAGTCACACATCGCTTGAATTAAGATCGTTTCTATGAATAAAGGAGAGGAGGTGTGCAGACATCTCCTCTCCTTTGTGTTAGATGAACGACTCCACCCATGACCTGATACGATTTACAGATTCGCAATGAATTGTTTGATTTCGTCTAACGACTCGTTCTGTTGTTCTTTCGGCGTTAGTGGACTCGTATGATCTCCTTTTTGTCGACCGTACATACCGAAGTTCGCATGATTTCCTTGTTTGATTTCATGGAATACCGCATCTTTTCGAACGTCCTGCTTACTTTTTTCGATATTAGCGACTGGTAAGACACCATCTCGTCCACCGTAGATCGTTAGTGATGGCACATCAATCGAATCAATCGGATAGGACGCCAGGAAAACGATTCCTTTGATTTTCGGATGTTGATCGACGATCGTCGAAGCTGCGCTTCCACCGAGCGAATGCCCGATCAGATACCATTTTTTGACCTGCGGATATTCCTCGATGATATCGAGTCCTTCGTTTGAGTCAAGCAACGCAATCCGAAACGGTAGCTTTGGGATAACGACGAAGTGCCCATCTTTCGCTAGTTGATTGCCGTAATAACTGTAGGCAGCAGCATCGACTTTTGCCCCCTGATAGAAGATGAACCCGATATCGCTCGTCTTCTTTCCAAATGTCAGTTCACGTGGTGTGTCTGTCTCCACGTAAGACGTCGCTTGCGTAGAAGCATCATAGTCGAACTGTGCCCAAATCATGAAGGTAAATACAAGCAATGCTAGCAACGCAACAATTGTTCCAATGATTCGTTTACTCCATTTTTTCATCTCATTTCCTCCTAATTATCGGTATACCTTTTATTATGTGTTAAATCACATATGAAAACAAATATTAGAATTTTCAGTCATTGTAAGCTTCCCTATCTCTTTTTCATGAATTGGTTTAAGATGAAACCAATATTGCTTTTTTGAAAGGAGATTAACGTTTTGCCGCGTACCCTTGTGTCTACGATTCAATGGTTTTTATTCATCATCTGTACCAACATTGCCCCGCCCCTCGCCATCGCAGCATCGTTTGAACTCTCGGGTGCCGAGACACTTTCCTTCTTATCTCGTTGTTTATTCGTATTCGCCATCTTAAGTCTATTCCAAGTCCTGCTCGGACATCGATTGCCGATCATGGAAGGTCCTGCTGGAATTTGGTGGGGTGTATTCGCTCTCTATTCATCGATTGGTGTCACGTTATACGGTAGCTATTCGAACACGTTACAGTCACTTGGCTTCTTACTTCTCCTCAGCGGCATCATCTGCATCGTCTTGACGATGACGGGTGTCTTACGGCGCTTAGTCCCGCTCTTCACACCGCAAGTCATCGGAGTCTACATGCTGTTGCTGTCGGCACAGCTGTCGGGATCCGTCATGAAAGGATTACTCAATATCGAAGATGGACGGATTCAAGTATTACCTGCCGTCATCTCGATTTTGACCGTCTTGATCTCGCTTTATTTAGAGCGGAGCGATCGCTTACGTCAGTATGCTTTATTGATCACGCTACTCGTCGGTTGGAGCATGTTTGCGCTGATCGGTCGTGCAGAGATGCCAAACTTTGATGGCCCGCTGTTTACTTTACCGAGTCTGTTACCGTTCGGCGGTATTCATGTCGATTGGAGTCTATTACCGACAGCTCTCATCATCTCGTTACTCTTGATGACGAACGTCTTAGCGAACATTAAAGTCATCGAACGGATCATCAGTGCGAAGCGCGGAGAACCCGTCAAAGGACAAGTCGGGACGGCTGGTATCACAGCTGGTATCGGACAGCTCTTCGCCGGTCTATTCGGTACGGTGGGTCCTGTCGCGATTTCCGGAACGGCTGGATTCATCGCCTCAACGGATAATACGGATCGAAAAGCGTTCGTCTATGCAAACATCACTTGTCTCTTCCTCAGTATCGTGACACCGTTCGTCGGATTGATCGCTAAAATTCCCGTCGCCGTCGGTTATGCGATGGTCGCTCCAATCGTTGCCGGGATGGCAATCATCGGCGTCACGGAAGCAGCTCGCGATTTGAATCGTCAAACGGCGATGATCACAGTCGGTCTTCCGGTTCTCGTCGGTATCGGTGCATTGTTACTACCAAAAGGAGTAACGGCCGATTTACCACCACTCGTGACGACACTAATGTCGAACGGACTCGTTCTTGGAACGTTAGTCGCTTTGCTCGCAGAAGGGTTACGTCATATCCGAACAAATGACTAATTTGTTATTTTTAACATTATCTGTTATATTGAAATGGTAATTTAAAAAGGAGGTAAATGATGAAAAAAGTAGCGAAAATCATCGGGGTTCCACTCGTTTTATCTATTTCCTTCTCATTCGTGAGCCCTCATCAAACAGAAGCATTAAATGGTAATGAACCATCTTATTTTTACTATACTCCTGCAGGAAAGCCTGTCTATAAATCTACTAGTTATGGTTCTTGGATAGCGCAACCTGGCGCAATGCGCGGTCCAATAAAAATGGAAGTAAGTACTAAAACCAAAACGAACTGGAGCGTCACAGGTACAGGGGGAATTTCTCGCGGAACCATCGATGGCAATCTAGAGTTATTCTTCGGAAAAGAAAAAACAGTAACGACTACTGCTTCGCGTTCAATTCCAAAAGGAAAAAAAGGAACCTTTAAGAAGCGTTCTGTTTACAAGCATTACACGCAAAAATATGATCAATGGTTTACTACAGACGGTCATCGTAGTAAAACAGGTAAAACAAAGACGATTAAAATCAAAAGAAAATCAGATATAGAAAGTAAAATTAGCGTCACTAAATAATCAAACGATCCTGTTATTTTTTCTTCGAGATAACTCTAGTCATATGTCTAGGGTTATTTTTTATTAAAAAATCCCCTTAACAGCAAGCAATTGTGTAGTTCACACTGCATCGTGTTAAAGGGACTATGAAGTTCTCTTTGAAATCGATCCTCTAATATCTTAGGACTTTTTTTTAACGTATACCTTTCATTAGAACTTGCAATTTTTTCGAGAATGCAAGTAATAATAATCCGAAAAAGACAGCGACTAGACCAGTAATACCAAAATACATCACTTCTGTATTTCGATCGTAAAACTTAACAATTTGTGCGTTAACGGCTTGTCCTGTAGCATTCGTCATGAACCATAAACTCATCGTTTGTGCCGAAAAAGCTGCTGGTGCCAGTTTAGTCGTAGCTGATAATCCAACCGGAGAAAGAAGAAGTTCACCAATGACGACTAAAAGGAAGCTGAATACTAACCAAAGCGGGCTAACTAAACCTTCTGTACCGAATAATAGCCCGGGAATCATCATGACGATAAAGGATAACCCAGCGAACATTAAGCCTAATGAAAATTTTTGAAGTGTCGTAGGTTGCCGATCGCCTAACTTAATCCAGATACTCGCAAAGACAGGAGCTAAGGCAATGATGAACAACGGATTCACCGATTGGAAAAGTGCAGGACTGAATTCAAATCCTAAAAAACTTAGCTCGGTGCGCTGATCAGCAAATTTTGATAAGACATACGTTCCTTGCTCTTGGATAGCCCAAAAAATAACAGCTGCTAAGAACAACGGAATATAGGCATAGACTCTCGATCGTTCATCAGACGTAATTTTTGGACTTCGTATCATGAAATAGAAGTAAAAAATCGGAATAACAATCCCGAGAATCGTCACTACAAATGAGAAGGAGTTAATGGTTAACCATCCGATTGTCGCAGCAATCCATCCGATAATAATGATACCGACTATAGAAACCGAAGCTGTTTTGTAAAAACGTGTTCGTTCTTCTTTAGACATCGGATTTAAAACATACTGACCAGCTTGACCAAGATTTTTTTTCTTAGTAAGCACAAATACAACTAATCCTAAAAACATCCCTACAGCAGCTACAGCAAATCCGGCATGAAAACCAGCTTGCAGACGTACACCATCTACAACGATCGGAGATAAAAATGCTCCTGCATTGATTCCTGTATAGAAGATACTAAACCCAGCATCTCTTCGACTGTCTGTCTTACTATATAGATCTCCCACGATATTTGAAACGTTTGGTTTCAATAAACCCGTTCCAATGACGATGAGTCCCATTGAAAAGAATAATGCTGTAGCACCTGCTGGTAGAGACAACACGATGTGACCCGTCATGATGAGGACACCACCATAAAAGACAGTGCGTGATGTACCGAGTAATCGGTCTGCGATCCATCCTCCGATTACACCGGACATGTAGACAAGTGATCCGTAAATAGCCATGATTGAAGAAGCTAACTTTTCATCAATTCCAAGACCACCATCTTTTACAGAGTAGTACATATAATAAATGAGGATGGCACGCATGCCATAGTAGGAGAAACGCTCCCAAAACTCGGTGAAGAAGAGGGTGAATAACCCTTTCGGATTCCCAAAGAATCCTTTTTGCGGAACGGTCTTATAGACCTGATCGCGATCAAACTCTGCCATATGATCGGCTCCTTTCATCTGCCCTGAATAAGTGCATAATCCATCATCTTTTCCCGCTTTCCCCAAACGATAAGCGTGACGAAACAGATAGGATACGAATACACTGTTTTGCCTGAATTGTCTCACTTCTTTTTTTGTATATGAGACAGCACTTTACCATTCAACCGCAAATCATTTGATGAGTCAAATATTATTTATATTACAAGAATAACAAAAAGAGCAGCCGATTACTCGACTGCTCAGGATTGCATCTGTTTTGATTCGATAATTGTAATTCCAGGCGGTGCATGTAGTGTTTCGCGAATCATCGCCGCAGCGACTTGACCAGCTTCAATCGGAGCGATGGCACTCCGTTTCAACAACGGTCGCAACACCGTCGAAATTTTCGCAGCTGCCTGTTCGCCTAAACGAAACTCGTCTCGTTCTCCCAACAAGAGCGAAGGTCTGAAAATCAGTAACGTCTCGTATCCTAGTACACGTAATCCGTTTTCAGTGTCCCCTTTTACACGATTGTAGAAGGTTTTAGCATTCGGATGAGCACCAAGCGCTGAAATCAAAGCAAATCGCGTCGCTCCGAGGTCTAACAGTTCACGACCCAGTTCAACTGGATACGTATAATCAACCAGACGAAATGCCTCTTGCGATCCTGCTTGTTTGATCGTCGTACCCAGTGCACAGTAGACGTGATCGACGACAGGTAATTCGATTTCTGTCACACGATCAAAATCAATCACCCATTCTTCTAGTTTTGGATGAAAACGACGCATCGGGCGGCGAACAAGAACATGTACCTCGCTATAGGCCTCTTCTGCCAACAAACGATCCACGAGTTCTTGTCCGACTAGACCGGATGCTCCTAAAATTGCTGCTCTCATACGTTTCTCCCTCCTTCATGCTGTCGACCGATCGGTACGAAGTAGGAACGGTTTCCGGTAATCCGTTCTCCGGCACGTACACCAATCGCACTCGGTCTTCCCCCTAATATAAAAACACCGTACATGTACGCGACATCTCCCTCTTCCTGAAGTGGATACGTCGGTAATTCTCGATACGCTTGATAGATAGCCGATTGATCAAGAAACGTATGCTGTTCATTCTTTAGCAGCACGTCTCCCTGTCCGTCATGGACGGTTACGGTATCCCCTTCGCGTCCGAAGATCGGTTTCTTAACGAATGGTTGTCGGCTTGAGATGAATGTATCTTCTGATAAGTATGTCGGTAAAAAATAACGCGCAATCATCGTATGATCCGTTTCACTCAAGTATGGATGCTTGGTTTCGTGTAACATCCAGATCAATGCAAGAACCGACTTGGCTTGCATTAAAAAAGCGGACGGTGGATTGATGATTTCGAGTCGCCCCGTCTCAACGAGTTGCAGGAGTAATTGTCCTAAATTTCTTCCGTCTTCATCCCGGTCCAGCAAAGCCATCTCGATTGGAAAGGTTTGTCGATATAAGATATCAATCCTTTTACCTGTTTCATCGTACAATCCCTCTTCCGGACGAATCTCTAATGCATGAAGTGGACAATACGTCGCCCCATCCCAAAACGACTGCAAATACTCGGCCGTCAGCCGATCCTCGATATGGTCACCATGTGAAGTGAAGACGACATGCGGATTCTGTTTCGTCCGATGTATCGCTGCTTCGATCGCACGACGGACTGTCGCTTTCAGCCATTTGTTTTCCCCGTCGTTGACCCGTCCAAAACCTTGTTTTTCCGCTACGACATCATTGACTTCAAACACTTCCTTAATGAAGGTCGGCGTATCCGCGTTCCATTCCATGAGTGAAATACGATCTGCCGTCGCAATGAAATCAAAGCGACCAATGATAGTCAGCGGTCGCATCGTCTCGAGCCGTAAGAAGGGGAGACTTTCGACTGGGAATCCAAGCTCGAGTAGTGCCTGATTATCCATTGAGCGAAGAATCGGAAGCACTTTTTCAAATATCCGATACACTTCTTGCGCCGCGATATGCAGTTGATCGATTCGTTCATCCGAGATGGGCATGATTTCCGTCACAGCATACGGTTCCCCGTCTAGCACATCCCAAAAACGATCGATGTCTCCATAAAAGATCTGTCGTCTATTCATCCGCCGAAAAAGCCGGAAGACGAGCCTGTTCCGAATCCTTTTGTCTTCGTGTTATAACTCTTTACTGCTTTTGATTTCGGTGTATACCCTTTCGTTCGCATCGCACTGTGCATCAAGGCACGTGAGGCGAAATAACTACCACCCCAGTAATAGTAGCCTGAATGGGTCGACGAACTATCATCACAGTACCAAACGCCTTCATCATTATCATACTCATAGTCATCACAATCCGGATCATCTGGTCGTTCCGCTCGTGCATCATCTGATCCACACCCACTCAGTGTCGTTCCGATCAACAGTGTCGCAGCTAGTGTTGCTTGTTTCATCCAATTCACCGTCTCAGTCCCCTTTCCTGTTACTCTCGTTATGGATAGTATACGCTTTTTCGGAGAGAAAAGTTTCTTTGTTCTGCCGGAACTTTTTTTCCTTGAAGGTGGTAATAGTATCTATAGAATGAAAAGGAGGATTTACGCATGTCACTTGCCTACTATGTTGAAGAAAATAGTGAATTCCATCCGATCTATCAGTATGATCGCTATGCGATCGAACCGGAAGAAATCATCGCCCATCAACTCTGCGAATTCCATATCATCGAAGGACATCAATATGAGCTGCGTTCCAATGAGATGGCAGGCGATTACGATCAATTGATTGTTGATCACATCAAAGCATCGCCACGTGCAACAGAAGAACGTGTTTATCCACCTCACCAAATTCATATCGAGTTCAGACAGTATTTGTCCGACAGCGCTCAACCGCTCTTAAAGACATCAACGGTTCCGAATCACGTCCAAGCGATGCGTTTTTTAATCAAGGATAAGATTGAAGTCGAAGGACACGGTGTGTTTGAGCGTGACAGCTGCGAAATCGATATCGACCGGAATTGTTACGTCGTCTATCTCGCCGATACACTTTGAGACGTAAAATCAGGTCTCTTCATTTCCAAGAGACGTTTTTTTTGGCATACTAGAAAGTAAGAACGAATCAATCGAGGTGAACGAACATGAGTGAACAACCAAAAAAACTATCATTGCAAGAGGCAATGATCGAGCGCTTGAAAGCAAAAAAACAAGCGCAAACAAAACGTCCGACTGGCTTACAAGGGACACAAACGAAACAATTGACGAGCCAACAGACGAAAAAAGCGAACAACCAGAAAAAACGGACAGGCGTCTAAGTCACAGGAATTCATGAAATAAGGAGCAATTATGAGTATTTTAACGGTATCTAACTTAAGTCACGGATTCGGTGACCGCGCCATTTTCGAAAATGTCTCCTTCCGCCTGTTAAAAGGCGAGCACATCGGTCTCGTCGGTGCGAACGGTGAAGGAAAATCGACGTTCATGAATATCATCACGTCGCAACTTGAGCCGGATGAAGGAAAAGTCGAATGGGCGAAGCATGTACGCGTCGGTTATTTGGATCAGCACGCTGTCCTTGAAAAAGGATTAACGATCCGGGATGCGCTTAAAGGCGCATTCCAGTACATGTTCGACATCGAACAGGAAATCAATGATTTGTACGGTAAAATGGGCGAAGTCGAGCCAGAAGAACTTGAAAAGATGCTCGAAGAAGTCGGTGTCTTACAAGATATTTTGACGAATAACGACTTCTATACGATTGATGCAAAAGTTGAAGAAATCGCGCGTGGTCTTGGTCTCGATGAAATCGGACTCGACCGGGATGTACAGGAGCTCAGTGGTGGGCAGCGGACGAAAATCCTGCTTGCTAAACTTCTCCTTGAAAAACCGGATATTCTATTACTCGATGAGCCGACCAACTATCTCGATGTCCAGCATATCGAATGGTTGAAACGTTACTTGAATGAATATGAGAATGCGTTCATCTTGATTTCGCACGATATCCCATTCCTCAACAGTGTCATCAACTTGATTTATCACATGGAAAATCAAGAATTGAACCGTTATGTCGGCGACTATGATAACTTCGTCACGATCCATGAAGCGAAGAAAAAGCAACTCGAATCTGCGTTCAAACGTCAACAGCAGGAAATCTCTGAGTTAAAGGACTTCGTAGCTCGGAACAAAGCACGTGTCTCGACACGCAACATGGCGATGTCACGTCAGAAGAAGCTCGATAAGATGGATGTCATCGAACTTGCACAAGAACGTCCAAAACCAGAGTTCCACTTCCTCCAAGCACGAACACCAAGTAAATTGATGTTCGAAGCAAAAGGTCTCGTCATCGGATACGATGAGCCACTCTCTCGTCCTCTCGATCTGACGATTGAACGCGGACAGAAGATTGCCTTGCATGGTGCGAACGGTATCGGGAAATCGACGTTGCTTAAGAGTTTGCTCGGTGAAATTCCAGCTGTCTCAGGTGTCGTTGAGCGGGGAGAAAATCTGCACATCGGGTACTTCGAACAAGAAGTCAAAGAGAAGAACTCGAATACGTGTATCGAAGAGATTTGGAATACGTTCCCGTCTCTGACACAACAACAAGTGCGTGCTATGCTCGCAAAATGTGGGTTGATGACGAAACACATCGAATCGAAAATCGAAGTGCTCAGCGGTGGGGAAAAAGCGAAAGTCCGTCTTTGTAAATTGATGAATACGGAATCGAACATCCTCGTACTCGATGAGCCGACGAACCACTTGGACGTCGAAGCAAAGGAAGAATTAAAACGTGCGTTACAAGAGTATAAAGGAACCGTCCTTTTGATCTCACACGAACCAGAATTCTATGAAGCTGTCGCGACAGATTTATGGAACTGCGAATCATGGACGACAAAAGTATTCTAAGTCACGCTAAAAAAAGATGGGATGCCCAGAAGGGTATCTCATCTTTTTAGTTCACACACTTAATCATTGCATGATTGTGCATCTTCACGCACACTAGGACTTAGAAAATGGTTATGAAGGAGCGTGTTTTTTTGGAAACGATCACGAAAAAAGCAACATTATCCTACTTACATGTTCCAAGTGGTGGTTCAGAACAGTTGATTGCCCGTCTCTATTCACCTGAACATACAGCGGATGCTCCACTGATTGTCCTCTTCCACGGATTTCCCGGGAAACAGTTGAACATGGACTGGGCAGTTCAACTTCAAAGCGCAGGATACCATGTGCTTGTCACGTCATATCGTGGAACGATCGGAAGTCCTGGAACCTTTCGATTCCAGCATGTTTTAGAAGACGCATCCGCCACATTACGGTACGTCTGCTCCGAGTCTTTCACTACCGAACACGGCATCAAGGCAGATCAAATCACCGTCGTAGGTCATAGCATGGGTGGCTTCGCCGGTCTGCATGCTTTTGCTGAGACACCGGAAGCTGCACATTATGTCGGAATCTCTCCATTTAATTTCGGACTCGTCGGTCAACTTGTCCTCGAACATCCGGAATACGAGTCAGCGCTTCACGGTGTGCTCGATCGAGGGGCTGCTTTCTTAAACGGTGCCGTCGCCGATGCATTACTCGATGAGTTAAAACAGCATCATGCGACCTGGAACTTACTGACGCTAAAAGAACGTTTAGCCAATCGCTCGATGTTGCTCATGACGTCAGAGCGGGACGAAACATCGATCAAAGCACTTCACCATGACTTATTGCTATCAGACAGTCCGTTTGAGGAATCAATCGTCGACAGTGATCACAACTATATCGAGAACCGGGATGCTGCTTTTAACGAATGGACGGCTTGGCTCGCACGACAATGAAAAGAGCGCTCAGCGTACGACTGAGCGCTCTTTTACTGGTGTCCGTCGTACAGGACGGATCCGCATCCGGTACAGCACGAGTGTGAACATCGTAAGTGTCGAGACAACGTACCAAATCGTCGTGAACAACGTTCCGGTATCCGTGCCGATAAATAAACCATGCGCTGTCATCAATAGCCAGGCAGGTAAGACGAGCCAGTGCGTCAATTTCCAAAGCGTCTTGCCTAACGTCTCCTTCAAAAAATCCGAAGTTACAAGAACGAACCCGAATAAGTAGAGACTGATTGTTCCGAACGCATTCCAAAGCGGTTCATAAGAAGCCTGTCCCGAAATCAGGACCTCGAAGATTGTCAGTGGTGCGTAGGTATCCACAATGATGAGTGTCGCATGAAGGACGATCGCGAGTAACCCTGCCCAACCACTATATAAGTGCACGTGATGTAATCGTGCTTTTTGTTTTTTGAGAGCTGGGTAGGAACCGAGCAATCCAGCTAAGACAGAAATCGTCATGAAGAAGTGGCCACTTAACCCGCTCAAGCGGATCATCGTCCATGTCGAGAATAACCATTTCATCCAGTCCATATCTCACTCACTCCTTTCCGTTCGCTTCGCCATTCTCCTGTAGTATCTAACATCAGCAATCGTCCTTTCGGAAACCAACGAAACAGCTTTTCTTGACGTTCTGCTTCTGTCATCTGAAAAGCAAGCTTCGTCATGACTTCCGCTTCATAGAGTTGTGGAGCAGACGCCGTCACTTGAAGAATCGGACTTCTTGTCGGACGTCCTGTTCGTCCATCTAACAAATGATGCTGGGTCTGGTCCCTCGTCTTCCACGATCGATAGACGCGGTTTGATGTCGCGACCGCACCTTGTCGCAACTGCACATCAGCGACACGCTGTTCGGTCTCTGGGTGCGTGATCGTAATATTCCATGGTTTCTCCTCGGACCAGACGATGACATCGCCTCCCGCTTCAATCAATCCACGGTTCCAGTTTTTTCGGAGGCGTTGCGCTGCGATCATCGCTGCGGCACCTTTTCCGATACCACCTAAATCGATAAAACCGCCCCCCACTCGGGTCACGTCACACCCTTCAATGATGAATGGTGCGATTTCTGGTGGAGCCGCTTCTTCATAAGCGATGGCTTGCGTGAAAGGAAACGATTGCCGGTAACCATTGGCTTGTTGTTGCGCTAATAGGAACGGAGAAAAATAACGTTCCGTCTGTTCGAAGTATCGTGTGGCACGAGCCAATAAACGGGCTAACGGCAAGGACACCGATAACGTATCTCCGATCCGTAAACGATTCAATCGACTGACTTCACTTTGCTCATCAAAGCGTGACCACTGTCGATCCACATAATGAAAAAAGCGAACGAGCTCCTCCCACTCTGCTTCATCAATCGGCTGATCCGTCACGAATCGCACCTGATTATGCATCGCATACAATTGTCGCTCCATCTTCCTCCTCCTTACCTCGAATGGCTGGATTGACCATCGCTCGACCCACCCGGTTGACTGAATCCAGACGATTCATCGCCTTGCCATTGACCCTCATCGTCACCTTCGTAATATCCGTCATCCCCTTCGTATTCGCCTTCATCATCGCTATATTGATTTCCTTGAGATGGTAATGTCGTATCATTTGAGTACGTATCTCCTGTTGAGACAGGTGTCGTCGAGGTATCGCTCGAGCTGACACTTAATTGACCAATCGCGAGTCCGATGAAGACGGAACTGCTGAGCCCGACAAGCCATTTCGCAAATGGTTTTGGTTTCATCTGTTTCCTCTCCCTTCTTGTTATGTTTACTGTATCGAAAAAAACTGACAACTAACTGACGGCAACTATGGGATAATGAGAAAAAAGAGGAGCGATGTTCATGCGGATTTTGGTGGCAGAAGATGATCAGCGCCTAGCTAAGATGTTACGGCTCCATTTGGAGCGGGCAGGATATCAAGTGGATGTCGCGCAGGATGGGGTGGAGGCGCTCCTTCAATGTCAGACGTATCGTTATGACTTACTCATCCTCGACTGGATGATGCCTCGTAAGAGCGGAATCGAAGTCGCTGCCACCTTAAGGCAAGAACAGTTTGAAGGTGGCATTTTAATGTTGACTGCTCGTGATACGGAAATCGATCTCGTTCATGGTCTAGACAGCGGAGCGGACGACTATCTCGTCAAACCATTTCAATCGAATGAATTACTGGCACGACTTCGCGCACTCAGTCGCCGCCAGCAAAAGGCGTTTATATCGACGGTCACCTTTCATGGACTTGTTCTCGATCTGTCATCACAAACGATTTCCTATGAGCGACATCCAATCGATTTAACACGACGTGAATTTGAATTCCTTTCCTTACTACTCAGACGACCTGAACAAGTGATGAGCCGTGAATTAATCATCGAGGTCGTGTGGGGGATTGGAGCTGATATTACGGATAACGCACTCGATGCGCTCGTTCGACTCGTTCGTAAAAAATTAGACGCGGTCGGTGCTCCTAATTTGATTCGAACAGTTCGTGGATTCGGTTATCGATTAGGTGATCCGCATGCTTGAATCGATTCGAAAACGACTGACTTTACTATTCAGCGGCTCGTTTTTTTTAGTACTAGTTCTTATCCTAATCGGTGTATATGTTACGAACGCTCAATTACTCAATCAAATGGAATTCAATCAATTGAAGAGTGTTTCTGATCGCGACATCTTCGAACGTATCGAACACGGAGAAGATCAGTTCGCGCGAAATCCGATTTACTTTCAGCTCCTTGATGCTTCAGGAAAGCAGCGGTATGCAAGTCTGCCGTCAGATGTCGAGCAAAAAACACTACGACGATTCCTAAGCTCGAATGATACGACGAAACAAGTCAAATGGGGCGATCGACATTTCTTACTATATCAACGTAACACGGAAGAAGGACGACTCCTTTTATTAAAGGATATCTCGTCGACGGCAGATACCTTACAACGATTGATTGCCGTCCTTGCAGGAATCGCCGTTCTTGCAACGATCGTCCTGACACTGATCGGATATGTCCTTGCGGGTCGAGCCGTCATTCCGGTACAACAAGCATTCGATCGCCAACGTCGTTTTACGTCCGATGCTTCACACGAACTCCGAACTCCTCTAACGATCGTCTATAGCGGGATTGAATTACTGGAAGTTGAGCCTCTTTCAAACGAAGGGCGAACGATTTTAGAGGACATCAAGGCGGAGACGGCAGGGATGCAGTATTTAGTCTCTGATTTACTGTTGCTGGCACGGGAAGGACAATCCTCATCGAAACAAGAACTGGATCTCAGTTCACTCGTTCAAAAGACTATCGAACGCTTTCAGCATGCCTATACGGATCGTGTCATTCGCGCCTCAATCACGCCAAACTTAAAAATGAAAGGCGATGCCCACCAACTGAATCGCTTATTGACGGTGTTTCTTGAAAATGCTCTTGTTTACAGTGATGATGTCATCGATGTCTCATTACACGAAACCGCAACAGAACGCCAGTTGACGATACAGGATCGCGGAATCGGAATCGCTTCCGACCAACAAGCCAAAATATTCGAGCGCTTTTATCGAGGGGACCATTCACGTCACGGAACAGGGACGGGTCTCGGGTTATCGATCGCTCACTCTATCGTCGAGCAGCATGGCGGAACGATTTCTATTGATTCGACGCTCGGTGAAGGTACACGGTTCATCATTCATTTCCCAACTCTTTAAAACGGTGTCAGTTATCTGTCAGATAAGCAGGGTAAAGTGAAGCTATGCTTTACCATACTTATCTAAGGAGGTCTTCATCATGTTAGGGAATGTACCGCTTCATCCGCTACTCGTCCACGCACCAATCGCACTTTTATTATTCGCAACGGTATTGTTACTCGTCAGTCTGAAATGGACGCAATTTAAATTGTTCGCCCTCTTCACGCTAGTCGTAGGTCTGATTTCTGGAGTCGCGGCCTATTTATCTGGAGACGGAGCAGAAGAATATGCACGAGGTAACTTGAGTGCTGCTACGCATTCAGCAATTGAAAACCATGAACACTTTGCTTTATTCAGCCTTGTCGCCTTCGGTGTCTCGCTATTATTCCTCTTAGTCGGTTACCGCTCGAACAAAAAAATGTTTTTATTACTCAGTTTCGTCGTTGCGATCGTCGGTAGCGGACTACTTGCTTATACCGGTCACCTTGGTGGTCAGATGGTCTATGCTAAATAAAACAAGAGCCGGTCCATTTTCTCTTTTTACGAGAGAAATAGACCGGCTCTTTTATCTTGTTTCTTATTACTTACGGTGTGCACGTCCCGGACGGCGGTTATTCGAACGACGTGTGTTTCCACGTCCTTCTGTCGTCTTCCGTGATCCTTTACTTTGGTCGTGCTGTGCGCGAATCGCCTCTTCAGATAATTCGACGACGATCGGCGTGACCGAGATGTTCAATTCCCGCTCCATATCACGGAACGTCCGACCGTCTTTAGGTGTCACGATCGAGACTGCAATTCCGTCGTTCCCGGCACGTCCTGTCCGACCAATCCGGTGAACATAACTTTCGGCATCGTCCGGTAAATCATAGTTGAAGACGTGTGTCACACCTGTCACATCGAGTCCACGGGAAGCGACGTCTGTTGCGATCAGGAATTGCGTTTTTCCTTGATAGAACTTCGCCATCGCTTTTTCTCGTTTTCCTTGCGTCAAACCACCATGCAATTCATCCGTCGGATATCCTTGCATCTGCATCTCTTCGTTTAATTTACTGACGCGACGTTGCGTACGGCAGAAAATGATGGCTGCGTATGGACGCATCTCGTCAAGCATCGTCCGTAGTGTCGCCTGCTTGCGACGATCCGTCGTCTCGACGACGAATTGCTCGATTGCTTCTACGGTGATACTTTCCGCTTCCACCTGTACTTCGACTGGGTTACGCAAATACGTTTTCGCCAGTTCTTCTACTTTCGGTGGCATCGTTGCGGATAACATGACGAATTGACGATCAACAGGTGCTGCCTCGATGATATCCTCAATTTCTGGCAAGAAACCGATTTGCAGCATTTGGTCCGCCTCATCTAAGACGAGTGTGCGTAATTCACCTAAGTCCAGTGTGCCGCGACCGACATGATCAAGAATCCGTCCCGGTGTACCGATGATGATTTGTGGCATCCGACCGAGTCGTTGAATCTGTTTAAAGACGTCTTGTCCGCCATATACAGCAAGCGCACGGTACTGTTCCGTATTGCGAATCAGCTTATGTGTCTCATCGGCAATTTGACGCGCGAGTTCGCGTGTTGGTGCGACGATCAATGCTTGGACCGTTTGCGATTCGACATCGATTTGCTCAAGAATCGGTAAGAGAAACGCTAACGTTTTCCCTGTTCCGGTTTGTGCCTGTCCAATCAAATCACGTCCGTCAAGTAATGACGGAATCGCCTGTTCTTGAATGGGTGTCGGCTCCTTGATACCTTGCTTTTGTAATTTTTTTATCCACAGGTCACTGATGTGTAATGTTTCAAATGTTGACATGATATATCCTCCTAAAAATTATCCACAGAAAAAAGCTGTGGATAACCTGCTTCGCATAGACAAAAACAGTTATCCACAGCCGTGCTCTATTCAGTATACACAATTTACGCGTTTGTTGCTTCCTGTTTTAACTTCCGATCGAGTACGAACGTGCCGAACGGAATGAATGATGCGATGAACGCAATACCCGCCTTGATGATCGACCAATCGTATTTGAATTTCACGACAGCGAGCCAAACTGCATACATGACAAACAAGACACCATGTAATGCTCCGACTACGGAGACTGCTTGTGGAATGTCCGCCATGTATTTCAGCGGCATCGCAATCAACAGCAAGACTAAAAACGAAATTCCCTCTAATATCGCAATCATTCGGAATTGCCCAAGCGTAGTTCTTAACATCCCGTCACTCCTTTTTCCTGATTCCTGCTCTTAGTATACGGGATGGACGATCCATCTGTGACCTGTGTCACAGGATTGTCAGATTTCGAGTGGACGTAACCGTGCTTCGATCGCAGATCTCTTTGGTTCAAGAAACGGCGGTAACGCAAGCGTCTCCCCTAACGTTTCAACCGACTCATCTGTCGCGAATCCCGGTGTATCTGTCGAGAGCTCAAACAAGATATGGTTCGGTTCCCGGAAGTAGAGAGCTTGGAAATAGTGACGATCGACTTTACCAGAGTTCGGTAAGTGATAGGCATTCAAGCGATCGACCCACTTCTTGTACTCCTCACTGTTCGGTACTCGGAACGCGACATGATGCACACCACCACGACCGAGACGTTCCCGGTCGAGATCTGGACGTGCCTCGATATGAACCTCTGCTCCGATGCCGCCTTCTCCTGTCGCATAGACTTCGATCGGAGCAAAGTCACCTGCTAGTGATGGGTAATGACCGACGTTCCGGAAACCCATGACTTCTGTCAGTACACGGACGGTCAGCGTTGGATCATTGACCGTCAGTGTGACGGCTCCTAGTCCAACAATGGCATGCTCCGACGGGATCTCTTTTTGCGGCCATGGTACACCACCTGCGACACCCACCTCGCCATCTTCCGCGACGAGAATCAACCGTGTTCCTTCCTGATCACGAAACGCCAGTGTTTGTCGCCCAGCGCGTTCAATGATTTCGTCGTGATCCACTTCCTTTTCCTCAAACCGTTCTTTCCAAAATTGAAGAGCCGCTGTTGTTTTCACGCGAAGGGATGTCGAAGAGATACTCGACGCTCCCGGTACACCCGTTCCAAGATGCGGAATATCAAAGAATGTCAAATCCGTTCCTGGATTCCCTTCCGCATCTCCATAAAACAAATGATACGATGTCGTGTCATCCTGATTGACTGTCTTTTTAATTAGACGCATTCCAAGTATTTGTGTGTAGAATTGATAATTGCGTTCCGCCATGCCTGTCAAAATCGACACATGATGAATTCCGAGTAGTTCCATCTTCCTCACTCCCTGTAAATGATTTGGTAATTGAAGTATACTCTACATTTATCTTGAATTCAAGATATTAATCTAATAAAAAACCGTCCCTCCGAAAAGGGACGATTGAATAGTTGAAATTAAAGTTTTACGACGTTAGCAGCTTGTGCTCCACGTGCGCCTTCAGTGATTTCGAACTCAACTTCTTGACCTTCGTCAAGCGTTTTGAAGCCTTCACCAGTGATTGCTGAGAAATGTACGAATACGTCTTCTCCGCCTTCAACTTCGATGAAACCGAAACCTTTTTCTGCGTTAAACCATTTTACTTTACCTGTGTTCATGGGAACAACCTCCAAAAATAAATTACTTAATACATATGCTGGGCATATGAAAGGAATTCATTATTGTCCCGAAATACATGGAGCAACGAAAAGATTGTTCGTGACACGATGTGAATCCGTAATGACAATAACAATATTAAGCTAACGTAAGTATAGAATGGATGCGCTTTAAAAGTCAAGTTGTCAGACCAATGTTTTTTCCAATTGATTCCACTTATTCTACATAACTAAAATAAAAAACAGGTTCAGCCGAAACTGAACCTGTTCTTCTGTTTTAACGATGAATCCAGACAGCTCCAGCAGAGTTATCTTTTGCTTCACCGATGACTTCAATCTTCAAACCATTGTTCGGAAGTAGTTTCCCTGCATCCGGAATCAACTGGTTGATATACGATTTCGAATCATCGAATTTCGTTACACCTGGAAGACCTTTATAATCATATGTTCCACGTGATGGGGAGTCGATCAACCATGCAGGTGCTTTATCAAAGCTAAATGCAGCATCTGCGATTTGGTAACGTGTGCTTCCTGTCGTGACTGGTTTACCATTGAGTGTTCCAACGATTGCTTCAGGATGTGAGTCAACGACTCCGAGGAATCCTTCACCTGGGTGAACGCCAACCCAGTTATCGTCAAAGCTTGAGTCACCATACCAAACGACAAGACCTGTGTTATACTTCACGCCGCGTGCATGCTCAAGTGCTTTATCAGAGCCCGCATAGTTACGCCATTCGAGGTAATAAGCGTTATCTGCGTAAGAGAAACCGTCTGATGCGACGAAACCGTCAAGCGCGAATTTCGGTGTACCTTCTGCATCATCTTCGAAGACGACTTTACCGTCAACCGTCAGCTTCGCGTTATCAAGTGCGAATCCATCTAACGCAAGACCAGCGTCCCCGACGTAATCAAATTTCAATGTCACTTTTTTACCCGCGAATTCGCTGAGATCATACGATTTATCTACCCATGCTCCTTTAGTAGAATCAGCGCGCTGATCTCCATCTGTATCTTCATCACCGATTGTATCGATGACTTTTGATTGTCCATCCGCAGTCGCTGTGACAGTCAAGAAATCGTAGTTATACTCAACATCATACAATGTTTTGAAGTCGAACTTCGCTTCTTTCGCATTCGTCAAATCAAACTCCGGAGATGTCATGGATGTATGCAAGTCGTTCCCTTTTGTGCTGTAGTAATACTTTTTACCGAATGCCGGCGCGATGCCTTTTACCGGTTTTTTCGGCAAGTTGACTTTGATGATTCCTGGATTTTTCGATTTCGTGACACTCTGATCGAGGTACGAAGCTGTTCCTAGCTTATCTAAGGAATCAAAATCGATTTGTTGAATATTCGCCCAGTTTCCGCCCATCACATTTTGGAAGAACTCTTTGTTTTGTGGTGAGAAACTTGTTGGTTCTGTTCCAGCGATATTCCCGTTCCAGCTACCACCACTCATGATGGACCATGAAGCGACTGGCTCACCTTGACCCGTGTACTTCGTATCGTACTCATCAGGAAGTCCAAGATCATGACCAAATTCGTGCGCGAAGACACCAACCGCACCATCTTCAGGCTGCACCGTGTAATCATAAGCAGCCATCTTTCCACCCCAGTAATCAACACTTGCTGTCGTATTCGCTACCGGATGAACACCATCTAACGTCCAGCGGTGTGACCAGATTGCATCGTCACCAAGGGTACCACCACCTGCTTCTTGTCCTGTACCCGCATGAATGATCATCAAGTGATCAACGAGACCATCTGGTTCGTTCAAGTCACCGTCTCCATCCATGTCATACTGATCGAATTTATCATAGTCCGCTAAATTGATACCGGCTTTGACAGCTGCCGCTAACGAATCCTTGACGAGACCACGTGGTCCTTTTGATCCCGGTAAGTTATCGTTTCCACCAGCAGGGTTATCTGAACCGTAATCCTTCGCTGTACCAGGAACCGTCAACCAGTTTGAAACCTTACCGTCTACCGAATAACTACCACCGGATTGCTCTTCATAGAACTGTTTAAATGTCTTTACTTTCTCTCCGTTAAAGAGTTCAAATTCCTTGTCTCCGAACATAAGATCCTGATAATGCTTCTGATTGAAGTCATTCGAATACATATATCCTGGCTCTTGAACGACATTGTTATGCTTGAAATCGCTATATTCGACGAGAAGTACGAGTACTTTATCCGTCCGCTTCGCACCATTATAGTCTGCTTGTTTTGCCTTATCTACCTTGACAAAGCCGTTTGGGTTCCCTTTTTTATAGTTACCATGCTTTTTCTTCAATTGCTTCGCAAGCTTATCTTTTTGTTTTGTTAGAAAGTCTTTCGTTTTTTTATCGAAAGCTGCTTCCTTGCTTGATTCATGTTCATGATCATCTGCTGGTTTACCATTTGCTTTTTTATCGAGATATTTTTGGACGGCTTGTTGCTTCGCTTCTGCTGATGCCGCTTTTGAAATGACCCCACGTTTTTCAAGCACCTTTGCTAGTCGATCCTGATCGACCGTGTTCAAATCCATTGGTGCACCAACTGCCGCCTTTTCTGCTGCTTGTACCGATGTTACCTGCCCACCAGGTAAGACCGGGCCAACAGCAAAGGCTGCTGCCGTAATTCCAGACAACACGGCTACGCTAAGCTGTTTCTTTTTTCCCACGTGAATTGACCCCCTATGTAGTGATGAAAAGTATAAGATCATTACACTTTTCTGAATATTCAAATCATAGGTTATTTTATTTCGTTAATCAATCGCTTTTAAGATAATTAGTTCTTTTCGACCATACCTATTTTTTGGAATTTAAATTAATCAGTTATTTTAAAAATCACTCTCCTTTTTTGTAAAAATGACCGGATTTCTTCTTTTGTTTCACGGTACGCTGAAAACACTCTGATGATTACATAAGGAGGATACAATGAGCGCTATAAAACGTTTTGAACGTCATTTGCTTAGAAACTATTTAATTGGTTCATTTGTCGCTGTGTTCGGCGTCGGATGTCTATTTATTTTTGAGACACTGACTTTTACTGGGACAGAACAACTCATTCTAATTGGTATCATGTCTTTTTCAGTCAGTTTAATGTTTTTATTAGAATATCTCATCTACTCAAGGCATGTTCGCTCTTTGCGATACTTCTTTCAAACTGACTTTCCTTCGCTGTCTTCTTTTCAAGATGCTTATCGGACGGCGCATCGGTTTCCCGTTCTGACGGTTCAGCGAATCATGGGACCACACTTCTTAGGTCTCTCGGTTCCTTCGTCACTTTTAACAGCACTCGCGATCTCTCAAGGATGGTTACGGATGCCGTATTATTTGATCGGTCTCGCCTGTTTTGGTGCTGTCCTCGTCGCAATCCTCCACGCCTTGATCGAGTTTTTTCTGACTTATCGTGTCACGGAGCAGATGCTACTTACTTTAGAAAAACATGCTCTTAATCGTAGATTCGATGTCCCGAAAAAAACGACAGTTGTCACGTTAAGACACAAGATGCTCATCAGCACCTTGATCATCGGCGTTTTTCCGGTCATGCTGTTCGTTCTCGCCTCAGCTGTACAACTAACGGAAAATGAGAGCCTTCGCTCCTACTGGAGTTGGGCGACACTCATCTTAGTCGTCATCTTATCCGTCGCGACGTTTTGTAGTCTTCTTCTTTATGAAAACATCCGAAAGCCGATTGCGATTCTCCAGCAAGGGATTCAAGATGTCGAAAACAATCGCCTCATCTCGTTACCGAACCCCTATTCTGATGAATTTTCTCATCTCGTCTCCGGCTTTAACCTGATGATGGAAGGAATTAGAAAACGTGATGAACAAAATGAACAATTGCTCGATAGTCTGTTTACTTTATTTGCGGCAACACTCGATGCCCGGGATCCTTACACGGCCGGACACTCGCTTCGTGTTGCTGCCTATTCCGTCGAAATCGCTACTGCCGCAAACCTGCCGCACGAACAGATCGAGTTATTGCGCAAATCAGCTTTGCTGCACGATATCGGAAAAATCGGCATTCGTGACGATGTGTTATTAAAAGAAGGTCGCTTGACTGACGAAGAATTCCAAATCATTCAGCAACACCCCGTCATCGGTGTGCACATTCTATCGCAAGTTCAGCTTCCAAAGACGTTACAACCGATTCTTCCTGGGGTAAAGTACCATCACGAACGCTATGACGGAAAGGGGTATCCAGAAGGTCTCGCAGGAGAGGACATTCCACTCTTCGGTCGGATCATGGCGATCGCTGATGCCTATGATGCGATGACATCTGATCGTCCTTATCGAAAAGGAATGCCAGTGGAAAAAGCTTTATCCATCTTAGAAGAGGGCATGGGTACACAATGGGACGCCACCTTTACGCGTCTTTTTCTAGACTTGAAACGTTCGCCGATCGAAGACGTGTCATAAGTACAGAAAGGAGTTTCTCATGCATCCTAAAATCGTGGAACGTCATGAATTTTATTTTGTCGGTCTTGGACTGACATGTGAAGAAAACGAACTGCATACGTTGATGCCGGAACTCTGGCGTGAATTTTCAAGACGTTCACATGAGATTCCTGCAAAACCAGATAGCTATCCACTCGATATCTCACTCGAACGAAACGGAACTAAATACTCACAATGTGTCGGGTATCCCGTCTCATCACTCGATGGCATCCCGAAAGGAATGAAAGGTCACCGGATTCCAGCTGCGCGTTATGTCTTTTGGAAGCATGAAGGACCGGATATCGAAATTTGGAAATCATTCGAAAAAATCCAACGCTTTGCTTCAAAGCAAGGAATCGAGCTTGATCCACATGATTTTAAGATTGATGAGACGCGAGATGACGTCCATCATCTCTACCAACGGATTCGTTGAACCATTCTCTTGAATGGTTCTTTTTTTGTGCTGAAATATCTTTTACAGTTAATAATTCAGTACAGGTACTACGGACTATATTCAGAAAATTCGATTTAATCCGAATGACTTATTCTCGCTTTCTGATTTCTTTGGCATAGTTAGACTCAACCCAAACAAGGAGGCGATTTATTTTGAAAAAGTTTCTCGCTACATCGCTTGTCGCAAGTGTACTTGTTGTTCCTACAGTCGTAGGTGCAGAAGGTTTTCAAGCTGGTAAACTCACGAAAGCTTCGTCAGAACCAGCTGCAACGATCGTCAAAGATTTCGTGAACAAAAAAGGTGACTTTGCTGTTCAGAATGTCGAAAAAGATGGATCTTCACAGATCGTACGTCTCCAACAAGAAGTGGATGGCGTCCCTGTCTTTGGTAGTGTCGTCGTCGGGAACGTCGCGAAAGACGGTACTTTGAAAGCAGTCGTAAACGATGCGATCAATGTCAAAGGAAAACCAGGTCTCGCGAAAAAAGCAACTCTTTCTGAAAAGAAAGCCATCAAGCTCTATCAAAAAGCAATCAAGGCTTCTAAATTCGAAGTGGCACCAAAAGCAGAGCTCGTCATCTATCCAGTGAAAGATGATGCAGTTTATGCATACAAAATCACATCGACGGTCCTCGCTGGCAAAGAGCCATCACGCTGGACATACTTCATCGATGCGAACTCTGGTAAAGTACTTAACAAGTTCGATCAACTCGCACATGCAACAGGTACAGACGTTCTCGGACGCAGTGTTACATTCAATACGACACTCAGCGGTTCAACGTACTACCTCCAAGATACGACACGTGGTAAAGGGATCTACACATACGATGCGAAAAACCGTACGTCACTTCCAGGAACACTCTGGGCTGACGCAGATAACGTCTTCAACGCAACGTACGACCGCGCTGCTGTCAGTGCACACGTCAATGCTGCAAAAACATATGACTTCTACAAAAACACATATGGTCGCAACAGTTATGACAATGCCGGTGCACGCTTGAACTCATCTGTTCACTATTCAACGAGCTATAACAACGCATTCTGGGATGGAACGAAGATGGTCTACGGTGACGGAGACGGTTCAACGTTCACGTACCTCTCAGGCGCACTTGATGTCGTCGCTCACGAATTGACACACGCTGTCACAGAATACTCGGCTGGTCTCGTTTACCAAAACGAGTCAGGTGCGATCAACGAAGCGATCTCTGATATCATGGGTACAGTAGCTGAGTACTCTGTTGGATCGAACTTCGACTGGCTTGTAGGGGAAGACATCTATACACCAGGAGTCAGCGGTGACGCACTCCGTTCGATGTCAAATCCAGCTGCTTACGGCGATCCAGATCACTACTCAAAACGCTACACAGGTACACAGGATAACGGTGGTGTCCACACGAACTCTGGTATCGTCAACAAAGCCGCTTACCTCCTCGGTAACGGTGGAACACACACAGGCGTAACTGTCACAGGTGTCGGTGTACCAAAACTCGGTGCAATCTACTACCGTGCTCTCACTGTTTACTTGACTCCGAACTCGAACTTCAGCTCACTCCGTGCAGCAGTCGTTCAATCGGCGAAAGATCTTTACGGTTCAACAAGTGCAGAAGCAACAGCTGCAGCGAAATCATTTGATGCAGTAGGCGTCTACTAAGAAAATCTCCTCCCAAAGGATTTTCATATTTCCTCCCGAGTGTCGGACTCGGGAGGTTTTTTGCGTAAAAAAAGACGAACTCGCTTGAAGCGAATTCGTCGTTCATTCATTCTTGTCCAGGATCACGCGCAAGACGGAGACGCATCTTTCCGTTATCTGGGAACACTTTTAGTTGTAAGGATTCTCCCTCGTACCATGTTCCGTAGCTCGTATCGACAATAGGTTCACCAAGTGTTGATAATCCATCCGTTGAAGCATTCGTCCAGTCGATTGCTTCAATGATTCCGTCCGAGACGACGAGTAAGTACCCAGAATTCGAGAAGTAGTACGTATTGACAGCATCTTTTTGTGTATTGCCGATCGCGCCGTATTTCGCTTCGAATTCAGCAACCGGTTTCCCAAGATACTGCTCCGGTTTTTCGATCGGTTGATTCGCGACGGCTTGCGAGAGTGCTGCAAGGACTGCTTTGTCTGACATGCTTTTTGGTGCTTCCAAACGAACATCACTTTCCGGTAAGTATCCTTCGATGCTGTCATTGAGTTTGAGATGGACCATGCCGTCCTCCGCATCTAGTACCTCATAGACATCACCTAAATCTGCTTTGTAGATGACACTGCTACGACTTGCATCGCCGTATACGTTCGCAAACGGACGCGTCACCCAAGCTGCTTGTTCATACTCTGATGCCTTTTTCTTTGCTTTTTTCTTCTCTTTTTTTGTTTCATTTTTATCTTTCGATGCTGTCTCTTTCTTCGAGTCTTCTTTTTTCGTTACTTGATCCGTCGTTTTTGGCTTCTCGAGCGTCGATGTTGCTTGAGAGGCATCGTTATTCGTCAACATATATAACCAGCCACCGACGATGAATAGCGTCGCTAAGATACCGCCAAATGCGATACCGCGACGATTACGTTTCTGTTTTCGTCGTTCTTGTCGAGACTGTCGTTCTTGATCTTGTTGGTGTTCACTCATGTATGGTTCCTCCTGAAAAAGTCGACACAGTTTTTCCCCACTATACCACCAATGTTTACTTGAAATATTTAAATTTCGATGACAGTTCGACCACGATGACGAGAAGTCAGCAGGGCTTCTGCGATGTCAGGTAGGTCGTTCAGTGTTTTGACGTCAACTTCTGATGCGAGATCGACGTGCCACTCCTTCGCTAAGCGTTGCCATAGTTCTTGACGATAGACAATCGGTGTTTGTACCGCATCGATTCCGATCAAGCGGACACCGCGTAGGATGAACGGATAGACTGTCAACGTCATCTCTGCTCCACCGACGTTTCCACACGTCGTCACGACACCACCATATTGTACGAAGCGAATGACGGATGCGAGTAATGGACCTCCTACCGTATCAATGACACCGGCATAGAGCCCTTTTTTTAGAGGACGGTCAGTTTCTTCTAGCAATATCTTGCGGTCTAAGACCTCCACCACTCCCTTTTCCAGTAATCGTTCTTGTTCTAGTTGTTTTCCGGTCACGGCGTGTACCGTATAGCCTAATCGAATCAATAAGGCAATCGCAATCGTACCAACACCACCTGTCGCTCCCGTCACGAGGATGGGGCCTGTCTCCTTCGAGACGATTCGCGATAGTTCATCGACCGATTGCGCTGCTGTCAATCCTGCCGTTCCATATTGCATCGCTTCTAATGGAAGAATGGCATCTGGAAGTGGCGTTACCCAATCCGCTGGTACGCGTATGTATTCTTGAAATCCGCCCGAGGTGTTCATTCCAAAATCAAAGCCGTTGACGACGACCGATTGACCGGTTTGAAATCGTGCATCTGTCGTTTGTTCGATATATCCTGCTGCGTCAACACCTGGTGTGTGCGGATAGGATTTCGTCACCCCTCGATTACCCGACATCGATAAAGCATCCTTGTAATTGACACAGGAATGCGTGACACGAATTAAGACGTCTCCTTCTGGTAAATCATCGATGTGTTTCGCCTCAACCTTCCCTTCATAGTTTCCGTCCACCTCTCGTACGACGAATGCTGAAAAAGTGTGTTCCATGATATCTCTCCTTTCTCTTGTGCTTCTCTATACCCTGTTGTTTCCATTGACACACTAAAAATCCCTGTCGTTTCTCAAAGAAACGACAGGGAGCGGGGACGGAAAAAATATCAGCGTTCCATAGGTGGTCAAAGGTAACAGGTTAATCTGTCAATGGTTCGTGGTCATCGGTTTGCCGTCGCCATCTCTTCTCCACAGAGGAAAATTGAGGTCCGTCCCCTCTCCTTGACATGGAGTCTCACCGCGTCAAGGAGTTACATATAACGTCCACCATCAAAAGCAATTGTCGTTTGATAGTTCGCAGCATTGATCGCATTCGATACTTTGTGTGCTTGCCGTTCCACTTCCTCCGCTTTTAAGCGATAGGCATCGGGATCGAACAAGGCATGACGAATGATCGTCGTCCCTTCAAATCCGTATTGAAACTCGCGTTTTGGTCGACTTGCGAGCATCTGATAGTTTTGTGCCCTCGCCCGTAATTGGGTAGCCCACTCGATTGCTTCGACGAGTGGCATTTCTCCTTCATCTGTCACGATGACGGTTTCTAGATTCGCTGCGTAGACGAGACGATCCAAGACTCGCATATCGTGACGTACAATGTCCATGGTAGCTTCGACGTCGGTTAAGGTCCGACCTTGTTGCGCGGGGAGTGCTTCTCCCTTTTCTAAATCAATGAACGCTACGCGCTCCATCTCTTCAATCAACTGATCAAGCTGTTTCCTCAGAATACTCTTTAATTTCACGGCATCTGCTAGGTACATCATCATCTCCCCTTTCCTGTTTCATCTACGTCACCTATTTCAAAAGGTTTCAATCGAACTGGTGAGCGAAGACTCCAAATTCTCTCTGAATCGTTTGTTTATCCATCTCCGATATCGCAAAAGCTCGTTCTGTATAGCGTTCTAGGAGGTAGGCTTTTATTAAGAGATGGGAGGGCCGAAACCCGATCCGTAGACACCATTCCTGAAACGTTTCTGTGTCATACCGCTGTAAACGGACCGGGAGGATCTGATTGAACTGGATAAGTTGTTTGCGAATCCAGGCATCTGGAAGATTGATTTGTTCCTCCGTCAAAATAAAGTCATCGTGTAGGGGCTGTAATGGGAGATCAGTTTTTATAAATTCTTCATCGTGTCTGTTAGTCTTTCGACGCTTCCGCCAAACGATATAGCCTATTATGACTAAAGGGAGAACAAGGAGACTCATCAGTAACATCGATGAGGACGATATTCCTTTTTCATTCGTACCTCGCTTAGCATTTTCAATTCCTATAGTGAAGATCTTATTCTTTTTCTTTTTCGGTTTAAGGTCTTTCTGCTTTTTCGGCTTTTTCTTCGTATCCCAAGCACGTAAATCTTCATCATTCTTCATTTTCTTTTTAGGTAACCACGAAAGAAATCGGATTTTTAACAATTCGCCTTTTTTCTTGCAATTCGGTTTACACGATCCATTTGTTTCGATGCCAGACGTCTGAACCGTTTTGGGTTTCAATGCTTGAACAGCCGCTTCCGTCAGTGGCTTACCAACCCCTAAAATTAGCAAAATCAGTCCGATACCAATTACGAGTCGTTTGCGAAGTGACATCAGAAGACCCCTCTCTTTTAAAATCCATTATAATCCATTTTAAACGTTTTTATGTATTTTTATGGATGTTATGAAACAAGGAATGATTGTTCAATTAGAGGGGAAAAGATAGACAGACCTATTCAGAGAGGAGAACCATTTCATGTTAAAACTCGATCACACGCATGATCCGTATCAAAATGCGGCGTTGATTCAGGAATACGTTGAAACGTCAACCAACGAACAAGCAGTTCGACAAGCGGAACAACTGCTACACGATAGTGCATTCGTCGCACCACGACGAAGTCCTAACCTCAGTCGAACGCTTCGCTCGATGATCTCACCATTATTTTTAACGAATCGTGATAAACATATTCTACCGCTGACACCCGCTTTCGTGACGCCACGCGATGAGATACGACCGAGTTGGTTCGGTCGGCTCAATCATGAATTCGAACGTTTGATCAGCGATGTCGAAATTGTCGATATCACTGCTTTTGGCGCAGTCGGCGATGGACAGACGGATGATACACAAGCGTTCATCGACGCGCTCGGTGATGGACATCGACAAGTCCATGTCCCGGCCGGTACGTACGTCGTTCGGGGGATTCGTTTGCCAAGTTACACAATTTTAACGGGAGCCGGCAAAGGAAAAACGATTATAAAGATGCACGATGAGGCACCAAAAGGACGGCGTCTCGTGACGAATCAAAATTATCTTCTCGGTAATCATCATCTGCTCGTCGAAAAAATGACGCTCGATTGGAACATCAAACGTATCGGTGACGCGAAGAAAAGTAGCACATGGGGGAATCACTCTAGCTGTCTCACATATGCGCATGTCACCTATGGCTGGGTCTTTGACGTCGAAGCGATCAACCCGGGGCTTCACTGTTTTGATATCTCGACACCGTATTACAATTACAACGGGGACGGTGCCCGCGCAAACTTAAGTAGTTCATTCATCTGGTTCGACGGATTGACCGGTTACGGATTCGGCGATGACGGGATCACGACGCACCATAGTGACCATCTCTTCATCTCGAACTGCTTCATGCATGACCCAAGTGGACGTGCCCATGCAGAAGGATTCTCTAATTCAAATGGAATCGAAGTCGATGATGGATCACGCGACGTCTGGTTGTTCAACAATGCAACCAGTCGGTGCTTCGGTGGACTCGAAATCAAGGCACATGCGACCTCTTCTGCTGCCTCAACCGTCAAAATCGTCGGACACCTATCGATTGATGATCATCGTGCCTTTAACTTCCGACATATCGGACACCATCAAGCAAGCGATCCGATGTCTCAAACGGCTTATAATATCATCGCAACACGTTTGATCGCTCAAACTCCTCAATATACGGAACTCTATGCGAATTCAAAACCGCGTGCACTCGTCGTTTCCGCTTACCGTAACGTCGTCATACATGATTTTACGGTGCTTGGTGATCCGTATTATGACTATCAAGAACAACCGATGATCGGGATTCAATATAAAGCACGGAACGTCACGATCAGTCAGTTGAAAATGAGCGGGTTCCGCCATGCAAAAACGGATATTCAAATCTTTGGTGGAGAAAATGGGGCTGAAGACGTGCGCCTTCGTGACATCCGCATTGAGGATTCCGCCAAACATGGGATTACGATCGGTCCAGACATCACGCGTGTCAAGCTGACGAACGTGGCACTAAAAGGAGACGGAACAGTTGGCTTGAACGCTAAATCGGAACCAGAAATGGAACGATTCATCGCGACCGGATTCAAAGTACCGATTCGCGCTCAGTCAACACAAGTATGAATAAAACGACAGGATGGACCGCGGTCCATCCTGTCGTTTTCATTGGGATCGAATATACGCGAGGACACGTGTATCAATCGCACGATCCGCTTGTTCGCGCATCTCGAAGTTTTCCGTGTGCAGATATGTTCGGAACGCATCTTCGAAATCACCACGGTAACCAAGCGCTAATAATTTATCCATCAACTCCGACTCTAGGGCATCATCGATCGGCTTGATTTCTTCCGGCTTACTCGGTTGTAGATAAAGGGTATGCAGTTGATAAATGCGTTCGAGTTCTTCAATCGGACTTGAATGATCGTCAACGCGTAAATCAATATAGCGGTCGTTGAATCCACCGTATCCGCCACCTTCCTTGACGACGAGAAGTGCCGCTGACTGCATTCCGCGTGAGTCCCCGCCTGCTGCTTGTCCTGCCGCTAACGCACGCAATAATCGTTCCGCGAGCGGACCTTGCGTCGATTCAAAGACACGCGCCATCTCTTTGACCGTATTACCGTCTACAAGAATATTCCCTTGCGCTGCAAAATGTTTCCCGGCAATACCACCTGCCCAGTCGTTACATCCCTCACCCGTGAATGTCGCACTCTTGCCATTCGCATCGATGATCCCGACCTGGCGATCCGCTCGTCCTTCATCTGCTTCCGTCAATCGACGTAGCACTTCGTCCGCAGAAGCACCTTGTTCGATCATCCGTAACCCTTCAGGACCATACGTCGTATTTGCAAACGACTGTGTCGCTACCGCTCCCACTCCTGCCTTCGCAAACGGAACAGCACTCCCGACCGCTAAAAATTTCGATTGGACAGCAACACCCCACGCTTGTTCTTTTTCACAATAACCGACGATTGAATATGTCACTTTAGTTCCCCCTTTAGTCATCTCCCTACCCGTTCGTGATAACGCTTCCCGATTCCTGCAACAGAAAAACCTTCCGGACAGATGTCCGAAAGGTCGACTTCATTGAATACCAAGCGTCACGGCAAGTAATAAGGCAGCACATGCCAAGGCAATCCAGATTGCGAAGAGTTTCCAGACGAAGCGTAACCATTGCTCATATGGAATACCCGCGATCGCAAGAAACGCCATCAAATGTGCACTTGTCGGGAAAATCATATTCGTCAATCCGTCCCCGTACTGGAACGCTAAGACAGCTACTTGACGCTCGATCCCGAGTAAATCCGACAACGGTGCCATGATGGGCATCGTCGTCGCCGCTTGTCCACTCCCGGATGGTATGAAGAAATTCGTAATCAATTGCACGGCGTACATCCCGATGACAGCAAAGAAAGTCGGCAAATGTCCTACGGCATTCGATAAGCCGTAAATGACCGTATCGATCACACGTCCTTCTTCAAGAATGACGACGATCGCTCGAGCAAATCCAACAATCAATGCGCCAAACGTCACGGCTTTCGCACCGTCAATCAGACTCTCGAACGTTCCGTTTACACCAAGCGTAACGATCCCCCCAATCATCCCGATGATCAAGAAGGATGCGGTTAATTCCGTCAAATACCAGCCCCACTCAAAGATTCCGATCACATTGAGCGTAATGCCACCGATTAAAATGAGTAAGACGAAGGCATGACGTTTCGAAAAGCGTGAAATCGTCGTCGCTGCTTCTTCCGAACGACGTTGTTCGAGATCATAAACAAGACTGCGCGCCGGATCATGTTTGACTTTCCGTGCGTAGTTCATGACATAAAGAATCGTCACCGCTAAAAATACGATATACACAGCCGTTCGATACCCGAGACCACTAAAGAGAGGTACTTCCGCAATTGATTGAGCGACACCTACCGTAAACGGATTCAACATCCCGCCAGCAAAACCAACTGCCGCCCCTAAGCTAACGATTGCGGCTCCCGTCATCGCGTCATAACCCAGTGCACGCGCGAGCATGATCCCAATTGGTACGAAGATGATTGTTTCCTCTGCCATCCCGATCGTCGCCCCGGCAATCGAAAAGACGAACATCGTCGCCGGAATCATGATGTGCCCCTTTTGACCGAACCGGCGAATCAATTGATTGATTCCCGCTTCAATGGCGCCCGTTTGACGAATGATACCAAAGACACCACCGACTAGGAAAATATAAAAGATGATGGAGGCACCCGCCTCCATGCCTTTCGGGATTGCTTCGAACAAACCGAAGAAATTAACAGGTGCAGATTCGACTGCTCGGTACGTTCCGTCGATGACGACGGTCTGTCCGTCTTGTTTTTCACGGTCGAATTGTCCTGCTGGGAGCGTATACGTCAAGATGACTGAAATGACGAGAATCGCCATGATGATGGCATATGTATGAGGCATCTTGAAGAATGATCGCTTCGACTCTGGTGCATTCGTTCGTTCATTCATGATAACAGCCTCCTTTTTTGTGTCATTATAAGAATAATGCCCTAATCAGGGAAAAACTAACAGTTTCAATGAAATGTCATATGATTGTAAAAGAAAAATGGAATACTTCTAAACTCACATAGAGGTTTTGATCGATCATGTCGCATGAAACAAAAAAAGGAAGATATGCTAGGTCACAAACCTAGAATACCTTCCTTATATATTACGTTAATCTCTTATGATTATGCTTGGAACGATTGAACGTCTAATGGTTTAGCAAGAGCCGTTTGTGCAAACGCAACGAATTGTCCGAAATGAGCACTTGTGTTGTGTGCTTCGATTGCAGCTTGGTCTTCCCATTTTTCAATCATCATAAAGACATTTTCGTCTTCTGTGCTTTGGAACAAGTCATAGCTGATGTTTCCTGCTTCAGCACGTGATCCTGCCACTAGTGTTTTTGTTGCTTCTAAAAATTCTTCTCGTTTTGCGGGTTGTACTTCTAATTTTGCTTCGATGGCGATCATCGGAAAGCCTCCTTTGTAATTTCGTTAACTTAAGCATCTTAGCACCTCCGAATTCGTTACGCCATAAAGATGCTCGGACGATTGATGATATTTAATTACGGGTAATTACAGATGTAATAATTACTTTGTTCCACACTAGAGAAAGGAGCAACGAAGATGCGCGTTGAGGTATTTTATTTTGAAGATGACGGGTATATTCCGAACAACCCGACATTCCCTGTGTTGATTTATCGACACGCATTTACAGATCCATCACACATCGAGCAGACCTTCCATGCACATGACTGGCGTAATAGCTGGGTGGATGGCATTTTTGACTTTCATCATTATCATAGTATCGCCCATGAAGTGCTCGGTATCCTTGAAGGGCATGCAACCGTTCAGCTGGGTGGTCCGCTCGGTAAGACCTTCACTTTGACGAGTGGAGATGTTCTCATACTTCCTGCCGGTACGGGACATAAAGCACTTGATACGAGTCAACACTTTCGAGTGATCGGTGCTTATCCGGATGGTCAAGATTACGATACGCTGACCGGTCAAACAAGTGAACGCCCGGAAAATTTTCAACGTATTCGTCAGGTGAGGCGTCCTTCTCAAGATCCTGTATTCGGCGATCACGGTCCATTGTTTGAGCATTGGTGACGTCTCCTTCTCTTGAAGAAGACGTTTTTGTTCGGAGTTCGCGTGGTAAACCCTACTATTGTCTCTCTAACAAAGGAGGAAGAACGATGAACGCAACGGAAAAGACATTGATACTTGCTGCATTAAAGCAAAAAACGGTGACGTTTCCCGATAACACGCATGTTCGGGCACTCGGACAAGGCACATGGCGAATGGGAGAAGAGTCGGAGAAGCGTGAAGCAGAAATCGAAGCACTCCGTGTCGGTCTTGATAGCGGAATGGAACTCATCGATACGGCAGAGATGTATGGGGAAGGTGCTTCTGAAGAATTGATTCGCGACGCGATTGCAGATCGACGCGAGGAAATCTTTCTCGTCTCGAAAGTCTATCCGCATCATGCTGGCGGGGAAGCATTGAAGCGCGCTTGTTCTGAGACGCTCAACCGTCTTGGTACCGATTATCTCGATTTATATCTCCTGCACTGGCGTGGTGACATTCCACTCAAAGAAACCGTCGAAGGACTGGAAGCTTTAAAACAAGAAGGCAAGATTCGCCGTTGGGGTGTGTCCAACTTTGACGTATCAGATATGAAGGAACTATTGGCACTGCCAAGTGGTGATCAATGCGCTGTCAATCAGGTACTCTATCACCTTGGATCACGGGGAATCGAGTATGAACTATTACCGTTACTACGTGAGCATGGTATACCAGTGATGGCGTATTGCCCACTAGCAGAAGGTGGTTCATTACGTGATCAACTCCTGAATCATCCGACCGTCGAGGAACTCGCTGAGACACATGGCGTTGAACCAGCACAGATTCTACTCGCATGGGCGATTCGTGAAGGCGACGTCATCGCGATTCCTAAAGCCGGACAAGCACATCATGTAGAAGCTAACGGTCGTGCCGCACTCCTGAATTTAACAAAGGAAGAGCTCGCTGCACTTGATCAAGCATTCCCAGCACCAACCAAAAAAGAACCACTCGATATCGTTTAAGGAGGTCATTTTCATGACAAAACATGTTCAACTCGGTCAATCTAATCTATTCGTTCACCCCATCGGTCTCGGTACGAATGCTGTCGGTGGACACAACTTGTATCCAAATCTCGATGAGCAAGCCGGACGCGATCTCGTTCGTGTCGCTTTGAAGCAAGGAATCAATTTCCTCGACACAGCTTTCATCTACGGACCAGAACGTTCGGAGGAACTCGTCGGTGAGGTCTGGAAAGACACAGTCGCTCGAGAAGATGTCGTTCTCGCGACGAAAGGTGCGCATCAGTTCGTTGACGGAAACGTCGTCATGAACAATTCACCAGACTTTCTCCGTCAATCGGTCGAAGAGAGTTTAAAACGTCTTCAGACAGACTATATCGATTTGTATTACATTCATTTTCCGGATGAATCGACACCAAAGGATGAAGCCGTCGCTGCACTCGCTGAACTAAAAAAAGAAGGAAAGATTCGCGCAATCGGTGTCTCGAATTTCTCACTCGAACAATTGAAGGAAGCGAACAAAGACGGACATGTCGACGTCTATCAAGGGGAATACAACCTATTCAAACGGGATGCGGAAAAAGAGTTACTCCCATATATTGTTGAGAACGGTATATCTTTCGTCCCGTATTTCCCACTCGCTGCTGGATTATTGGCAGGGAAATATACGAAAGAGACGACATTTGATGATTTACGGAAAAACGATCCTTTGTTCCAAAAAGATGTCTTCGAAGAAAACCTCGCAAAAGTCGATCAACTGCGTCCGATCGCAGAAGCACATAATGCGGAAGTCGCACACGTCGTACTCGCGTGGTATTTGGCACAGGACGGTATCGATGCCATCATCCCTGGTGCGAAACGACCGGATCAGGTGACGGATACGTTGCGTACGTTAGAAGTTCAGTTGTCACAAGAGGATATCGAAAAAATCGACCAAATTTTTGGCTGATCGTTCTCTTCTAATTGAACATGAGCAGAATAGGCGAAAAATCATGCTGAACTTCGTATGATGGAGGCATGGAGGCGATTGATCATGAAGCACTATTTTCATTTAACCGCAGACTGGCCGGGCAATCGCAATGATGTTGGTCAGATCGAGACGGGTGAACTAAAAACAAAAATCTCAATTCCGGACGCCATGGATGGTCCAGGGGTTGGTACAAATCCAGATGAGATGTTACTTGGGGCAGCGGCTACGTGCTATATCATCACGCTTGCCGCGATGCTTGAACGTAGTCACATTCCAAAAGTCTCGTTAACGATGGAATCGGAAGGCATTGTGGATGTCACGAACGGCGTCTTTACGTACGACGCGATCATTCATCGTCCTACTCTCTTATTACCAGCCGATTTGTCGGATCGTGATCTGAAGAAGGCGCAAAATCTCGCTGAAAAAGCGGAAGGTTCGTGTATGATTACGCGAGCACTAGCTGGTAATGTTAAAGTATCGCTTGAGGCTGTTGTGGAGCGAGTCTCCAATTAACAAACAAAAATCATCGTTTAACTTTTTAGTTAAACGATGATTTTTTACTTTATTTATCTATTTATCGATATATTATTAATAGTTTATTCATTAAAAATACCATTTAACACCATCAGAAAGGTCCTTGGCGTAAAGCAGATAAAGAATAAGGAAGAGCGCTACCGTTCACATACTTTGGCCAGTGAAAGCATCTTCAAAGTACAGGCTCTAAACCGATTAGTGTGACTTGTTCACTTCATTCTTTACTATCAATCGAACTGTTTAAGGAATGGCAAACTCTTTCTTAATATACTCAACTGTAGGAATATCAGCAGGAGCCCATTCAAGCTGATCAAGGTCTGAAACAGCTACCCAGCGCAGCTCTGCATGTTCTATAGCAATCGGTTCTCCTGTTACAATTTCAGCTTCAAAGGTATGTAATGTGACAGTAATAGCGTCGTACTCGTAAGTCGTTTTTTCGATTGGTTGTTTGACCTTAATTTTACATTTTAATTCTTCATTGATTTCGCGAACTAAAGACTGTGAAGGCGTTTCATGTATCTCGATTTTCCCCCCAGGAAACTCCCATAAGTTAGGCAATGACATTTGGCTACTACGAAGTGCACATAGTATTTCATTATGATCATTACGAATGACAGCCCCTACGACTTGAACATGTTTTTTCATTTTTTATGTTTCACTCCAAATCACTGTAGATTTTTCAGTTGTTTGCTTATCATAACAAAAACCGTTAGTCCTTTTACTTACATAAGGATTAACGGTTTTATTTATACCCAGTTATCCACATGTGGATAACTCTGTCTATGATATACTAATTACACTTATCCACAAGTAGAAATGAGGAAATTAGATGCCCCGTGAACTCTATCCAATTGTCGTCAAATCCGAATGGATTGAATTGATTCGAAGCGGTTATCCCGCGTTACGTAAGGAAATGTTTGAATCCTTGCAACATGTCAAAGAAGCAGGTGGACTGCTTCATTTGATGACAGAACATAAAGAATACCTTGCGACTGGCTATTTTGGCAAGCAAGAAAAGGGTGTCGGTTGGACGCTCTCGATGGATGAACAAGACACAATCGATGTTGCTTTCTTCAAACGGCTTTTCGAACAAGCTCTAGACAAAAGAAACGACTTTTTTGAAGAAGAATCCGAAGCTTTTCGTATATTTAATGGTGCAGGTGATGGTATCGGTGGACTGACGATTGATTGTTACGACCATCACTATCTCATTCTCTTCGAAAATGAGGGAATTTATACCTTTCGTCCGATGATTCTCGAGGCGCTTGAATCGCTCGTTCACTATAAGAGCATTTATGAAAAACGAGATTTTCTTGTCGATCTTCAACCCGTCAAAGGCGACGATTTTTTAATCGGTGAACGCGGTGATTTTCCAGAAATGTTACAGGAGCATGATGCACGGTATGCATACGACCTTGACGCCGGCATGCGGACTGGCTTCGATATCGCGCAACGCGAACTTCGTAAAGTTCTGATGGATTCAGTTAAAGAAAAAAACGTACTGAATCTCTTTTCTGATACAGGAACTTTGACAGTAGCTGCACTTCATGGTCATGCTACTCACACGACGAGTGTTGATTTCTCGACACGTAGTCGAAATAAGACGACAGATAATCTTACGTTGAACCATTTTACTCCTGAAAAACAGATAATTTTGGTTCAAGATGCGTTCGACTATATCGAACAAGCGGATAAGAAGACTCGTTTTGATGTCGTCTTGTTCCATCCGCCGGTACACGTCAATACACGAACGCGTCAATTTCGGACGGAACAGGATCTTTCTCCTTGGATCCAAAAAGTCATTCATTTAACGAATCGTGGAGGACTCCTTGCGATCACGACAGATAGTCCTGCACTTGATGCGTTACAATTGAAAAAAGCTGTTGAGCAGGCATTCAACAAATTGCGTCAAAAATTTGAAGTCGTATGGGAACAACCGGAGCAGAAAGATTTCCCGACTCCTTCTTCTATGCCACAACTCGCTCAAAAAAGTATTCTCATTCGTCGCAAATAACGTATTATCTAAAAAATCCGCTATCGAAAATTTCAGTAGCGGATTTTTTATGTTTTTAACAGGAAATGTAAAATAAATGAAGAATCATTTTTTAAGACTTGGACGCACACTCACTTTACCAAAATGTGATGTTTGATCAAATCGTTGGTAGAGATCATTTAACACATCGCGTTCATAAGGAATCTGCTCTTCGATCCGAATCTCGATTGCGCCTTCTTTCACTAAATGAATAAGTTCTGCTAAGTGATGTTGCTGTCTCTTCATCTCATCTACTTTTTCTTTAAGTAACGGAAGCGCAACGAACACAGCTTCAAGTGATAAGGCTTTACTATGCATCATCGTTAAATCTTGTGTCGTCCGTGTAGCGATCGAAATGATACGTCCGCGTTCTTTAGCGAGTATGAACGATTCTTGTAAATGATCGCCACCCACCGTATCAATGATGACATCGAATCCGTCAAAATCCAGTCGTTTGAGCAATGCTTCAGCTGATTCTTCCTTATACCGATGAACGCGAATCCCTCTTGCTTCTAACCAAGCTGCCTTCTCGTCCGAAGAGGCGCTCGCTGTGACGTCGCACCCATAATGACGCGCGAGTTGAACAGTCAGGTGTCCCACTCCGCCCGTGCCACCTGCTACATACACACGGATTCCTGGTGTAATCACGATCCGTTCTTTCAAAATCTCCATCGCCGTCAACCCGATCACCGGTAAACAACCTGCAATCTCAGCCGAGACCTCTTTTGGTCGTAAGACTGCCATCTGTTCAGGCACAAGCATTTCCTCCGCTAGCGCACCAGCACGTGTTCCAAGCCCACCGCCGAATGCGACGATGCGATCGCCGATAGAAAAAGACGTCACACCCTCGCCGATTTCAATGACTCTCCCCGTTACATCGCCCTGGAGAATTCCAGTCGTCGATGCTGCTGCCACGTGTCCGAAGAACATCTTCGTATCAAGTGGATTGATACTCGACCCCTCGACTTGAATGCGTAATTCGTACTTCCCCGCTTTTTCAGGTGTGACGTCTTTTTCTATAAGTGATGCGTCTTTTCCGTACTGATCGACTACGAATGCTCTCATGAAGAATTCCTCCTTTTTCATTATTAGTCTATCATGATTCAGAATTCTCTCACATTAGGTCTTCATGCTATGATGAAGGTATCTTATGACGAGAAGGGACGTTTTTGATTTGAAACAAGAATTGATTGATCGTCTAACTACATACGTGAAAGTCGATACACAATCGAACTATGAGAGTACGACTGTTCCAACGACTGAAGGGCAATGGACACTGGCTCGTTTGCTCGTAGAAGAATTAAAGACAATTGGTATGGAAGAGGTCACGGTCGATGACAATGGGTATGTCATGGCGACGTTACCCGCCAATACAGATGTAGACATTCCAACAATTGGTTTCCTTGCTCATCTGGATACGGCAACGGATTTCACGGGCACGAATGTCCGTCCGCAACTTGTGGAATCATATGACGGAAATTCGATTACATTGAGTGAAGTACCGTCCGTCATCCTGTCGCCCACTGATTTTCCTGCACTCCACAACTATGTCGGTCACACATTGATGACGACGGATGGTACGACATTACTCGGTGCCGACAATAAAGCCGGGATTGCAGAAATCATGACAGCGATGCACCATTTGATTTCACATCCAGAAATCAAACATGGTCGCATTCGTGTTGCCTTCACACCAGATGAAGAAATTGGTCGTGGACCCCATCATTTCAACGTGAAGGCGTTTGATGCCACTTATGCCTATACAGTCGATGGTGGACCGCTTGGCGAACTTGAATACGAGAGCTTCAATGCGGCAGCTGCTAAAATCGTCTTCCACGGAACGAACGTTCACCCGGGAACAGCAAAAGACAAAATGGTCAATTCGCAGAAACATGCGATGGCATTCCACGATCGTCTTCCTGGAGAAGAGTCTCCTGAGTTCACGGATGGTTTTGAAGGATTCTTCCATCTGATTTCGTTTGACGGTTCTGTCGAAAAAACGACCCTTAATTACATCATTCGTGATTTCGATCGTGAGGCATTTGAAGGACGAAAGCACTTCTTATCTGCTCTCGTTGAGGAGTGGAATAAAAAGTATGGAGCAGGCAGTGTTGAAATCGACTTGCATGACCAGTACTACAACATGCGTGAAAAAATCGAACCTCATATGCATATCGTCGATATCGCTCATACCGCAATGGACTCTCTTGATATCCAGCCAATCATTAAGCCGATCCGTGGTGGAACAGATGGCTCACAACTTTCGTACATGGGTCTTCCGACACCGAATATCTTTACCGGTGGCGAGAACTATCACGGCAAGTTCGAATTCATCTCCGTTGATAACATGGTGAAAGCGACACAAGTCATCATTGCCATTGCTCAAGGTTTTGAACAAGCCGCACACTAATCAAAAAGCAGATTCTCAGCGCTGAGAATCTGCTTTTTTCATGCTTGACGTTGCTGTTTTTTCAAACGATAGATATAACCGATTAATAAGAAGATGATCAAGGTCGATGCAATCATGAGTTCTTTCGACCATTCTCCGACAAAGGAGTTCGAATTTTTTTCGATATCCTGATCGGGTATCTGCTCTTTCATCTGATTTGCTTGACGCTTCGTAATCTTAAAGCTGTCTTTCCACTTCCACGTCTTTTCTTCTCCCTCAACGCGGATCTTAATGTGATACGTGCCAGGTTCTAAGATTGCTGTCGTTTCAATCGGTGTTTTCATGTAAATCGATGGTGCGAATCGAACGTCCATTTGTTTTCGAACCACTACTTTTTTTCCTTTCGTGACGATCGCTTCGAATTTCATCGTTTTACTGATGGTCGGTGCTTGATTTGCTAATTTAACGAAAACAGTAGGTCTAGAAAAAGAGGATTTTGCCTGCACTCCCTCATATGTGATGATGGGTGCAGTCTCTTTGATTGAAGAACGGACTTTTAATCCAATGACATAAGCATGGCGATTTTGAATGCCGATGGTATTGTCCTTGGTCGTTTCCCCTTCCGGCTTGCTCTCAATCCGAATACCGGCAAGCAATGTCCCATCCAACTCATTTGACACTTCAAGTGGTAAAGAAACGATTTTCGATTCTCCGCCTTTAATGAATGTTGATTGCGTATTCGGTTTAATGAGATCCGTTAACGAAGTCGACGCTAATGGGACAGATTTTTTCTGATCATAGACGATCAGACCGTTGTTATTCGTTGTGGCATTTCGGATTGAAGTTAAAAACGTATGATCAGCGGGTCCGTGATTATAGATTCGAACTTGAAGATTCGTCTTTTGTTGCGCTGTCATCCTTAAATCGAAATAGGTTACACCGGAATCGACCTGATATGCATTCGGAACCGCTTCGACCGAAAAATTAACACGATCTTCTGCGAAGCTGTCTGAAGGTGTCATCCAGACAAGTAATCCATAAAGCAAAACGATTAGACAACCGACTCCCCATCGTTTCATCTCTCTCCCCCCATTTTCTCATCAATTCACGACGTCAGAGAGCGTCCAATCGAGCGTGGCGGTATGTTTTCCTTCGACCTGAACACCGACAGGGACGTTCAGTGTAATGCGATCATTATCAGTCCCGTTTCCCTTCCAATAAATTTGCCACGTTGAAAACGTTCCAGCAGCTGATGCTAAAATGACTTTTGCATCTCCCGGATTTCCAGGTGTTAAGGTAACATTTCCTGTCGTAGGTGCTGCATTAATTGGTAATCCAATCAAGGTTTGTACCTCACCCGCATCGATTGTCAACGTGGATCCAGCCAAGGAATCTTTCCCACCGCTATCTTTAAAAGTACTGAGTTTTACTTTAACATCCCATTTCGTAGGGAGAATACGTCGATCCGTTACTTGTAAAAAGGGCTTTTGATCTTTTGCTTTGAAGAGTGCTTTATTAACAAGTAATTCGTTCGAGCCAAAATTAAAGTTAGGCGCATAATCGAGTGTGAGTGGTCCTGTGTTTCCGGTTGGCGTATTTCCTCCGTTATCCTGAGGTCTATATGGAGTATTCGGATTGGGTGAGTCTGGATTGACGATGATAGGTGCTGCATTCGTCGTAAATGTAATTTCAGCCTTTGATGTTCCCGTGGAGGTATTCGCAGCCCACGCAGAGGTCGTTCCTAACATTAAAGCAGTACTTATCAAGATCGTTGAAAAAGCAAAGCGTTTTTTCATCTTTGTTCTCCCCTTTTCACGGTGCATTGATTAAACTCCATTGAATGTCTGCGCTATACGATAAAGGTTTCGGATATTTTCCTGTTAAATCGAGAATGATGCCTTCATTTTCAGCGTATGTCAACGGCGTCTGATTCGAACTCGCCGACATCGTTCCTGTAGCCACTTCAATAGCAGTTGCTTGCAGTAATTGGGTTTTCGAAGCGGTCTTAAAATAAAGAACATCAGTTAAGACATCACCTGTCGTACTTGTTAAAGGTCGATTGAGACTTGCTTGTAACTTCCAATTGTATCCTGTGGCATTTTCGTGAGAAATCGCAATCGTCATTGGGGATAAACGAGGAATAATCTTCTCTCGCCCCGTCAACTCATGACTACCAAAATCAAGAGTAGTCGGAACTGTTAAATTAAATGTTGGTCCGATTCCAAGTGCCGCTGTTGCCGTACCACCACTTAAAATATTTAAATCAATTATCCCATCTGCTAATACACTACGGAATGTATAAACTTTATCGACTCCGACTGGTAGATTTCCGACTTTGAACGATAAGGTAAAGCGATCGCTATTTAAAAGAGATAGCTTTAATAAAGAACTAACATCAGCATAAATTTGATTATTCGTTCGATCAATTACTGCTGTCACATCTTTCATTTGTGATCCAATACCAAGTAATCCGCTATAGCGATATTGAAGTTTGACGGAACTTATTTCAATACTTTGAATGACCTCTGATGGTAGCCGAAAAATAATATATCCATTTGATAAATTTAAGCTCAACAATCCAGAAACCGTATTTTCTAATGTAATCGTTTTAGTCGTCTCGTTATAGAACGCATCTAAACTTGATGTTCCAAGTAATGCTACTCCGGCAAGTGTTGGAGCAACTGCTTGTTGCTTCTCTTGTCTTGGTTTAGTTGACTTTAAGACCGGTTCTTTAATTTCGCTCGATGATTCTTCTTCAGAATCAAGCTGGTCGGGAACTTCATTCTTTTCTTCATCAGTTGAAGATGTCTCGGATGTTGGTAGATTTTCGCTCTCAGGTGGAGGTGTCTCGGATGTTGGTGGATTTTCGCTCTCAGGTGAGGATGTCTCGGGTGTTGATGGATCTTCGCTCTCAGGTGGGGATGTCTCGGATGTTGGTGGATTTTCGCTCTCAGATGGGGATGTCTCGGATGTTGGTGGATTTTCGCTCTCAGGTGGGGATGTCTGCTTTAGTTCCAAGAGTTCTTCGCATTTTATCCGTTCTTCTTTTTTCAGCAAGTCTTCTTTCGTTGAATCATTCAACGTCTCTTCACAAAACGATGACGTCAAAGGGTCTGGTATTTCTAGCTCCTCGGTCGTCGCATGACTGTGCGGAATCGAAAAACTTGTCGCAAATAGGATCATTAAGATAATAAATGTATTTGGTGATCGATTTTTATACAAAAATTATCCCCCCCTATTTCTTAACACTAATTTCAACTGAGCAATTCTCTTTTACGTTCGATCCCCTTCTAAATAAGGGAATTAAACCATAAATTTTACATTTAAAAGATATAAAATAAATGTTTTTTTATCTATATACTAAAATTAAATAACATATCTATCTTTAACCTAATTAATTTACTATTACAGCATAAAAAAATAGACCTAAAAATTAGGTCTATTTTATTTCTTTTCTTCTGTTGTATTATCTGGAATCGGTAATTGAACCATACTCCCCGATCCGCTAACGAGTGGTGACTTCCCGTCCCATTTCTTGACGGCTTCGTATTGAATCATCTCTTTCGTCAACGTCTTCTGTAATTCTTTTTGAGCTTTTGCCAACCCTTGGGCTTCAATCAAACGGGCATCGGCTGCCCCTTTTGCTTCTACACGAAGACGCTCTGCTTCTGCTTTAGCGATTTCAAGATCCGTTTTCTTTTTATCGAGTTCCTGCGACGCTTTGACACGCGCATCGATCGCTTCCTGTGTCTTTTCATCTGGTTTTGGCGCACCGAGTGCGACATCCTCGATGATGAAACCGATATCTTTGACATCTTCTGCAAACTGCGTCTGAATGCTAGTCGAGACATTCCCTGATTTTTCACCGAACAGTTCGAGGACGGTGACTTTTGAGATTTGCTCACGCGATGCATCATAGAGTCGTTGTTTTAGATAACCTTTTGCAATCTCATCGATTTCGATCGGTCCGAACTTATTGAAGACTTTCGTCACCTTATCCGGCGAGACAGAAAAGCTGTATGTAAAGTCGACGATGATGTTCTTTCCGTCTTTGGTCGCAAGTGTCATGTTCTCAAGCGACTTCGTCTGTGTTCGAATCGGATACTCTGTCACTCGCGTAATCGGTGAAACGACATGCCAGCCTTGCGATAACGTCTCGTCTTTGACACCGCTTGACGGTGTGTACACGACACCGACTTGTCCCGGTTCGATTTGTTCGACGATGAACGGTGTCGTTGCAAGCAATGCTAATACGAGCACACCGGCGATGATCATCGATGGGCGGATTTTTTTCTTCGGTTTGATTTCTCTCATTCTGAATCTCCTTTATCGATCTTTTCTTGGATATAGCGGTAGAGTTCCATGCCAAGCAAAACGATGAGGGCGAAAAACAATAACGTAAAAAAGATGGCCATCTAACCCCTCCTCTAACGAATTCCTTATTTTATTCTACGTATTCATCTGGAAAATGTTTCATTTTTTTAAATGTCCGGTTGCTTATTTTTAATTTCTATCCTAATATGGAGGGAACTTTGCCTGCTCTACGACAGATCACGATTTGTGGTACACTCGAATGAGCACATCACTTACTAGAAACGAGGGTTCATCTCTATATGATTACAGTACAAAACGTCGGTCTTCGCTTTGCAGACCGAAAATTATTCGAAGACGTCAACATCAAGTTCACGCCAGGCAACTGTTACGGTCTGATCGGTGCAAACGGCGCTGGTAAATCGACATTCTTGAAAATTCTCGCGGGTGACATCGAAGCGCAACAAGGCGATGTCATCATCACACCGGGCGAACGTTTAGGCGTCCTCCGTCAGAACCATTACGAATACGAAGAATTCCAAGTCATCGAAACGGTCATGATGGGACACAAACGTCTCTACGAAGTCATGAAAGAAAAAGATGCAATCTATATGAAAGAAGATTTTTCAGACGAGGACGGCATGCGCGCTGCTGAACTCGAAGGTGAATTCGCTGAGATGAACGGTTGGGAGGCGGAGTCGGAAGCCGCAATGCTTCTCCAAGGACTCGGCATCAAGGAAGACCTTCACTCGAAAACGATGGCTGAGCTGACAGGATCGGAAAAGGTCAAAGTCTTGCTTGCACAAGCGTTGTTCGGTAAACCGGACATTCTCTTACTCGATGAGCCGACGAACGGTCTCGACTTGAAAGCCGTCAAATGGCTCGAGGAATTCTTGATCGGATTCGAGAACACGGTCATCGTCATTTCCCACGACCGTCACTTCTTGAATAATGTTTGTACGCACATGGCGGATCTCGATTACGGTAAGATTCAACTGTATATCGGAAACTACGATTTCTGGTACGAGTCAAGTCAACTTGCTTCGCGTATGGCAAGTGACCAAAACAAGAAAAAAGAAGAGAAAATCAAAGAACTGCAAGCCTTCATCGCGCGTTTCAGCTCAAACGCTTCGAAAGCGAAACAAGCGACGTCGCGGAAGAAATTGCTTGATAAAATCACACTCGATGACATTCGTCCATCGTCACGCCGTTATCCGTTCGTCGGTTTCACACCGGAACGTGAAATCGGAAATGATCTCTTGATGGTCGACGGCATCTCGAAGACGATCGATGGCGTCAAAGTCCTTGATAACGTCCGCTTCTCGTTGAACAAAACGGATAAAGTCGCGTTCATCAGCCAGAGCGATATCGCGATCACGACTCTATTCAAAATCCTTATGGGTGAGATGGAACCGGATAGCGGTACGTTCAAATGGGGCGTCACGACTTCGCAGTCGTACTTGCCAAAAGATAACTCGGAATTCTTCGAAGGCTCGGACAAGACGATCCTCGATTGGCTCCGTCAGTATTCACCGGCAGATGAGAGTGATACGTTCCTCCGTGGATTCCTCGGTCGGATGCTCTTCTCAGGTGAAGAGGTCATGAAAAAAGCATCTGTCTTATCTGGGGGCGAAAAAGTCCGTTGTATGCTTTCAAAAGCAATGCTCAGTGGTGCTAACGTCCTTGTACTCGACGATCCAACGAACCACTTGGATCTCGAATCAATCACAGCACTCAACGACGGCTTGATCGCTTATAAAGGCGCAATGCTCTTCAGCTCGCATGACCATCAGTTCGTCGAAACGATCGCGAACCGGATCATCGAGTTGACGCCGAACGGTATCGTCGATAAAGAAACGACATACGATGAGTACTTGAACAATGATACGATCCAACAGCAATTAACAGCGTTATATGCACAATGATTTTGAAAGAGACCGGAACTGTCGTTTCGGTCTCTTTTTTGAACACGTTGAAGGAGGAATGCGATATGCGGCACCGCGTATGCGCTGCGTTGATCGAAGAGCAACAGATCCTAATGGTCGAGTTACACACGCCTTCCCGGACATTCTGGACGTTACCAGGCGGAGGTATCGAGCGTGGTGAAACAAAAGAAGAAGCCGTCATGCGGGAAGTATTAGAAGAGACGCATCTTCACGTAACGATCGAACGCCAACTCTATGAGATTTCAATTGATCAAGGAACCGAGACATGCTTTCTTGTCCGGCGTGCCGAGCATAGTCCTGAACCTCGACTCGGTATTGATCCCGAACTCCCATTTGACCAACAAGAATTACGTACCGTCCGTTTACGACCATTAAAGGAACTTCACGATGATCCACAGATCGTTCGTTTACTTTCACTACTGTAAAGGTAATATGAACTAACTGAGATAAAACTGACCAGGTTTCTTTACACCTTCTACATAATCGACTGATTAAATGGAAATGTAGCAACAATACAAACTCATTTGGGGGAAACGAAAATGAAACGAACACTCATGGTTGGTCTATCAGCAGCGGTCTTGTCATCAAGTATGGTCCCAATGTTCGCGGATGCCCACAGCTCTTCTCATAGTACACGCAACATCAAGAAGGTCGAATTCTTGTCGATGGATGCACCGACAAAAATCGATCAAATGGTAAAAACCTATACAGAAGCAAAAGTCAAAGTCACATATACAAACGGTAAAACAGAAGTGAAACCGTTGAACTACAATCAACTGTTCCTCTCGCAAGATAAAATCGTCGAAAACAAAGGCGAAATGATTGCAGCAGGTACACCGATCGATGCCAAAGGTAATCCGATCATCGATCGCAGTGTACCGGACAAACCGGAAGCCTTTGTTTCTGACGCACCCGATTCGAATAGCCTGCTTGAAGTCCATGGAAAAAAATACATGGTCTCTCACTTCGAATATGATTCAATCGACAATGCTGGAAACGAAGTCAAAGGTCTTCCGGCATCGATGACATTGACGGAAGTAACACAGGATAAGAAGACCGGAAAATTAGCTGTCAAAAAAGCAAGTAAGATTGACTTTAAAAACGTCAACGGGCTCTGGACACCATGTAACGGTTCAACCACACCATGGGGAACGCACCTTGGGTCAGAAGAATATGAACCGGATGCACGTGCGTTCGAATCAGACAAAACGTCAGCTGCTTATAAAGAAGTAAATGCTTTCGCTGAGCGTTATTTCGGAACGACCGAAAAAGCCAATCCGTACTTCTACGGTTTCACACCGGAAATCTCGGTCGACCGAAAAGGAAAAGCGACAGCAGTTAAGCACTACAGCACAGGTCGTTTCTCGCACGAGATGATGCAGATTCTGCCGGATCAAAAGACAGCGATCTTCGGTGACGACGGGAACAACACGATGATGTTCATGTACGTCGCGGACAAAAAACGTGATTTCTCAAAAGGAACACTCTATGCGGCGAAGTTCAAACAGACACGCGCGACAGAAGGCGGAGCTGGTGATCTTGAATGGATCAAACTTGGTCATGCTTCCGATAAAGAAGTCAAACGCTTGATTGATAAAGGAACGAAATTCAGCGATATCTTCGAGACAGCAGATGCGCCGACACCGGGCTTTAAAGCGGTCAAAACAGCTGCTAGTAAAAAAGTTGAGTACTTGAAACTGAAGCCTGGCAAGGAAAAAGAAGCAGCGTTCCTTGAATCACGTCGTTACGGTGCGTTGCTCGGTGCGACGTCAGAGTTCAACAAAATGGAAGGCATCACGGTCAACGAACAAGACAAAAAAGCCTACATCGCCTTGTCGTATGTGTCAGGTAGTACCGAAAAACAAGAAGGTGCTGTTCAAGACGACATCCAGCTCGAAAAACGTGAATCGGGTGCGACATTCGAAATCGATCTCGGACGCGCAAAAGGCATCGACAGCCGTTACGTGCCAACGAATATGCAAGCACTTGTCATCGGTGAAGATTTAGCGAAGCCCGATGCTTACGGCAACACAGCGAATCCGAATCTCGTCGCGAATCCAGATAACCTTGCCTACTCCGCGACGTCCGATACACTCTTCATCGGTGAAGATAGTGCCCTTCATACGAACAACTTCGTTTGGGCCTATAATCTGAAGACAAAGAAGCTTTCACGGATTCTGTCCGTTCCAGTCGGAGCGGAAGCAACTGGTCTCCGTTCACTCGATCATATTGGTGGGTATAGCTATCTCTTGAGCAACTACCAGCACCCGGGTGAGGCACTGACAGGAAAACAAATCACGGCCGTCGATCCAAAAGCGCTCGAACAAGCGATGAAAGACGGTATCGGGATTCAAAAAACAGGTGGTGTCGGTTACCTATCTGGTTTACCAAGCGGTCACAAATCGTATACGCATCGATAAGATACTAAAACGGATTCCCAAGCGCGGGAATCCGTTTTTTCATGCGTTGTTCTTCTTTTGTTTTGCTGCCTCTTCTTCCACACGTTGCAGCAGTCCATGAACGATTTTCTCGTTCTCCCGCTCGCCACCGAGTGACAAGAGACTTTTTCCAACAAAGTTCGCTCCCTCATTTTTTCCCGTATAAATCAACAGACAACGGTCGTGTCCAAGTGGTTTGAGCGTAAACGTCATCTCGATCTTGAATATTTTAGCCAACGTGAATCCAATCGTGTTTTGTTTGAAATCTGATTCATTCGTATACGCTAAATCGGTCACGATGTAGGTTTCAAGTCGATTGCCTTGCATGTACGTCTGACGATACGTTGAACCAACGACACCGGGTTTTCGTTCAATCACCTCATGCTGGACGACGCCCGGAATCAAGCGTTGCAGCCGGGTGTGATCAAACAGATGCCATGCTTCTTCGATCGGAATATCGAGCTGTCGTTCTTCTCTCCACGTGATCATACACCTGCCCCCTTTTTTAATAGAAATACCCTGTCATCCGGTCTTGTAACGTCCGGTGACAGGGCGGGAGCAGATTCTTATTTTACTGTGCTTGTTTCAAGGGCTGCACCGAGGAACTTCGCCAGTTCGAGCATGCCGTAGCGTCCTGCAGCTGCCTCAGCATCCGAATTGTAATTCGTATTCGTATTGACGTCATACGTATAGATCGTACCTGACGCATCCTTGATGAACTCGATGCCAGCGACAGCGATTTGGTTCGCTTGAAGGAACGCTTCATACTTTTCAATAATTGGATCATTGAAATCTTCAACGATTTGGAACTTCATCGGTGTTTGTGGCGCTTCTTCTCCGACTGGGCAGAACAAGTCGTCAATCACACATGCATCTGCCGGGCAGAGTTCGAATCCTTCTGACGTATCAACTCGAACCGCGTAGACAAACTTTCCACCTACGAACTCACAACGCGTGATATACGGCTCCGGTGCTTGGATATATTCTTGAATCAACGTGATCCCATCGACTGGTTCGTCGAATGTCGGACCATCGAGATAAGATTCAAGTGCTTCAATCGAATGGAATAACTGGACACCAAGACCTTTCCCGGCACGGTTGTGTTTTGTGATGAATGACGAAACACCGATTTCTTTTGCTGCTTGTACGATTTGATCGCGTCCGACGGCAGCCGTCGTCTTCGGTACACGAATCCCAGCCTTACGCAACGCCGTGTATTGATTGACTTTGCTGACTTCTAGACGAAGCGCACGCGTTCCGTTAAAGACAGTCCGGTCATGCTCTTCTAACCAAGCGAGGACTCCTTCCGTCAACTCCGGCGCGTAACGATGCCCCCGCGTATGCGAAGAGGCACTCATCCGGCTGTAAAAGACACCTTCTGGCGGCAGTTCATCCAGCGGAACGATTCCTTCATTCAAGTGCCACTGTTCATACGGCAATTCGAGTTCTTCGAGACGTTTGATGAGATGATCCGTCCATTCTTGGTTTTCGTGGAGAATATGAATTTTTGTCATGATTGTTGACCTACCTTTCGTTTCGCTTCGACCAGCGGCATTACGTCACGAGCAAAGCGCTCCATTTCTTCAAGTTGTGGTGAGAATTGTAACAAAAGTAACGTGACACCGACGGCTTCGAACGCTAGAATCCGTTCAGCGATTTGTTCTGGTGTCCCGATTAAATTCGGACGTAGACCACGGTTCGAGACGGAATAATCGTTTCGCTCGACCTGTTGCTCCAGTTGCGATTTACTGATGAAATCCTGATAACCCGCATAACCGGCGCTGTCTTCCTTGACGTCTGTGATCCGTTGCCACTCAAGAAGCGCTTCTTCTTCCGTATCCCGACAAATGATGTAGGCCGCAAGACCAAAGCTCTCAAGCGGTGCGTGTCCCGTCGCTTCCCGACGTACTTTCATATCGTTGATTTTATGAGCTACCTCTTCGACCGTGCCCCCATGCATGACATAAGCGTCACAGTGTTCGACGATCGTCCGCTTTCCAGCTTCACTCTCTCCACCAGCGTAGAGCTTGATGCCTGGACGCTGGACGGGCTTCGGATGAAGTTCCGCCTGCTCGATCGTGTAGTGATTACCGGAGAAGCTATACGGTGACGCATCTGCCCATAGTCCTTTCATGACCGTGACGAACTCTTCCGTCCGAGCATAGCGTTCATCGTGTGCTGTGAAGATACCGTTGTATTGTTTGGCTTCCTCTGCCCACCACGCTGACACGACGTTGAGCGTAAAGCGTCCACCACTCAACTGATCGATGTTTGCCGCCATCTTCGCCGTCGTCGCTGGATTATGGAACCCGGGACGTACAGCAGTCATGATCTCTAAGCGTTCCGTCGTTGCAGCAATCGCCGCTGCCGTCGTCCATGCCTCAAGACTCGGTTCCTTAATGCCTTTGATATCATTCAAGTTCAATTCCGCGATCAACGTCGTCGAGAAGCCGATCCGTTCTGCTGTTTGTGCGACTTGTTTCGCATAATCGAATGTCGCAGGCATCTGTTCATCTTCGACGTTACGTAACCATCCCCCAAAAATCGGTAACCAAAAACCATACTCCACTCTATCGTCCCCCTTATCATAAAAAAACGCTCTTTTCGAAGTTCGAAAAGAGCGACGGTATCTTGTCCTGTCCGCTCTTATCTTCGGAAGGTATATCCCTTCCTGGAAGTAGCACCTTCCGCCGTAGCGGGGTTGCTGAAGTGTCTTCGGGCCAGTCCCTCGACTTCTCTAGATAAGATGTGTTGCATTCATCGTACAAAATTCACTGAACTAAAGCAACCATTAAACCGTCTTTTCCAATCGGAATTATTTCACGCATAAAAAATCCCGACGTAATGTCGGGATCAGGAATTAATATGGTGCGACGAAATCTGATGTTGGCTCTGGTGCTTGTTCACCACGAACACGATCATAGAATTTTGCAAAGGTGACACTGAAATACGGTGTAATCCACAAGAATGCTAGACCTAGGGTAACGATTCCTAAAAGAGCCCAACCAATAAACGATAGTAAGAGCATGAATGCTTCCATTTTATGCCCGTCCATCATTTTCCGGGAGCGTGTAATGGCTTCTAAGATACCAATTGATGGTTCATCCCGCAAAATATAGAACGTTAGCATGTAAGAAAATGATTTAATGATTCCCGGTACGACTAATAGCAGAAACCATAGGAAGATAAAAAAGAATTGTACGATAGCTAGACCAATCACTTTGAAAAACATGCCATATGGTTCAAATAAATCCGTTACTTTCGTTTCTTCTCCACGAGCAATCGACATCGCAATCCAAGTCCAACCGACTCCGACCGGAATCAATAAAATCGATACTAATGATACGACGAGATCCATGGTATTAGCTGGTTCGTCCACATCTGATCCAAATAATCCAGGTACACCTTGAATAATACTAAACAGAATAACTGTTAGGACTGCGAATCCCCAACGACCGCTGAGCGACGCCTTTGCCGCTTTTTTTAATTGAGATGACATGAGTAAGGTCCTCCTTGAAAAAATAAGTTCTCACCTTACTCTACGGCTTATAACTTCTAATGTTTCACTCTTTTTTCAATAATTTCCCGTCTCGTTGCTGGTTAAGCCAAGCGCGCTCAAGTTGTCGCTCACATGCCGTGTATAACGAACGTCGACCATCGAGGCGTTCCATCGCAAATGGAATACCATGTTTTTTCGCCTGCGCGATGACATGTGCACTCGCTGCATGAGAAACGCGACTCGTTACGACGACGATCGCGTCCGTCTTTTTGGCGAGGCAGGCAATCTTTTTCGCGGACTGTGCGTCTCCTGCCAGATGAATCAATTCGATCCCCGTCGGCGCAAAGAACTCACGATAGACAGCGGTCTGTTGTTCGTTTCCAACGATGACGAGACGCATGCCTGTGAAGCGCGTGAAATCAAGCGGTGTCTTATCAACGAAATCCATCAATTGTCCGGGTACAGCTGTCGTCACGATCGGTTCAATCGTTCGCTCTTTTGGCATACGGACGCGACGCTGCGCTTTTTTAGCTTTCGGCACCGTTTGCCGTTTCATTTTCCGTGCATACCGGTCCGATTTTTTCGCTGTCACAGGTGTCTTCACTACCGGTTGTTCTATCGCTGATGAGCGGTTGGATGATGTATTGACGATCGGTTCTTCATACGTGAACGGATGCTTCCAAGCAATCGTCAGTGTATCCTTCCGTCCCCGCCACATGACGAGATCGACGAGTTGCCCTGCTTCCAGTCGGAAATAGCGCATGTCTTCTACCGGTACGACATAATAAAACGGTCTGCCCGACTCATCTTGCAGTGGACCATTCACCGTTTCCTCAATGATTCCATGCGCTTTGACGATTGCTTGTTCAAACACGACACGTTCCGGATTCTCTTTCATTCGCTCCGTCGAGACGACGGCTTCGATACGACATATCGTTTTTTGATCATCCTGACGCTCAACACGGACCCGGACTTCCATGCCGTGCTCGAGATTCCAATCGCGGACGTCTCGTTCTGAAATATGACTGCCGGACCACTCTAGTAAAGTACCGCCTTTTAATCCCCGCTGAAACGTATAGGCATAACGTTGCTTGCGTACTGGCTCGACCGGTACTTGTGGTGGCATTACGATGGTCTGCTCTAGCTCTACTACTTCGTCGACGACCGGTGTTTCTTGAACGTCACGCGGTGCATAATACGCTGACATCTTGACCCATTCATCGATTCCGTTCACTTCGTCGAGCCAGAGTTGCCAATCTTCATACCGCTCCACGACCGCTAATTTCATCTGTACCAATTCAGTTGCTCGTTCCAACACCTGTTGCATCATCCGTAACCACTTCCTTTGCGTTTTTTTCACTATAGCAACGAAAAAACGCGGAAGTAGTTCAAAAAAATAGCCTGGTTATTTTTTTATTTAGGTACGTTGCTGAATTTCCACAGCCGGATCCTGACGCTTATATTTCGCGACGATGACGATCAAAACCGTGATGATCACAAGCAGGAACCAAGAAGACAATTTTCCGAGATCAACGACTGCCCAGCCTCCTTCCTGATGCGGATAGACCCAGCCTTTAAAGAACGTTACGATGTTCTCCGCGATCCAAATGAAAAAGGCAATCAGTAAAAAGGATAGAACGAGCGGCATCCGGTAAATCGTCTGCTCGATCGTAAAATGAACCCATGACTTATAGAAAACGAGGACGACGAGGACCATCAACAGCCAGCGTGCATCGAAGATCCAGTGGTGGGTGAAGAAGTTGAGATAGACGAGACTGCCGACGCTGATCGCAAGCCAAGGTGGTGGAAATGCTATGAATCGTAAATGAAATCGCCGAAACGCTTGGCAGACATAACTCGCGACGCTTGCGTACATGAATCCTGCATACAAGGGAACACCAGCCACTTTCGTCAAAGCGTCTTCCGGATAACTCCAAGACCCGACATTCACTTTAAACAGTTCAAGTGCTAGACCGATGACGTGAAAGAGTAAAATCAGTTTGAATTCCGCCATCGTTTCATACCGCGTGACGAGTAAGACGATTTGGACGAGAATACACCAGATCAACAGGAGATCGTATCGAGCGACCGGTTCAGTAGGAAGATAACGTGAAAGAGCAAGCGCAGCGAAAATCATCACGGGAAAGACGCAGCAGACGGCTTCTATGTATGTAAAACGAATCAGGTGCCGGATCGCTTTCATTCGGTCCCCTCCTTTTTCTTCAGTATACGTTTCTCTTTTATCCTTCCCCTCCTTCTTAAGATGGAAAAAACGGAAAATTTCGTCTTTCTTCTTCCACTTTCCTCATGATACAGTTAACGAATCAATTATTTTAAGAAATGAGGTGCCAGACATGACGCGTCATCGCGCTTCCTGGTTATTACGCGCTACGTTAAAGTGGGGATTATTCCTACTCGGTTTATTTTTACTCGCCCTTGGCTCATCGATGATGATCACAGCTGAACTTGGTGTCTCGACGTGGGACGTGTTGCATCTTGGTCTTCAAAAGAAGACACCATTATCCGTCGGAACGATCATCTTGCTTGTCGGTCTATTACTCGTGTTCGTGAAGTACGCGTTAGACCGCGTCACACCGCAAATCGGAACGCTCGTCAACGCGATTTTCGTCGGTGTCTTCATGAATCTTGTTCTTGGTTCTCATCTCTTACCTTCATTTGAGTCGATCTGGTTGAATACACTCTGGCTGATTTTCGGCATTTTCATCATTGGGATGGGCGCTGGTCTGTATGTCGCTGTCGGATACGGGGCCGGTCCACGCGATGGGTTGACATTGACACTTGCAGAGCGCTTTGGAACGTCGATTCGTCTGATGCGGACGATCATGGAAGTTACGGCATGCGGCATTGGCTGGTTACTCGGGGGACCTGTTTTCTTCGGCACGATCCTCTCGATTTTCTTAATCGGACCGTTCCTGCAATTTTGGTTGTTCTATTTCCGCCGGATCATTGCAGCGATTGATGCAAAAGGACTCCCAGCGTCGGAACGCCAAATTAGCTAAGTCGCCTGACTCGATATCATTCTGCGTGAATGATATCTTTTTTTATGTCGGAAGCAAATAAGTTGCGCCATCAAATTAAACACGTTATATTCGTTTACATATCAATCTTTGATACGTCAAAGGTTTCTTCGAACGAAGGGAAGGATGTGATGGATTGAGTATTTCCTGTACCGAAAAAGGACGTTTGATCTACGCACTCGTCTCCGTCAATAAGACGATTGCTCAAAAATTCGATCTCTGTACGGATGGTTTCAGTCAGACGCGAATGGATTTGCTTGCTCAACTACAAGTCGATCAAACGATCAGTCAAAAAGAATTGCAAAAACGCGTCAATGTCGATCACGCGGCGGTGACCCGTCACCTCAAACACTTGGAATCGACCGGGATGATTGCTCGTGAGCGTTCAGCCGCTGACAATCGAGTGATTCTTGTTTCCTTAACGGAACAAGGGGCGACGCGCATTGCACGATTACGCGAACAAAAAGATGAGTTCCTCGAGAACTTACTCGAAGGATTCTCTGCTGAAGAACAACGGACGTTAGCTGAGATGATTCAACGTATCGAAGCGAACGCCGACACATTACCTAAATTAAAAGAGGAGTCGATTTAATATGGCAACGCAAACTCAAACAGACTTCATGGAAATCGTCAAAGGACGCCGTTCGATCCGTAATTACGATACAGACGTGAAGATCTCAAAAGAAGAAATGACACAAATTCTTGAAGAAGCAACACTTGCTCCATCTTCCGTTAACATGCAACCATGGCGTTTCCTCGTCATCGATAGCGAAGAAGGTAAAGCGACACTCGCACCACTCGCAA